>CAYYHV010000364.1:0-8075 GCA_964471695.1 uncultured Pirellulaceae bacterium
CGATCGTCCTTTCTGGTTGTTGGTTGAACCGGGCGATGTCGACTGGGCAAATCACTCCAACAACATTGATAACGCAATTGGAGCCGTGAAAAGCGGCGACGGCGCGGTGAAACATATCACGGATTGGGTGGAAGCGAATAGCAATTGGGAAGAGTCCCTGCTGATCGTGACCGCGGATCATGGACACTACCTTGTGCTAGAGAAGCCGGAAGGTTTGGTGCCTGCAGAGTAACTGGATTCGCGTTGCCAAATTATGCGGTGTTGTTGAACGGTCTCAATGGTCTACTGAGTAACAGGATGAAAAGCACATCGGAAAATTCGAGTTCGTTTCGCGATGACCCACAATCGTTAGATGCGAAAGGTCGTTCACGCATGCCTTGGGTGTTGGCTGGTTGTGGGTGTTTGGGGATTGGTGGGGTCCTGCTCTTGGGGATCGTTTCGGTCGTTGCGATCCGATACGCAAGTGTTGAATTAAGCGATGACCTGAAATCACGACTCGCAGGAAACCCGCAAATCCAAGAACACGTTGGCGAAATTCGAGAACTGAATCTCAACTTGATGAAAACGGGCGCGGAAGACGACGAAGATATCTTCATTTATGACGTCGTCGGCTCCAAGGCATCTGGCGAGTTGCGCGTGGTCGACTCGGATTTTGGAGATTTTCAATCCGTTCAGTTGCGCAGAGATGGTGACGAATGGTTCGAAATTGACCTCGGCGAAAACGAGTGACACCGCCGCTTCGCGAATCGTCGTCCAGCGGAACGTTAGGCTTAACCCGCACCCGTTTGTTGCATTGCAGTCGAGGCTGCCCAACAAGCCGCAATCGCAGCGGGAACGAGTGAGAGTATTCCAACGAACCATCCTGAGCTGGGGCGCAAACCGACTAGCAGCCAAGAGGCGATTAACAATCCGGCGTGCACTGGTTTCAGATCAGAGAAGAAATGGCTGACGACGATCATGAGAGTGGTCAATGCGATGACGGGAGTCGCCCATCCCAGGTTGTTAGCAGCGCGACGCAGAAGCCATGAAGCCATGAAGGCTCCACCCATCGCCGAAGCGACGATACCAGCCAGCAAACCGTACTTCAAGCTTCCCGAGCTGGCGATGGCGACGGCGGTACACGCCGCAACGATGCCGCCAAGGAACAGCGTTCCACGAGAATTGCCCGGCACTTCCGATACGATAAACAACCAAGCCAATCCTGCGACGCCGGCGATGGCTCCCAGCCAGAAATAGGCAGTCTGCCCTTTCCATTCCGCTGTCATGTAGACACTATTGCGGAGAATGAGATAGGCAAGCAAGCCGATTGCGGCAGTGAAAAGAATCCAGTTGAGCGACATGCCCCAGCGCGGAAACAGTCCACCAAGAAGCGCCAAGACGACGGATACGAGTGCAACAGCGGGAATCCATTGCCGCGCTTCGATGGGTTTTAATGCCGACTGGAATACTTGAGTGGTGGGTTGCTTCAAATCCTCGAATGTAATCTCGGGCATTTTGAACTGCGGCTTCTTCGTTTCATCGCCGTTCTTATTGCCTTCATCAGTCGCCGTGCCTTCATCAGTCGCTTTGCCAGAGTCGGAATCGGTCGCTACATCAGCATCGTCAGATGAGGCATCGCCGGCACTCGATTCCGATTCGGCGACTTCCTCCTCGGGGGGACCGGAGTCGGTTGTGGGCGGAGTGGATTCGCTGCTGGCGTCGTCGCCGTTTTCTTCCTGATTCGAAGGCGCGCTTTCAACTGACGGGGCCTCGGGTTCGACGGAGGCCATCTCACCGTATCCGGAGCCATATCCGGTTTTGGATGATTGGGCCTTCTCAAATATTTCGGTCGCAAAATATCCCGCAAGGACGGCCAGGACGATTGCCAGCGCCCAGGCGGTTGAAGCGTAGGGCGTGGGTTCGCGTAGCCGCTGTTCTTCTGCGTCTTCCTCATCATTATTCGGCGGGCGTTGCCAGACGGTCAGGGCAATGATGACGGCCGCCACAAGAGCTGGGACCAGAGTGGCGCTAAGAGTCGTTAGTGGGTCAAACATTCGATGGTTCGCTGTGGGCGGTCGCGGCAAATCAAATGAGTTTGCCAGAAAAATGGACGGCAGGCAGTACACCCGCCTGCCGTCCATAATATCTCAAATCCGGTCACCGTGGGCAGTTTCCCGCTTGGCGCTCAGTTTTTAATGCCTTCAAAGCTGATCGTAACGCTGACTTCGTCGCTCAATTTTGGAATCATCTGAGTCATGCCGAAATCACTTCGTTTCAGTGTCGTTTGCAGATAGTAACCGACGCGGTATTTGCCGTACGGCCCTTTGCCCTCACCGACTTTTCTCATCGGCAAATCGACTTGCTTCGTCACGCCATGCATCGTCATCTTTCCAGAAACGGTAACGCCGTCTTTGGTTGGTTTCACGCCAGTACTCGTAAACTTGATCGTGGGAAACTGTTTCACGTTGAAAAAGTCGGGACCGCGAAGATGCTCGTCCCGCTTGGGATCGTTGCTGTCGATACTGGCGGCGTCGATGCTGAAGTTAAATTGGCTTGCCGCAGGGTTTGCGTTGTCGACGGAAAAACTTCCTTCGACCTTGTTGAAACGCCCGTAGGTAAAGCTGTATCCGAAATGACTGATTGAAAAGATCACGGCGGTGTGCGAGCCGTCGAGCGTGTAGCTCGCCGCCTGGGCAAAGGCTCCAGTCGACATGGTGAGAAGTAAAAGTCCTGCCATGAGTAAGTTGCGTCGCATTGCTATTCTCCTTGTTCGCGAAATACTTCTGTGAAGGGTGTGGTGGCGAATCAAATGGGAACCAAGATGATTCCTTTGATCAACCGGTAGGTGAGGCTATCGATGCACGAACAGCAACCAGTATGCGGTTTAACGTCGCCAGGTCACTGTTGGGAATCGAACTCAGTAGACTCTTATGCTCCTGCATTACAAGTGGATTAAGTTTCGTCAGTAGACGCTGGCCACTGCCTGAGATCTGAACTTCGACGACTCGTCGGTCTTGAGTCGAGCGAATTCGCTCAACCAGTCCCTTGGCTTCCATGCGGTCGATAATTCGGCTGACATCAGGCACCGACGAAATCATGCGTTCCTTAATTACGGAACATGGCGTGGGAGCTCCTTCCCCACTTAGTATTCGCAGGATGTTGAATTTGGCCATCGACATATCATGACGTTTTAAGAGCCGATTCATGGGCTCGGACAAGGTGGCCGCAGTTCTCAAGACATTTAACATCGCCTCCTGCTCGACGCTGGCAAACGGATGACGCTTGCCGATTTCGGCAGCGAGCCCAGAGGTCTGTCGCTTGGTTGGTTGGGGCATGGTTGTGCGAAGTGGAATTTGTTTTTTTGGCGGCAAAGTTCTTGGAAATCGTATGTTGCAACAATCTGTGTTGCAACATCAATATGGGGTGGCACTACCCAATTGCTTGTTATTAAAGGGGTTAACGCCTTGAAATTCGACTATTGCCCCTTCTAAATGGGGGCAGATATGATAACGGCTTCCCTAATAAGTGGAAGAGTCGAAGTAACCCCAGCCTCACACTAGTGTGAGGGACTTCACTCCTCCACGTTTTTTTATCTTCTTGCTTTGGCCCCTTCTGGCCTTTTTCCCCTTTTGGCGCATTATTCGCCGAATCTGGAATCTTAATTATGATGGGAGTCGTAGGACGAACCCCCCAAGCTGACCTGCAAAGATTCTTATCTGATGAATGATTCTGATTCGCTATTACTCGAAATAATCGTCGACGCCGACTCTTGCCCTGTAAAAGATGAGATTTATCGAGTCGCGGCTCGGTATGGTTTGGGCGTGACCCTCGTCGCCAATGTCCCTCTCGCCATCCCGGCTGCAAAAAAGTCGTGGGTAAAGATGGAGCTCGTTACGGGCAAGTTCGAAGCCGCAGACGACTGGATTGCAGAGAACGTTAACGACGACAAGATCGTCATTACGGCCGACTATCCGCTGGCTCGTCGCTCGTTCGCCGCTGGGGCTCGCGTGATAACATTCCGAGGCGTGGCGTTGACGGAGGAAAAAATCTCGGACGGTTTAGCGCAGCGAGATATTACGGCGCAACTGCGAGAAATCGGCATGCCAGGTGGGGGGCCACCGCCGTTTGACAACAAGGATCGCTCCAAGTTTCTTCAGACACTTGATCAGGTCATTCAGGCCTACCGCCGTGAGAGTCAGCGGCAGGCGTAGCAGCTGATCCGCAGTAATTAGCGACTCATCCACCACATGCCGTTGTCACGTCGTGATCGGTAGGTGGCTTGGAAGTCGTTATTGGTGATCGTTGCGTCGTACGAAAAAGTTCCCATGAGTGGGCCCAGTCGTTTGGCTCCGGAAAGTTGCACCAATCCCGGTTCCTCGTGTACGACGTCGAGCGTTGCGCGATAGCGAAATGGAATCACCAGAGCAAACGTGCCTCGGAATGTTGCTTGGACGTGTTGGTCATCAATCCGGCAAAACCTGGCTGAGAGCCTCCCTCGATGGGAAGTCTTGCAACTCTTCCAACCGCCTTGCCATCGACCGCCAAACGTATCGGCAGAACACGTGCTGGATACGAGCAGAGCGAGAATCAGGGGAATCAATCGTTTCATCGTGCGTTACCTTGAAAATGCAATTTTTGGGCGACTGCTCTATTTTAGTTCCGTATTTGTCGGATTGCACGGTTGTCGAGTCAAACGCTTTTGCGGGACGCAGTGAATCTGAGCATTCGTTGTCCGTGAGATTGTGCTGGGTGTCCTATGGTTGTAATCGAGGCGATCGGTCCTAACACAAGGAGTCTGGCAATGTCCCAACAATTGATCGAATTGGAATCCAGCAAGTGGGCGACTCAAAGTCAAGAGACGTTCAAGTGCATGAAAGAAACGACTTTCAGTGGAAAGTGGGTGTTCGAAGTTTACTGTCGCGAACGTGATTTTGTCTTCCTCGATCTATGCAGCTACGCGGACTATAAGTACGGCGTTGCCAAGGAAAGCAAGATCGGATTAGCTACGTGTGTGGGGGCGCTCGGGTTCGGCATGGTCGGCGCGTCTGTCGGGCAGATGATCGACAATTCGAAATGCGAAGGCCGAAAGAGTCCGCGTCGAATGGAAAACCACAGTTGTTATACGCCAAGCGAACTGGCCTATATGGTCAAACAGCGCAAACGGAGTTTTGTCCTTCCTCATGACCAGATAAAGCGCGCTGATTTTTCGGCTCCTGGGGGAATGCAACTGATTTTCGTTACGAATGAAATTCAAGGCAGGCTCCAAATTCGAGCCAAATCGAGAATTGATCTCGAATTCTTTGGGGCTGATGAAATGCAGGGAGCCATTGATTCCATGCAGCGATTGATCGGCGATCGCGTAACTGCCAAAGTCGCCTTCCACAAGCAACGTCGTCGATTCGTCCGGACACGCTGAATCTGAATTGTCGTTCGATCGACTTTCGACGGACTCCTGATTTGGGATAGAATCGCTCCAGTTATCATCAGCAGGAGCGAATTCTTGAGTACGTCGACATACGCGTTAGTAACGGGCGCTGGAAAAGGCATTGGCCGCGGAATTGCGCTGGGATTGGCGCGCGCTGGTTGGGACATAGTTCTCAACTACAACAGCGACTCGGAGGCTGCAGCACGGACTGCCCGAGACATCGGCGAGCTTGGTCGCGAGTGCCTTGTGATTCAAGCCGATATTGGCTTCGCCGATCAGGTGAAGACGATGTTTGCGTCCTTGGATCAAGCCGGGCATACACTCGGCTTACTGGTCAACAATGCGGGCGTCCAGACGTTCTGTTCGATCCTCGAACTTCAAGAAGCCGACTGGGACCGCACAATTCGCACAAATCTCAAGGGGACGTTTCTCTGTACTCAGGCTGCTGGGCGACGGATGCGAACTACCGGTGGCGGCGTGATTATCAACATTGGATCAGGGTCCAATAAACGCCCTTTTCCGATGCTGTCGAACTACTGCGCGTCCAAAGGCGGCATTCAAACCTTTACGAATGTTGCGGCTGTTGAGCTTGGTCCCCACGGCATTCGCGTAAACTGCGTGGCGCCTGGCGCCATCGAGATTGAGCGAACGAAACAGGAGGCGCCGGACTACGCCGGCACCTGGGCGCCGATCACGCCGATGCGTCGTGTCGGCACACCGGAGGATGTTGCGGCAGCGGTTGTATATCTCGCAAGTCCGGAAGCAGAGTTCGTAACGGGCCAAACGCTCTATGTAGACGGCGGGCTGTTTACCCAGGGGCCTTGGCCGTACGATACGCATTCGTAGGTTCCCGATCAAATATCGTTTCAAGAATCGCAGGAGAGAAAAGTTGACCCAACTCAAGGACAAGACGATCTTCATCACCGGAGCCAGCCGAGGAATCGGTAAAGCAATCGGGCTACGCGCGGCAGCAGACGGTGCGAATATCGTTGTCATTGGAAAGACGGATCAACCGCATCCGAAACTCCCCGGGACGGTACCTTCCGCGGTGGAAGACATGAAGTCGGCGGGCGGCAATGCCTTGGGCTGCATTGCAGACATTCGCGACGAAGAGCAAATTGCGGCTGCGGTTGCGAGTGCTGTCGAAACTTTTGGCGGAATTGACATTCTGGTGAACAATGCCAGTGCCATTTTTCTAGCCGGGACTGCCGATACGCCAGCCAAGCGATTCGACCTGATGCATGGAGTCAATGCACGCGGCACCTTCTTGACGACTCAGCATTGTCTACCACACTTACTAAAGGCTGAGAATGCTCACGTATTGAATATCAGTCCACCGCTAAACATGAACCCGAATTGGTTCAGCAACCATGTCGCCTACACAATGGCAAAGTATGGAATGAGCATGTGCGTACTCGGGATGGCTGAAGAGTTCAAACGCAAGAAGATTGCCGTCAACGCACTTTGGCCGCGGACGGCAATCGCGACTGCGGCCATTGCCAACATCCTGGGCGGAGAAGACATGATGAAGATGTGTCGCAAGCCTGAGATTATGGCAGATGCTGCTCATGCCATTTTCAATCGCGATAGTGCTACAACGACGGGGAACTTCTTCATAGACGATGAAGTCCTGCAAGAAGACGGGGTTACCGATATGGAGCAGTATGCCGTGACTCCTGGGGCTGATCTTATGCCAGACTTCTTCCTCGATGTGGAGTAGGACGGCTTTATTTCGTCGAGTCTTCTTTCAGCGACTTGCGTAGTGAATTCGCGAGTCGCTTGATGGCTTTTAGGTCCTCTGGCTTTTTACGCTCCAGATTCTTGAGTTGCATCGACATACGATTATTTCCCTGCAATCGGCTCTTATGTCGAGCAAGAAAATCCCAGTAAAGAGTCGTGAACGGGCAAGCGTCATCGCCCGTCGCGTTGTCGGGGTTGAATTGGCAAGCTTTGCAATAGTTGCTCATGCGATTGATATATTTGCCAGTCGCGACATACGGCTTGCTAGCCATGATGCCGCCATCCGCATATTGAGACATGCCAAGTGAATTGGGTAATTCGACCCATTCGACGGCATCGACGTAGACAGCCAGATACCACTCGTGAACTTGTTTCGGGTCAACCCCAAGAAGCAAAGTAAACAGCCCCGTGACCATCAAACGCTGAATATGATGGGCGTAGCCGAACTTCAACGTCTGACCGATCGATTGCTGAAGGCAATGCATGTCGGTCTCGCCGGTCCAGTAGAAATCCGGCAGTGGCTGATTCGCATCAAGCGTGTTGCGTTCGAGATACTCTGGCATGTATAGCCAATAAATCCCTCGTACGTATTCGCGCCAGCCGAGGATCTGTCGCACAAAGCCTTCGACGCTATTCAGCGGCGCGGAGCCAGCCAAGTAGGCCGCGACGGCAGAATTTACAACGTCTCGTGGGTCGATCAGCTTCAAGTTCATCGCCGCAGAAAGTCGCGAGTGATACAGGTAAGGCTCGTCGGTCCACATCGCGTCTTGGTATTCGCCAAACTGAGGCAGACGATGGGTGATGAAATCGTCAAGCGCCGTCTGTGCCTGACGGGGCGTGACTGGCCAGTCAAACTCGTCCAGTGTTCCAGGATGGTTGGCGAACCGCTCATTCACCAACTCGATGACTTGTCGGGTGATCTTATCGGGTT
>CAYYHV010000365.1:0-8006 GCA_964471695.1 uncultured Pirellulaceae bacterium
CAAAACGGCGTCCATGCGCTTTACCCTGAATTGCAAGCTCGGCCGGACAACTGGACGTCGATCGGCGGTTGGGCATGGTGCCTCAGTCGAATTTTGGATCACTTGGAAACCGACAAACACTTTGATGCGAAGCGGGCCATGGTGTTTGGCCACTCGCGATTGGGAAAGACATCGCTTTGGGCGGGAGCGACGGACCCCAGGTTTGCCATCGTTATTTCCAACAATTCGGGATGCGGCGGAGCGGCTTTGGCTCGGCGCCACTTTGGCGAAACGGTCGATCGAATCACGACGGTGTTTCCGCATTGGTTCTGCGCGAAACACAATGACTATCGCGAGAACGAAAATGCGATGCCCGTCGATCAGCATATGCTCATCAGCCTTATGGCTCCACGTCCGGTCTATATCGCGAGCGCACAGGGGGATCAATGGGCCGACCCGAAGGGCGAGTTTTTGTCTGGCTATCATGCCCAACCCGTATACAAGCTGTTGGGCGAAGAAGGTGGATTGCCCGAAGAGATGCCAGCCGTCGATCAGCCGATTGGAAACAGGATTGGTTACCATATGCGATCAGGTAAGCATGATGTAAAAGCCTACGATTGGACGCAGTACATCAAGTTCGCAAAACGCCACTTGGCAGGTGATCGCTGATAGTCAAAAGATTTCGGCTTGTGAAATTGCTCCAGCCGAAGTCCCTTTCGACTGGAGCAGCACGACGACGAAAGTAATTACAGGTCCGAGGACGAAATGATTTCGCGGCCGCGGATTGTGCCCAAAGCCTTGAAAGTATCTTCGTCGACGTCGTCTGCAATTGTTTGAACCGAACCATCCGCAAATCCGAATAGCGTGATTCCATCGTGAGCACTGTTGAACTGTGCGTACCCGTGGAAGTGAGAATCGCTGGAGCCGCCTGGATCGTTATTGGGCGGCTCGCCCGTCCAACCGAGGACTCGCCAACCCGTGTGCGGCGAGCCGGTGACGACCCCGACCCACGAGGAATCGAATTCACCGGCAACGCCGCGTTGGGATGATATCCAGCCTTTACTGCGTTCCCCCGTCATGATGGTTTTGCTCGAGCCATCGGTGATCTGCTCAATCCGAGTCCGGCTGTTGCGATAAAAGACTCCGTCAATGCGAGCGCTTTGATTCAGCAAAGTTGGCGACGGGCAACTGGTGCCCTGCCCCATGTCTTCTTGAGCTACCGACGAGCCCACGCTGCCGACATAGTGCGTACGGCCAAGTTCGACGAATGGTTGGCCGTGCGACGTCGGCGCGGATGTAACGATGTTGAACGATAGACTGTTCTGAGTTGACGATGGGCACTGTTGGCCGGCAATGTCAAGCGGACGGATGGAATCAAAGTCCCAATCCAGTAAGTGTTGACGCAAATCGATGCGATCGTAAACGTTGGCCTCCTCAACCATGGGAAGAACTTGAGTCATCCAGCCCCAGCCTTCGATGGTTTCGTCGTTGTAGCTCCGCGGTTGGTCGATGGATCGCCAACCTGCCGGGAATCGTTGACGCGACGAATGGTAGTTATGAAGCCCCAAGGATATTTGCCGTAGATTGTTCGTGCACTGAATCCGTCGAGCGGCTTCGCGAGCTTTCTGAACGGCCGGCAACAATAGAGATACCAGGATGCCGATGATAGCAATGACAACAAGAAGTTCTACGAGCGTAAAGCCCGAGGTGCGCAATGACCTTCGCATGTTCCTCTCCTTTCGATCGCCTGCCACAGCGATCTCTGTCGATTTCTGTTCCACTTGAACCGTAGCGAAACCGATGGACAGAATTCAAAGATTCGAAGATTGCTCGGGTTTTAAGAGCGCAGAGGGTTGGCTAACAATCAAAAAGCTGGATTGTGACTCCGAGTTCTTCCAGCATGGATTGATACCAGTCGAGGGTGGCTGCCGTTTGGTTGGGATAGGAGCGGGTGCCCCAAACAACGGACAAAGTGCGTTGGGTACCCTCATGCGTCTTCGTGCGCTGAGAATCCTTGACGGCGTTCGCGCAAGGACCATCCTGATCGAACAGGCAGATCAGGCCCCCGATTTTGATCGATTGGCCGGAAGCATTGAAAACGTATTCGACATCGTCGGCCGTGGCGATTCGAAGTGGCCCAGTGGCGCGATCCAGATCAATGACGCTAATCGGTAGTCCACTGTGCAAAGAGACGGCGTTGCATGCGTCGACTGCCATGTTGATCGAGCCCAGCTTCTTGGCGTTTGCGGCTTTGATGAGATACTCCGAGGCTGGTTTGCTGCGGCCTGTTGGTTTAAACCCACCATGACGAAGCACGTTTCGCACCGCTGCTCGGATCTCGTCATTGGAGGATACCGGAGCTTCTGCGGATGTGCAGTGATACTGAACGATCGCGTCGTTGGGGGGAATCTCCCCCATTTGTTGGGGGAATTCAGAGACAAACAACCCACAGTCCAAGAGTGGGTGCGGTTCGATTTCGATCAATGTTCTGGTTCCTGCGACTAACCTGCGTCAAAGTTTTCCGGCGAATCCGAAACGTCGGATTTTACGCATACATCCCATTGTGTGGAATGGTTGCCGATTTGGCGATGCCATCACGACGGGAATTGTTTTCAGTCGATACTGGGGGAGATAGTCCCTGAAAGCCCGCAAACGAGAGAAGAAATATGTCGTCCATAGAATTTGAAACTGTTGAGCAAGTCGCTGAAGCCATGCGGAAGTTCGACGAAGATTTTAAGACTCGTCAGTCTGTTGTCTCGACGGCTGTACTTCAGCCATTCGCTTCCGCTCTCGCACTATTGGCGGAGCGTGTTCAAACGCTCGAGAAAGAGCGAGAGGCACAGGCTGCTGCGTAGTAAAACGTAACGCAAGTGGAAGTTCTGCACCTGTCTCATGAATTCCTGAACCGGTGCCGAGGAAATTTGATCATGCCGGGACGCCGGTGGATTCTTAGCTGTCGCTTTCTGCGCGGCAGCGGCGCAGGCTGCCAAGGCCCGGTACTATCATCGCCGGGCCCATCCAATACACCCGCGTGAGGTAGGCCTAACACGGCGTTTCACCTGATTGCCGGATCTTGGTGATATTTCTACACCAGGGGCTGAGTGCCAGTCATGCCGTCTGCCGTCTGATAGCAGCGTTGAAGCGAGCGCGCGGAAAATTAGCTGGAATTCGCGTGCTTTTTCCTGCTAAAGTCTGCCCTACATGAGAGAAAGAAGGATGCCCGATTCCTGTCCATCTTGTCTGGCGACGAACTGCCGGAATAAACCATGAAAGGTTGTCTGAGATGAAGCGTGTCTCGCCTGTAAGTCGCCCGGTCCGTGTACGGCGCGGACGAAATAAATCCAAAACACGGAAATGCCTTCTTGGGGCTCGAAAACTCGGGATGGAATCGCTCGAGGCGCGGCAATTGTTGGCGGCTGATTGCGTACAGTTAAACTTCGATACTTTCTCGATTCGTGAAAACTCCGGGGCTCAAACCGTCGACGTGTTGGGCAACGACACCTTCGAGAATGAATACGACGGCTTGAGAAAGATTACGTCGGTGACGTTTGGAGATCAGGGTGGTCGAGTCAAAATCTCGGAGGACGGTACGCAGCTTCGGTATGTCCCGCCGGCTAACTTTTCTGGTGAGGAGTCATTTACGTACTACGTTGATGGCGAGTACTCGCAGCACGTGCTCATTAACATAGAATCACCGCTTCGCGATGATTCTTACCAACTGAAGGCTGTCAGCGGCGATCATATTCTCACGGTGATGGAGAACGATCCCTTTTGGTCGGATTACTCCGGCAATCGAGATATCACGTTAGTCAGTCGTCCACAGTTCGGTGAAATCAGGATCGGCGAAGACCGTCGATCGTTGATCTACACCATGGATCCACACGTTGCCGACTCTGGTGGCAACCGTAACTTCCCAGAAGACTCGGTGGTCTATCTGGTTGATGGGAAATATACGGCCGAAGTTAAGATCGACGTCACCTCACCACTTAAAGACGACTTTGACTTTATTTTGCAGAATTCAAAGGACAATGTCATCGCGGTTCGCACCAACGATCCGTTTTGGTCGGGCTACGCGGGCGAGCGGCGAATCACCCACGTTCTTGATGCGCGCGAAGGTGCTGAGGCCGAGATCAGCAACGACGGTTCGTTCATATATTACACGCCAGCCCCGGGGTTTGTTGGCACCGAAACGCTGCGGTATGTGGTCGACAGCACCTACGAAGCCTCGATGTCATTTTCCGTTTTGAATCCTACTGTCATGGATCGAGCATTCGTCAACACTAACAGTACCGAATTCGCGATCAACCTGACTGGCAACGACATCCTGGAGCGATTCCACCGCCCCAGCGGGAAAAGCATCCACTACGTCGTGGACTCGATAACGAGCGTCGACGGTACCTCCGAGCATGGCGGTACGATTTCACTTCTGGCCGATGGGCGAACTGTATCGTATACGCCGCCCACCGATTTTGAAGGAATCGACTCGTTTGGGTATATCGCCGATGGTCAATTCAGTGGCCGCGCATCAGTCAGTGTCGCTTCGCCAGTGCAGGCGGACTGGGTCAACGTTCCGCAAGGCACAGTCAGATTGCCCTTGGACGTGCTCGATAACGATTTCGGTGGAAACGGCTACACCGGTCCACGTCAGATTACCAGCGTTTCAGCCTCCGAAATCGGCGCCGCGATTGAAATTATGCCGGATGGTACGTTGAGCTATACGGTGCCTGCTACCTCCGACGCGAGTGGCGATACATTTAAGTACACCGTCGACAATGAGTACGTTGGTATCGTGACGGTCGATATTACCAACCCCGTTCAGTCGGATTTTTTTCGTTTCCAAAGAATTGTCACGAATCAACCATTGGACGTTCTCAACAACGATCGAGTGAATTTAGTCGAGTATACAGGCGCGGGACGCATTACTTCGGTGGTCCAACCTGAGTTCGGAAGTGTCTCGATTTCTGCCGATGGGACGGGTTTGATCTTTACCGGAGCTACGTCAACGTCGCTCGAGTACACCGTGGATGACGCCTATTCGACAAAGGTTCGAGTAAGCTTTCCAAGTTGGCTGCGTCGAGACAAAATCGTTACCAACCAGAACACTTCAGGAAGTGTGAATGTCCTTGAAAACGATGGGCATCTCGAAGGATTGTTCGAGACGCGTCGACTGACGGGAGTCTCTGAATCCGAAGCTGGCGGAGAAGTCACGTTTACTGAAGATGGTCAGGTTCTCTATACACCGCCGACGGATTTCCAGGGAAACGATCGCTTTACGTATACAGTCAACGGAATACTCCACGAACACGTCAATGTTCACGTTGTGCGAAGAGTTCGCGACGATATTTATCGAGTATCGCCTGACAGCCAAAGTAATGCGTTGCCAGTGATGGTGAACGATTTGCTGGGCGCTGACTATACTGGCGAAGGTGTCATTACGGAAATTCGTGAAAACGGAAATGATTCGTCAATTCGTATTTCGGATGATGGGCAGTCGCTCGTTTATTCACCGAACGCTGGGTTCGAGGGCACAGATTCGTTTACTTATGTGGTCGACGGCAAACTGCTGGCCCGCGTGGACGTTGAGGTTGTCAACAATCGGTTCGATCGTTTGGCACAATTCGATTCGTTGGACGAGCTCCGGAGGCACCTGTTTCAAGATGCGATTGACCGACATTACAACGGCTACGGAGCATCGCTGGATCGTTCATCGTTTGATTACAGCGCCGCCGTTGACTCGAGCTTTTCAGAAACGAATGTACAGGTAAGCGGCGTTGACGAAGCGGATCTTGTTGAGAACGACGGAACGTATCTTTTTTCAGTTTCTAATGGTGAGTTAATCATCACCAAAGCTCTGCCTGCTGACGAATTGAAAGTCGTTTCTCGGACGAACATAGGCGGCAATATCGTCGGAGCCTATCTCAACGGAGATCGTATTACTGTCATCTCAAGGACTGGAAGTGTTGGGGGCTATCCTCGATACGACTTGCCGGATGGGACGCTGGATTTTGATTCGGAATCTGTGTTCCCGTTGACGTTGGGAATGTCGCCATCCCTTTCGTTGTTACCGACGATACGGTCGGTGCCGTTTTACAGCAACAGTACGACGGTTACCGTTATTGACGTATCAGAACGAAGCGCTCCCGAAATTGTTCAATCAACCAAAATAACTGGGCGATACGTCGAGTCGCGTCGCGTCGATGATCATGTGCTTGTGGTAACCAATGCTGGCGAATTGGTTTTGCCTGGTCCAAAATTCGATTGCGTCGAGTCGGAATGCGTGCGAGAAACTCAGGAGGAATATACGACTCGGGTTGAAAAAGAATTTGCGTCGATTCTAAAGGGGGTTTTGCCGGGATATATCAGTCTGAATGGTGATGGCGAAGTCGTCCGGCAGGGGTTGGTGGTTGAGCCCGAAGATATTTTTAGACCACTTGGCCAACTTGATCGCAACCTGATCAATGTTACATCGTTTGACATGACTTCAGATACGCCTGGTCTGACCAGTTCGCAAGGTGTCATGACCAGCAGCGCAACGAATGTTCACGGAACGCGGAATGCTCTTTATGTGCTCGACGATCACTACGACACAGCATCGAGTGAGGACCCACGAGTCACCCGGATCATGAAATTTGATTGGTTGCCTTCCAAGGGAGGATTGCATTTCAGCGCGACGGGACAGGTTTCCGGTCATATTAACGACCAATTCTCAGTCGACGATACGGACGGCTATTTGCGAATCGTGTCGACCGTTGATAATCATTACGATGGTAACCATAGCGGACGATCCGAAACTTCCATGTTCGTTCTCCGTGACGATGAGGGCATACTTGAGATCATCGGAGGTACCCAAAATGTTGGCTTGGGCGAACGTGTGAAAAGTGTTCGATTCGCGAGCGATCGCGCTCTGATTACGACGTTTCGGAATGTCGATCCGCTCTTTGGTATCGATCTTTCAGATCCTGTGAACCCGCAAGTTGTTGGTTCGCTTTCTTTGCCTGGCTATAGTAGTTACCTCCAGTTCATCGACGCGAATCATATCCTGGCGATCGGGCAAAACTCGAGTATCGAGCGATTCGATGCGGCGGCTGTTTCTCTGTTCAACGTGGAGGACTTGGCCAATCCTATATTGATTGACAAGATGGACTTTCCCCGCTTCAGCAACAGTATCTCCGCGTCTGATCACCATGCCTTCGGGTGGTTTTCCGAACATTCGCAGCTGTCCGTTCCTTCGCGTCGAACCGTTCGCTATCGCGCGGACGAAGATGGTGATGGGTATGCAGAGGAGAAGAAGTCTCGAGTCGAAGATGATTTGTTGGTGTGGAGGATCGACCCTGAATTGGGCGACAACGCTATCGAACTCAGTGGAACGGTCGAGCACCAGTCGGCTTTGTTGCGATCCGCGTTTATCAATGATCAACTCTACGCAATCTCTTCGAACCAGATCACTGCCGTACCTGTTGCAGACCCCGACACCGTGATCGATACGGTGACTTGGGAAGCCGCCCCCGTCTCGCAGTCGCCGCTGCTTTGGGCGACTGAGGCAGAGGTAGAGTTTACGCGACGCGAATCGCTGTCGCAGTTGGCTGCGGTTGATCTTGCCAGTCGGTTTGGGGGTACAACGGACGCTGAGTTTATGACCGTGGCTATCGAATCGGATTCCGATTCGATTGAGAGGCTGCTGATGGTCATACGCCATGGCGATGTGAATCACCTCTACGAATCAGCGGCGGATCAAGTTCGCTACGTCAGATCGGGCTTCGAGTACGGTGCGACAACGCCGGATCAGAATACCGCTGAGCCTGCGGATGCGAACGCCGACGGTGTCGTGACACCATTTGATGCCCTGCTCGTCATCAATCAACTGGACATCGACGTGGATGAGGTGGTCCGACAAGTTGTTGACGAGTCGAGTGGGACTTATGCCGACGTCAACGGTGACGGCGTCGTCTCGCCGCTTGATGCGTTACTTGTTGTGAATGAATTGTCGGCATCGGAACGGCAAGCATCGACTCAGGTAGCATCGACTC
>CAYYHV010000366.1:0-5117 GCA_964471695.1 uncultured Pirellulaceae bacterium
GCTTGGTCGTGCATTCTGGATGTCGCACGACGAGCGAGTGGCAGCAAGCGGGGGCTCCAGTAATCAGAATGTTCGTTAAGCATTGCGCTGAACTCCTGTTTGCAGGCAGACCTTGCGCGAACTAACGGTGAGGAGGTCTTTGCGACAAATCGGGATCCTTTCTTCTTGGTAAACGGTCCGATTCAGGTCAGGCAAAGACGAACGCGCATGGCAATCATGCCGCGCCTCGGTATATCTATTTGTGTCTCGACGGTGTCGCTCCTCTGTCACCGTACCCCCTAAATGGCTTAGCTTTGGTCGTCAGTGAAGGGGCGCCGCCCTGAAATACCGTCAGCACAAAATCAAGAAGGGTGAAGTAAATGCAGTCTCGCAATGGGTGGAACAAACGGAAGCGTTCCGCTGGGTTCAAACTGAATCCGGAGTCTTTGGAAGCAAGGAATTTACTTGCGGGTGACGTT
The DNA here is from genome assembly GCA_964471695.1 of uncultured Pirellulaceae bacterium. Classification (GTDB taxonomy): domain Bacteria; phylum Planctomycetota; class Planctomycetia; order Pirellulales; family Pirellulaceae; genus CAYYHV01. Next base: position 459 of record CAYYHV010000366.1, read on the forward strand.
CTCGTATCGGTAAGCTCGGCTGGCGATCTCGTCATTAAAGGCGACGCCGACGGAAACCATGTTTCGGTCGTCAGTGGGGAAGAAGGCATTCATGTCATTGGAAATTACGACACATCGGTTTGGCTGGAAGAGGTCGGCGACGAGTCATCCGGCTATGCTGTTTACGTACCCGCCGAAGAAGTGACTGGCAAGATCATCATGGATACTCGAGACGGGGACGATCACGTCGAAGTCAATGGTGACTTTGCTCAACTCTCAGTTGCCATCATCACCGGGAATGGAAACGACAACGCGATCGTCGGCGACTATGGCGGATTTGCAAGGTTCGCACCTGGTCATACACAGATTGGCAACCTCGAGATCGATATGGGGAACGACCGCGATTCTGCAGCCCTCTTCGGCTCGACGATCACTGGTAACGCCGACGTAAAGCTCGGGTTTTCGAACCACGGAGACCACTTCGTTGGATACGGTGGTTCAGTCGGAAACAACCTCACGATTCACACTGGCAGCTCGGCTGGTGATTCTTATTGCGGGTTGGGCGAATACTATGGGCCCGGGCGCGAAACCATCATGACCGATGATGCCCCCTATTCTTTGAATGAAAATGATAATGTGTTCCTTCAGCATCAGGAAATTGGCGGGAATCTAGTCATTACTGGCAATGCCGGCGGACAGTGTGTTGGCGCAGGCGGTAGCCAAGTTGAAGGCAATACGACAATTCTGCTCGGCAGTGGAAATGACCAATTGGCATTAATTGAAACTAGCCTTTCAGGCAACTTGCTGGGAGTGATGGCTGCCGGTGATGACACATTCAATAGCTACTCTTTGTCGATCGATGGGAAAGCATCGATACTGGGCGGGCAAGGCGACGACAGTATCGCGATGACCGCGACGTATCTCAACGGCGCGGCGACCATCCTTGGCGGGACGAATGAGAACCAGTTCTATCTCAATGACGTTGCCGTTTCAAACGTGCTTGTCGGTGGCGGGTCGGGCGCAGATTTCGTCCAACTATATGGACTTCAGGCAAGTGGAAAGTCGCTGATTCTGACGGGCGCCGGCGATGACAATGTCGTAGTTCATGATGTAGAAATGAACGACGATTTTACTTTATTTACTGGAGCCGGTAACGACAACGTCGATCTGAGCAATTCCGCGATCGCTAGTCAGACACAAATCACCACCGGCAGTGGTGATGACGAAGTCGCTGTCTATCAACTTGGCTCGGACGCATTCGAAGGCGCAACGATTGAGGCTGATAACGCATCGGTCAACGTCGTGGCGGAGAACTTCGGCGAACACGTTGGCGCTTTCGATTCGAATGGATTTCACAACCTTGGCGGCGTCGATGGAACTTCGATCGTGAACGTAAGTGGGGTTGTCGCCGGAGCTAATTGGCATATCGATGGCGGCTCACAGGACTTCTTGGAAATCTATAGTCCAGGAGGAAACACTTCGCTTAAAGCATTTCCTGACTCGCATGCCGCCGACTTGAACGACGCGGGGATCCGTTTCTCGTTTACGCTGCCGGTTGCCGCGGACATCCAAGTGGAGTTCGACCACGGTTTCGGCAATGTCTATTGGGAATTGAGTAACGGGATGTCGGACGCGTCCACATCTGGGAATGGATCATACTCAAGTGATGCGATCCGATTAGAGGCGGGCGAGTATACGATTACTTTTGGTACGCAGGATGGGCACAATGCCGCGTCGGGCGCTCACATCGACAATATTGTGGTTAGCGCTACCATGACGGGAAGCTTTGCGGATGGCATCTTCCAAAGTGCGGATCCCGAGATTGAACTCGTCACGAATTCATTCTTCCCCGACGGAAACGCGGGGGACGTACATCAGGTTCGTTTTGAACCAGGCTCGGCGGTAAATCTGGAAGGAATCCGTTTGCAAGCAGCCAGCGATGGCCCTACGCAGTCGTTTCGGCGGTCAATGAGTCATTTCAAGTTACTCGCGGATATTGATGGGGATGGCGAATACGAGACGGTATTGGTTGACCAGACGATCAATATTAACTACGCAGATGTGCCCAATAATGAAGCAGAACAATCCAATCATCTTGATTTGACGTTTCAGTTCGATACCGTAGTTGCTCAATCATTCATGGCTGAAGTAACCACTGGCACGAGCGGAACCCATTCAGGTGTTCGAGTTCTTGAGCTGGATGCCATTGGCTCACCGGTTGATGTTGGTGACGGTGGGATGCAGATTGACACTGGGACAGGCGCAGATCGTCTCAGTGTGGAAGCGTCCCAACTCGGTGCCACCCAAGTCAGAATGGGCGGCGGGAAGGACGTAGTCTTCCTGCGAGAGAATGCCTTTGGCGGTAACGTTGATGTTGCTCTGGGCTTTGGAAGTGACGAAATGGTTCTGGAGGATCACTACGGGTTTTACAAATCGGTTTCGTTGCGAGGTGGTTTGGGCGTTGATCGTGTATTCGCCGAGCGTGGTGAAGAGTCGCTGGAGGATATCTCTTTGCGTTCCATGCTGTTCAGTGAAATTAGGAAATAGGGTGTTCGGTGAAGGCACCGCGCAAACCTCTACGGACGCTGGATCCTTGAATACATAGGCAAGAGTCGACATCGTCAGTCTCAACGCAGACTGACGGTGTCAGAGAAGCTGGCAATTCTGGCGAGTGGTAGATAAAAGCGGTCTTGAGGGCGGGCTAGCTCCCGGCCGATACCCTTTACGACAGAGGAAGACTTAATACCGCGTCCGCTTGGGTGAGTGGCGACGTGGGCTACTCTTCGCCAAAGTCGTATTCGATCTTCAGAATCTCGAATTTGAGCGTTCCCTTGGGGACCGGAATCTCGACTTTGTCTCCCACTTTCTTGCCGAGGAGGGCAATGCCAATGGGGGAAGTGCAAAGGATCTTGCCGCAGTCGTAGTCTTCGTCGCCTTCGCCTACAAGCGTGAATGCTTCTTCGTCATCGTAGTCCAGATCATTGACGGTGACCGTTGCCATGAACGCGACTTCGTCGCGCGGGACTTTGGTTGGATCGATGATTGTGGCCATCGACAGCTTGCCCTTCAATTGGTTGATCTTCGCTTGAAGCATCCCCTGAGATTCTCGGGCTCCGTGGTACTCTGCATTCTCTTTAAGATCACCTTCGGCTCGTGCTTCGGCGATGCGTTCAGCGATCTTTGGCATCTCCTCATTTTCCATTCGTTCAATTTCGGCCTTTATTCGGTTGTAACCGGCCTGCGTCATGGGGATGCGACTAGTCATGTCGAAATTCCTCGGAATGCAAAAAAGCACGGTCGCCATGAATGGCGACCGCAGGTTTAATTCGATAACGATACGATAATCTTGCCGAATTGAGGATAGCAAGTAAAGGGGACCCTCGGGTCAAGATCCTATCTGACCGCCGTATCCTCGGGAATGTAGAGCAATCGGCCACACGACTTGCAGAAAACCATCTTGGATAGCTGCAGTTCGTTGATCATCTGTGAAGTGATCTTTTGAAAACATCCGCCGCAAACTTCGTCGTCCATCGGTGCCAAGGCGTCTTCTCCATGAGCCTTCACGACGCGTTCGTAATCCTGCTTGACGTCAGCAGGTAAGCCCTTTTCTGCGTCCTTAAGTTCCGATTCGACTTTGTCTAAATCGGCTTGTAAGCCAGCCCTTTCGGATTCGACTTTGTTCTTGAGATTCGCGAGCATCTTCTCGGCTTCTTTGACTCCAGCCTGAGCCAATTCGACGACTTTTTCCGCATCGGTTGCTTTGTCGAAAAGTTCAAGAATCTCATCGGATAAAACGCTGTTTGCTTGTTCGTCAGCCGCGATTTGCTCGAGGAGTGTTTGGTACTCCCGATTGCTGCTACAGCTATTCTTCTTCGCCTGCAAATCGAGAATTCGGTCTTCTCTTGATTTGAGCGAAAGCTCCTTCTCTTTGACTGACATTTTGACTTTTGTCAGTGCTTCCTTCGCTGCTTCAAACTCGTTAGTAAGGTGGGCAACATTGCCTTCCCGTGCTTTGACCTGTTTGGGACCACGTGTTAGGCGGTCTCGAAGGTCGGTTGCTTGACGATGTAATCTATGGAGTTCTCTGAGCGCCTCGGCGGTGATTGACATTTCCGGTCCTGTGAAGCCTGCTCTCGCTTGGAGAGGAATTACAAATGACTGATAAAGCCCAGATTAACCCATACTCCGGAAATTGGCTACAGATTTTGCCGGTGGATTTAGATTCGATTTTGTCGTTAAAAATCGGCTTAGTCGACTTGCACAACGTAAGCAAAATTGCTTTCCCCAATGGTCGGGAAAGCAATTGTGCATGGGACCACGAACCTTTATCAAGGTTCGTGGTTAATCCGAATACGCATTGCCTAACCTAGGCGGCTTTCAGGAAGCCCGCCAATTGTTGACTACGTACAGGGTTTTGAAGCTTTCTAACAGCTTTCGCTTCAATCTGACGTACCCTTTCTCTTGTCACTCGGAAGATTCTGCCGACTTCTTCCAGTGTATAGGTATAACCATCACCTAGACCGTATCGCAAGCGAATGATCTCCCGCTCGCGATAGGTTAACGTTTTCAGCAAATCGTCAATTTTGTTCCGCAAGATTCCGTTATTGGCATTCTTGAGGGGGTTGTCGGGAGAGTGATCTTCGATGAATTCACCAAACGTACAATCTTCACTTTCGCCAA
>CAYYHV010000366.1:5127-7984 GCA_964471695.1 uncultured Pirellulaceae bacterium
ACATCCTGAATCCGCCCGCGAAGCATTTCTTGAGAAGCGCCGATCGAAGGCGATTCGGCTTCGCCGTCGGGGAGCAAATCACCAAAGTGGCTGTCTTCGCTATTGCCAACAGGTCGATCCAGACTGATGGGATGCCGTCCGATATCAAGGACGCGTCGTACCTCTTCAATCGGAAGGTCACTGCGCTGAGAAATCTCAGCCATCGACGGTTCTCGACGAAACTCTTGCAATAGTTCCTTCTGGACTTTGCGGAGTTTCGAGAGTACGTCAATCATGTGGACGGGGATGCGAATTGTGCGCGCCTGATCGGCGATGGCTCGCGTTATGGCTTGGCGAATCCACCAGGTAGCGTACGTCGAGAATTTGAAACCGCGTCGATACTCGTACTTGTCGACGGCTCGCATCAGTCCCGTGTTACCTTCTTGAATCAAATCCAGAAAGCTCATGCCACGGTTGCGATACTTTTTGGCGATCGACACCACAAGTCGCAAGTTGCCGTTGGACAAGTCGCGTTTTACCTGTTCGTAGGTTTCGAACTCACGAACGACCTTCTGGTAACGTGCTCGAAGACTGCGCGGACTTTCCTTAGTCAACATGAATAAGTCGTAGAGTTCCCGTCGCAAGTTGGTTCGTTCGTCTCGAGCCATTGGGTCGCGACGAATGATCTGCAGCCGTGCGCGGATCGCGACCATTCGATCGAGATGTTCTTTCATGCGTCGAATCAGTGGCTGTACTCGTCGCGTACGCAGGCTGAGTTCTTCAACCAGTTGCAGACACTTGCGTCGATTGCGCAGATAGCGCTTGCGTACGACTGCCTTTTCACTGTTGGAAACCGATTTCCTGATCAAAACGTGAAAGTCGCGTTGGTTTTGAGCCAACAGGACGTCGAGTGTTTTGAAGTTGTGAGGCATTCGAGCCAAAATCTGTTCCTTCGTCAGGCATTCCGTAAGCGATACCTTGATGGTGCGGTCGAACGGAATCTCGCCAGCGTAGACACGTTTGAGTGTTTCTACGGTTGCACGCATAGCAAAGTCACTGCTCAGCAATGAACGTCGAAAACGCTTTCGCGAGACTTCGATCTTCTTGGCGAGCGAGATTTCCTGTTCGCGCGTCAGGAGGGGTATACCGGACATCTGCGAAAGGTACATACGGATGGGGTCGTCGCTCAACTTGGGAAGCTCTTCGGCCGGGAGTTGAGTCTCTGATGCTTCCTGGATTTCTGCGGCGGATGGACCGGGCGTCGGTTCAACCGGAAGCGCAGGGGCCTTGTCGAGGATTTCGATTCCGCGTTCGTCGAGAGCCAACATCAGATTGTCGAGCTTCTCGGGGGTCGTATCCTCGTCTGGGAGATAGCTGTTGATTTCGTCGTAAGTGAGATAGCCTTGGCTTTTACCCTTGGCAATGATCGTCTTAAGGTCGCTATCGCGATTATCCATCGAAATATCCTTCCGCGCTTTCTTGCGCATCTAAGGACATTGTTTGTCGACGTCCCATGCCGTTCCCCCCAATTGCGGGCGGCAATCATCTTTCGTCACCAGGGTGAAGAAAGAATTGGTAGTCGACTGCAACAAAGCTTGCTACCCGTCCGTGGGCGCAGAAATACCTTGTCGCTGCCTCTTGCGGTTAAGGAGTTCGGTCAATGCTGCCATCTGCTCTTCCTCGGTCATCTCAGCAGCCTCAAGCTCCTGAACCTTGGATTTGCAGATCGCGTCATCCTCTCGCACTTGGTACGCTTGAATCAATTGCTCCAGGCAATCCTGGGGCACTGCGGGGGCTTGTACCTGTGCTTCTTCATCAACCTCAACCAACATGTTTTTTAGTCGCGGGTCATCCACTTCGGACAAGACCCGCCCGAAATCTGCAGTGCCGCCACTCTGATGGATGGCGTGGCAAATCTGCCAGACTTCTTGTGCTTGTGCGGTACTCAAATTCTTTGAATCGATCCGATCGAGTGCGGACGAAATAAAGTCGGGGTATCGAAAGAGGAATCCCAGTAGTTGGCGATCCCATCGATCAAAAGGTGGAAGTGACTCGTACTTCGGCGAATGTTCAATCTGTTCGGTAAGCGGGCGTTTGGCAATTCGCAGTCCACGCAGTCGATCACGCAGGTGTGATTCGTCGACTCGAAATTCACGTGCTAAGCGCCCGATGACTTGTTGCATACGCAAACGCCACGGATTCTGCGGGTCGTTGTCCCCCAGAGCCGCACCGGACAAGGTAGAGAGGATATCCTCCAGCGCCTGGTTCGCTCCATGGAGATCATTTCCCAGATCCAACCCATCGGTCGCTGTATTGATCTTATGGGTCAACGCATCCAATGAGGTTTCCAAAAGTGCGTTGAATCCGTCGGCTCCGTGTTTCTGAACGTAATCACAGGGATCTTGGCCGTCTGGCAACGTCACAATGCGAAGATCGAGGGGACTGGAGACGAACATCTCGAGGACTTGATTGGTTCGATTCTGACCTGCCTCATCGCCATCCAGGACCAAAGTGACTCGGTTGGCAAAACGACGGAGCAAGCGAATGTGTCGTGGTCCCAGTGCCGTACCAAGAACGGCGACGACATTGTTGACGCCATGTTGATGAGCCATGATTACGTCGGTGTATCCCTCGACGATCACCGCGTGTCGATTCTCGACAATTGCGTCTCGCGCGATGTCCAGTCCGTAGACATTGTCGCTTTTTGAAAACAGTCGCGTTTCCGGGGAGTTGATGTACTTGGCGGGGTCGTCCGAGCCCGGCATGACGCGTCCACCGAACGCGATGGCTCGGTTTTGGGGATCGCGAATCGAAAACATGACTCGACCACGAAAGCGATCATAAGTGCGCTTTGTTTGCTCGCTCTTGGCAATAAGAC
>CAYYHV010000367.1:0-7931 GCA_964471695.1 uncultured Pirellulaceae bacterium
GGCAAGAACTGCGGAAATTGTGACAATTGCAGTACGCCAGGCAAATCAGCCAATGGCGAAATCGTGATCGAATTGGAAGACGACCCAGTCATAAAGACCGTGGCACGCATCGGTTTGAGTGGAGTTGCCCGGGCGAAAGAGCGAGTCGGCAAGAATGCCATCGCCGCGATGCTTTGCGGTTCGCAATCCGCAAAAATGAAAAAGACCAAACTCGACCAAGTCTCGACGTTCGGCAAGCTCTCTGAACTGAAGCAATCGGATGTGGCAACGGTGTTGGAGGCGATGCTACGAGTCGGCTGGCTGGAACAGTTCGAGCATGAACCCCATCGCCCACTCCTGAGACTCACAGAGCTCGGCCGCGATGTCATGTGGGATCGAGCCGACGTTACACGGGTGGCATTGCCCAAGAAACTCGCTCGAAAAATACGCTCGGTGTGCGAAGCGGAGGAGGCGCCTTCCAAACCACGGCCATCCAAGAATCGAAGTCAACCGGCGACTCCTTCGAATTCATTACCAGCGAAACCCGCCACACCCCCTGAGGCTGTGGAGCCCAACCACGATTCCGCGACTTTGACGAGGGTCGAGCCGGATGGGTACTTGGCTGAGCCGTCAAGAAGTTCCGGTGAGAATGCTCTCGACACACCGTTGGAGGATCATGACTCCGGCACCCAATCAGCGTCTTTGTCCGAGATACCGTCCGATTCGGACGAGCCACTGGAGCGTCCGATCTATTTTTGGACTTGGCGATTGGTAGAAGAAGGCTGTTTTTCGCTCGAAGAAATGCTGGCAATTCGTGACATTGAATACGTGACTTTTTGGGATCATCTGGTCCTTGCAGCGGAAGCCGGATTGCCAATCCAGGTCGACCGCGTCATGGAGGATTCGGAAATCGCGACCATCGAGTCGGCGATTGATGGCGAAAACTCGCCCAATCTGACTGGTGACTCAGTCCAATTCCATGAGTTGCACTCGCAAATTTCGCCGCACATTCCAGTGGGGCAACTGCGGCTTTTCCTAAAGTGTCGCGCAATACCGTCTTCCGAAGAGATCTGAAAACCGGAAGTTGAACAGCAAAAAAATCACGCATCTTGCCATGTGGCAGAAATCCGACCCGCTTTACGGTTCAATAAGACCGGGTATATCCGGTAGAATGCACCGCGGAACTTTAGACAACAGATCGCTCGCAAATCTAATCGCGAGGCACGCAGGAAGACTCCATGGATCAAAAGGAACAGAATTCTCAGCAGCCTGAGAATGAATCGCCCGAGAAGAACAATGATGGCAAGCAAGGTGGTGGACCGCCCGTGCCAGCAATGTTCCGGCGAGGCAATCCCAATATGTGGTTGATCGTGGCCTTGCTGGTCGCGACCCTGATGATGATTGCCCTCAATCAGACCCCACAACCGTCCGAAATCCGAGAAGACTTCTTTATCAGCCAACTGTCGACTGGCAACGTCATCGAAGTCAACTATATCGGCGAACATAAGGTCATTGGAAAATTCAAAGTCGCACCGGACGCCCCGAAAGAATATGGCGAAGACGGTCAGCTCGTTACCAAGACCAAACAGGCAAAACCGGTCAAACTCAAGCAGGATTTCTTCGTAATCCTCGACCCACAGCTGAGCGAAGCCAAGCGTGAGCAATTCGAGGCTTGGTACGACGAATTTGCCGTCAACAAAAAACACTCGCCGGCAGAGGACCGATACAGCCTGCTGATGGCGGTCGGTTCAATCATTCTGCCCATCATTTTGCTCGTGTTTCTGTGGAATATGTTTCGACGGACGCGCGACCAATTGATGGGGGGCGGATTTCTATCGGGATTCAGCAAAAGTACGGCTCGACGCTACGACGAGGCGGCCGAACCGATTACGTTCGCAGACGTAGCCGGACTTGAGGGAGTCAAAAGTGACTTGCAGGAGATCGTTGATTTCCTCAAGGCACCGGAAAAATTCCAACGACTGGGCGGACGAGTCCCCAAGGGCGTCCTACTGAATGGACCTCCTGGTACCGGCAAAACGCTGCTGGCCAGAGCCGTCGCAGGAGAAGCGGGCGTCCCGTTTTATACGGTAAACGGCTCAGAGTTTATTCAAATGTTTGTTGGTGTCGGGGCCAGCCGTGTACGCGACTTGTTCCGAACCGCAAAAGAAAACGCACCGGCGATCATCTTTATCGATGAGATTGATGCGGTCGGTCGTCAACGTGGAGCCGGCTTGGGTGGTGGCCATGACGAGCGTGAGCAGACCCTGAACCAGATTCTCAGCGAAATGGACGGTTTCACACCGACTGATTCAACGATCATCATTGCTGCGACGAATCGCCCCGATGTTCTCGACCCGGCACTTCTTCGACCCGGCCGATTCGACCGCCACGTTACGGTAGACCGCCCAACTCTGAAGGGGCGACGAGCCATCTTTGATGTTCACACCAAGAAAATACCGTTGTCCGACAATGTTGATCTGGATCGCATGGCAGCAGGCACCGTTGGTTTGACGGGTGCGGACATTCGCAACTTGGTCAACGAAGCCGCCCTGTGGGCGACTCGCAACGACAAGAACATGGTCGAGATGGTCGATTTCGAGTACGCCCGCGACAAGATACTTATGGGGGCAAAACGTGAAGAAGTCCTCACCGAAGACGAAAAGGAAAAGACGGCTTACCACGAAGCCGGTCACGCACTAATCGCCTGGCTGACCGCGGGTTCGGATCGAGTCCACAAGGTTACGGTCATTCCACGCGGTCGCGCCCTCGGCGTGACGCAAACAGTTCCCGAAGAAGACCGGATGAGCATCAGCGAAAACGAGCTGAATGATCGGCTGGCTTTCATACTCGGCGGACGCGCGGCTGAAGAGATCGTTTACGACGAAACCAGCGCGGGTGCCGAGAATGATCTCGAACGCGTGACGCAAATGGCTCGTCGCATGGTGACAAAATGGGGCATGAGCGAGCGGCTGGGCCCGGTCAGCTACAAGATGAGCGACGAGGATCCGTTCCTCGGTCGTGAGATGCACCAGCAGCGACAGTTCAGTGAACACACACTTCAGATCATTGACGAAGAAGTCGCGGCGATTCTTCACGCAGCTTCGGATCGAGCCATCGAAATCCTGTCCAAGAACCGGGAAAAGCTGGATACATTGGCCAAGGCACTCGTTGACAACGAGGAAGTCAACGAAGCCGAAATTCGTGAGTTGATTGGCCCGTCCATTCATGACGAACGCGCGGCGAAGAGCAATGGCAAACCTCCAGAGTCGTCGCCAACGAATGATCCTGTGGCCACGAGAGAGCATAACGCCGAATAACTTAATTCAAGCATGTGTCGGCGGCTCAGCACCGCTCGTTTTGAGATTTCCGTCTCCAAGTGGTGCAACCTTTCCACAGGCGACGATGTTTTCCAGCACGGAAGGCGATAAGCATCCTTCCGTGTATTTTCTGTCCGTTCCACGGGGCAATGGTGGTCGGTATGCAGAATCTGGCCACGCAGTAAGCCACCGCTGCGGACGCCCTCTTACTCAGTCGATTCCTGCCAGAACGGTTCGGGAAGCTGGTTGTAGATAAATCCGGCATCGCTTCGCTCCACCCCACCACCTGCCCTCAGAGCCGGATTACTGGGGGAGTCGCTCAATCGGAAATCGTCGGCTGTTAGATCGGCAAACGAGACCAAATCCTCGATCGAACGTTGCCATTCGACCTTATTGCGTTGCCAACGAATGTCGGTCGTCTGGTCTCGTCGCTGCCATTCGGCGAATGATAACTCAACTTCGTTCTTTGTCGAAGCCGTTGAGGTGGCGTCACCGTCGGACACGAGCGACTTCTTCCAAAAATACGACGCCCCCTCGTAAAAGTTGCGTTCGCCGCTGTAAAGAAGCGATTCCAATTCGTCAGCATATTGTTGACGTCCAATCGACGATATCAATGGAGAGTCTCGATCTGTAGCCAGAATGCTCCTTGTTGCGTTGATATCTATCGTGATCAAATGAGGTAGGTCTTTTGACGCCACAGTACGAAACAGGCCTTGTCCCGCCAAAGCCGTCAAATGATCCAAATCCAATTTGATCAATTCCCCATCCGCAGAAACTTCTGGCGAGCCACCGCTGTAAACCATTTCCTTAAGACTGGCGAACAGCCCATTGGTCCATGCGAACTTCAACGGCAAAGCCTGCGCGATGCTAAGCAATCGAGTATCACCCACGACTTGGCAATTGCGGAGTTCCACGGCCAAAGCACTGCCATCAATGTCATCGCTGAGCAGATTGGTCATGGACGGGGCAGTGACATGAAAAACGCTGGTGGGAGATTCTTCCCGTGATTCACCCAGGACTCGAATCGAACAGTCCGTCAACTGAACGACCTGTGCTCCCTTGATAGAGAACAATCCATTCAGTCCCGGTTGTCGAGTATCGAGTTCGAACCCAATGCCTTCGACGATCAAATTTGCCGAGTCGACGACCCAACACGATCGCGATTCATTCTGAAATGACTGGAAACGAATCGTTGGTCGATAACCGGGAGCCGGGCGAATGGTAATGCTCTTGTCGATGGTCATTGGTTCCATCGTCAACTCGTTCGCTGCGATCAGAATGTTCGTATCGTCACCCGACTGATAGTCGAGCGCCTCGGCGAGCGAACCAACGGTCAACGATTGATTGTCGATGATCGTATCCGAGCCAGGAATGACGTAAATCGGCCAAGGCTTGAGGGGATCACTAAATTCACGGGACTTTCCAATCGCGAGCTGGCGTTTCGATTCACCAATAACCGCTGATTTTGACACGTTGGCCAGAGGCGCCGATTCTCCTGAAGATTGCGTCGCCAAGGCGGCGATCGATGCAGGAGTATCGCTGTTGGGTTCTGGCGGCGAAGTCGCGGAATCGCGGTCCGATTCGACTTCCGGTAGACGTACACCGGGTTGTTCGTCGCGGCTGGGATTGGACTCTTGCGATTCCAACCCAGTCGACTTTGTGGAAGGGTCAAGCGACGCAGGCCCCCGCATGGTTGCGTTGTCCGGCAACCGAAATTCTGGCAGCTTGTTCGTGGCGGCAACGCTCTGTCTATCGAAGCGATCCATTACCAAGACTGCCGCAGCCAGTACCAACACAGGGACTAACCATGGAATCGTACGCCTGATTAGCGAATCGCTGGCGGGCGCCGGTAGCGTCGCAATGTTCTTGGGCGCGGTAACTGCCAGCCCTAACCGCGAACTGCTGCGCATTAAATCGGCGATCAGCTCCATTGGCGATTGGTATCGCTGCTCAGGCTTCTTGGCCAACAGTTTCAAAACCGTTTGAGCAATTTCGTCGGGCAAGTCGGTACGATAATCGCGTGCGTCGGGTGGTGGATCGCTCGTGTGACTGAGTAACTTTTGCAATGCCGTGCCGTTCGGATACGGCGGCTTGCCTGTGAGCATATAGAAGAAGGTGCAACCCAGAGAGTAGAGATCACTACGCACATCGGCGTTGCGCGGATCACGGCCTTGTTCCGGAGAAATATAGTCGAAGGTTCCCAGCGTGACGCCACTCACCGTCAAATCGTCTTCCGACGTTTCGACTTGTTGTAATCGGGCTAGCCCCATATCAACGAGTTTCGAACGGCCCTCGGGAGTCAGCAGGATATTGGACGGTTTGATGTCGCGATGCACCACATCACGCTGATTCGCATGATCAAGCGCTTCAGCGATTTGAATGATCAACGTGACCGCTTGCCCGATAGGAATTGGGCCAGTTCTGGCAACAAGGTCTCGAAGATTCTCGCCTTGGATATACTCAAAGACGATAAAGTTCCACCCCTTGTCCTCGCCGACATAATAGACGGCAGCGATGTTCTCATGATTCAATCGAGCCGCACTTTGAGCTTCGACCTTGAATCGTCGAACCGTATCATCGTCCTGCCCAAAACGATGAGTCAGAATCTTTACGGCCACCGGACGTTCCAGCTGATTATCCGTCGCCTTGAAAACGGCTCCCATGCCGCCGCCGCCAATAAACGACTCTAGCCGAAAATGCTTCAGCTCCTTGCCGACCAGCGCATTGCCAATATCACTCATCCGAAGTGGGAGTGGTGGGTCGATCGGAACCGGTGTGCGTTGAGAGAGGACGGTCGCGTCGTCAGTCCGTGCGGCCGGGTGTGGCGACGATTCAGGAGTCACCGTGGTGCCGTCGATTGGATCAATTTTTTCCTGTGAGGGAATTCCCGGCGAAGATTCATCCTTACGGTCGCCATCATCACGGGATGAAGCCTCGGTCGGTGATGGGTCGCGATCAGCCATGCTGGTCCGATGGGAGTAGTCGATTGTGCCCCATCCAGTCTAAGTCGTTGCCCAAAGACGGTCAATTTGATCCATTCGCAACAAACATGCCTATCGCTTAGGGCGGGTATTCGGCTGAAGTCGCCGGATAAAGCGACTCGTAGATGATCACTTCTTCAGGTGCAGGGGAGTCGTAAATAACCTGCTCCTCAACGTTCGGAACCCATTCCACTACGGATTCCATCGCCCACGACGGCGCCACAGGTCCGAAATCGGCCGTCCGCTCTTGGCGTGGAACTGCCAGCGTTGCCACCAACTCTCCAGTTTCCTTTTTGTACCTGGAACGTTTCGATTTGGATGCGCTGCAACGCCCAGCTTCGTCATGCGGCAAGCTGGCAATCAGTCGGGCAAGCGGCAAAATATTCGAACCCCGCGCCGGCCAAGTCGCCCTGAGTGGTTCGTCATATTGCGTCTTTATGCTGCTGTGTGACCACCAAAACCATCCGCCGGATATGATCCCGATCAGCCGATTCTGAGAATCAAAAATGGGACCGCCCGAGTCACCGGGAAGCAAGGCTTGGTCAGCATAGATTAGCTTCGAGTTCGTAGGAGCGGAGGCTTTCGCGGTGAAATGGCGCAGCCCTTCTGATAACGACGATTTACCGCCCAGCCCAACAAATTCAACGGCATCACCAGATTTTGCCGTACGAGTGGTCAGCCGCGCTGGAACGATGTCTTTGGGAATCCACGCCCAGAGAATAGCGACGTCCTGATCGCGATCGCGCCGAACGATGCTGCAATCTCTCGCAATATCTCGATTCTTGTTCGCAAAATAGACACGAATCTCTTTGTTCTTTTTCTTCCCCTTTGGTTTCGCCGACTCAACGACATGGGCGGCCGTCGCAACGAATCCCAGGTACCCTTCACCCTCTGGCGACGCTTCATCAACCAAGATCACCACACCGGTGCCAACGGCGTCCCCCGTGCGGATCATCGTCACAGCGGAATGGTGAGGTTTAGCGGGACTCCAATTCCACAGCGCGTCGTGGGCAGAGCGAGTCGATGGAGGTCGTTCGTCGGGTCTTGGTTGCGCCGCTGCTGGACTTGGTATAAATATCCCAGCGAACAACAGTAGACGCATGGGAAAGAATATCCTGCCGCCCTGCGATCTGCCGTTCAAATTTCCGCACATGGAGAAATCGCCTTCCGTTGGTTGCGAAATTGCCCGTCAAGCCACAATCGCTCTGGCAGCAATCTCTGTTCACATTGTTGCGAGATTCTGGCAGCGAAGAAAACAAATTGGTGACAAATCATCAAAGATTCAGGCCGATGCCTGAACATGCGTCAGATCTTGACAAAAACACGACGGCGAAAGAGCCACCAGAGCACATAGAACATGATCAACAGCGTCGCTGCGCCTAACAACAAGTCTTCAAACGCAGGCCCCAGAACTTTAAAGGGCTCGTTGCCAAGGTGGCGAACCAACAGATCTTCAATCGGCTCGCGAACAGTCCAACTCATCACGTAGATCAAGATCGAATTGGCTCCGATAACCAGCAACGGATAAGCCCAACGCAAAAGTCTCGCGATATCGCAAACGAGATGAAGCAAGAGCAAGGTGGCGAAACACCAACCGCCGCTCCACAACGCAAAACTGGTCGACCAAATCCGCTTTACGATGGGACAATAACCG
>CAYYHV010000368.1:0-260 GCA_964471695.1 uncultured Pirellulaceae bacterium
CGTGATTCAGATCGGCTCGCTACCCCCCATCGACTTTTTGCATGATATGGGGATGGAACTGGATGGCATCTGGACGAAGAAGCGTTTTGCGTGGGCGATCATCGGATTGCTGGTCGGCATCTTCATTTACTTCATCGCGAAGAATTTTGTCCTCGTACCGGAAAAAGCCGGGGAAGGACGATGGTTAGTTCCAGTTGTTAGCTGGCTTGACCACCCGGAAATGCAAGCCCAACGCTTGGAAGGGTTACTATCTCCGCTCA
>CAYYHV010000368.1:270-7832 GCA_964471695.1 uncultured Pirellulaceae bacterium
TTATTCTCTGTCTTCCATTATAAAATATATTTACATCATGATGAAAATATTAAAGACGGGTAATAGCCATGAATATTAAAAGCGCGATCCGATTTTCGCTTCTGGGACTAGCTTTATCTCCGCTCAGTACCGCGATTTCCTGGTGGCTGCCGATTCCCTGGCTGGTACTGCTGGGGTTCGTCGTTGGCGACTGGAGCCTAAGGAACAAAGGACGGAAGTCGCTTCCCTGGCTGAAAAACGCGTCCTGGCTACTGGGGCTGGGAGCGTTCATTTACTACGTGAACGCTGCGAGTGCTACGGCTTTCACCGTCGATCCCGCCAAAGCCGGATATGGACCGTACTATCTGCCAGGCTTCTCATGGATGTTCAGACTCATCCCAAAATACTTTGCGGGCTTGAGTGGTTTCTACTACCTGCTGTATTTCTCGGCAATCGCCGGATTTGGAATCTACTGGGCTCGTAAGATCAACCACCCGATCCTGTGGCGACGCAACCTCACCATTATCGGCGTTCAATGGACCCTGTGGTGGGGCATTCCAACATTTCTCGTCGTGTTCATGGGAGCCAATCCTTGGACGCCGCTGATCTCTCGATCGCTCAACGCTTGGCCATTGAAAATCGACGCTTTCAATGTCGATCCCAGCATCGTTCGGCCAGGAGATCCTCAGTGGTGGTACACCGTGGCAGTGGTCGGCGTCGTGTGGGCTGTCGTCTTGACCTTCATTATTATCCCACTGTTTACCATCAAGTTTGGCAAAATTTACTGTTCCTACATTTGCTCGTGCGGCGCGCTTGCGGAAACGGTGGGCAACGGATTCAGACATCGTGGTCCCAAGGGAGATGCTCCCAGGCGGCTTGAAAAATACGGGTTCGTGTTTATTGCACTCGCAGCGGTTGCGACCATCGCTTCGATGCTTGGATTTCAGGGGCCACTCAAATACTACAACATCTGGGTCGGTACGTTTCTCGCTGGAGCCGCCGCGATTGGACTGTATCCATTCCTCGGTCAGCGAATCTGGTGCCGCATGTGGTGCCCGCTGGCGTTTTGGATGAATTTCTGGGGGCGTTGGTCGAAGTTTGCCATCGTCCCAGAAAAGGGAAAGTGCATTGATTGCAATATCTGCAATCAATATTGCCAGATGGGGATCGACATTAAATCACGAGCCTTACAAGGCGTCCCTGTCACACTCGTCGACACACCCTGCGTTGGATGTGCCGAGTGTGTGATGCGGTGCCCCATGGAGATCCTTCATCTCGGTGAGGTACCCGAATCAAAACTGCATTCGATCCAAGTGCCAGATTCTCTCAAATAAACTTGAATTTCGATCGGAAGATCAAACGCGATGAAGAAAGACCAAAGCTACTACGGCGGCTACTTTTGGGTTGCGATGATTTCATTCATTGTCCCATTATTTGTTGCCTACGCTGCCTTCAGCAAATTGACTCCGACGACCAAACCGACTCCAACGCCCGACGCATCGGGCGTTGATCACAACTTGTGGGACTACTTGTTACGTACCTATGTAGAAAATGGATTGGTCGACTACGAAGGATTATCCAAAGACTATTTGTTCAAGACGTACCTCAGCCAGATTGCTGCGGCCAAACCAGAATTGCTCGCAACGCGGGAAGAGAAGTTGGCTTTGCATTGCAACGCTTACAACGCGCTGGTTATGAATGGCGTCATCAATCACAAGATCCATCGCAACGAAAAGAACGTCCTGAACTTCACGCCAAAATCCGTTGCAGCGGAAATCGAACAGTTAGATGCGAAAATCGAGGCGTTGAAACGTCGCCCAGAATCGGATGCGGCGGAAATCAACCAGTTGATGCAAAAGGCCGACAAACTACGAGCCAACTCGCAATTCTTCCGATTGAAAGAACATATTTTTGCCAACCAGACGATCTCGCTTGACAACCTTGAACAGCAAATGATTCGTCCGGTTTTTCAGGAACCAAGAATCCACGTGGCGCTAGTGTGCGCCGCAAAGAGTTGCCCTGCGATCCGCGTCGAGGCCTACGTTGGCGATCGAATTCTCAATCAACTGGAAGATCAAGCCGTTCAGTTCTCCAACGACGAACGTTATGTCAGCTTTGATGCAACCGCCGACGCGATCAGCCTCAGTCCATTGCTAAAATGGTACGCTCAAGACTGGGACGCGGAAGGCGGCTACCTCAAATGGCTGCAGGCACGAGTCACCGATAGCGAAGTCAAAGAAAAGCTCGCTGCCGCTGATGCTGGTAATTTGACCGTGACTTTCAAGGATTACGACTGGTCGCTCAATTCCCAATCCGGATCAGGAATAGGTGCGGGCGGGGGACACGGTGGCGGCGGATTTGGATCCGGCTCAGTCCCCAATGAGTAACCAGATTTTTCCGACGATGGCTCACTTCACCAACCGAGTGTTCCGATGAACCGCCTGCCAGCCAAACCAGAAAGCACGATGCGCCGGCAATCGCTCAAGCCGATTCCCACTTTCGTCGACTAACGCGTCTTCGGTGATTTCCCACGAAACGCCCTGAGAATCAACGACTGAACCATCTGCGATCTGCCGCTCAAACTGATGCTCCCGCAATTCATAGGCGCGGTTGCCGCCGGATGAATCGGTGAGCACGACAAACTGTTGATCGCCAACGTGATCGTGATAAACGGGATGGTCTTTGAGAAAGTCTGACGCGATCGCTAATGGCTGGTCCGCTTCCTCATTGCGAACGATAAACACTTCGTCCTTGTTCTTCAGGCGACGATCGACTTTGGGAATCTTGAACATCAACGCATCCGTCGCGAAGTATCGCTTGTAAGCGACTCCTTCACCGTAGTCTCGCCGATGCCCGGTATCCAAAGACAATACGGTTGTCGCTGGATGCAACTTTCGCCATGCGCCCCAAGTCGTGGTGACCACATGCAGCGGTTTTAACTGGATGTTCGAATTCGCCAACTCACCCACAACGGGCTTGCCTTCCAAAGTCGACCACATCGACTTAGTCGCGTGATCGTACATCAGCTTGTTCGACCGATACAGAAATCCACTCGTGCCAAGCTCATAGTGTTTACCATCCAACTCCGTCTCATAGACAATCATCGAGCCGCAGAGCGTACAGTAGACTCCGTTGATTGATTTGCCTCCGACATGGTCCTTCACCATTTCGTGCCAAGCCAACACGCGCTTGGGATAGGCACGTGATTCACCGTTGAACTCGACGCCAAACACAACATCGGAATCGGCAAGATATTTCGCCGCTCCTGCTGCCAGTGTTTTGGGGTCTTTCAGGGGCGGAATACCATCACGCACAACTCCACCCCATTCGATTTGATCCAATCGAATCTTCGACTGATCCGCTGATTCAAAATACTCACGAAAACGCGGATCAATATCTTCATACAAGAGTGCCTTGAATTCAGGGTAAGCGGGATGGGGCGTGTATTCCCGATTCCACAAGAATCGATGCCATGCATCAATATCGTTGTCATGGCGCATCCCAGTCCGGCGACGGAGCATTTCCACCATGCCATGCACAGCCGGCGGGGAATTCGTAAACCGCATCACTTCTATCAACAGCGGCGTATTTCCCTCGTGCCATTTCGCATCAATCTCCGCCAATGCCGGTCGGATCAATTCTCGACGCCCCGACAATAAGTCCAAGAATACCTGCGGCGAAGCCCAATCGCCTTCGTTAACCGGTGACTGGACGATTGCTAACCCAGCCGTCTTGACTGACGACTCGTTACCAACCCCGGTATCTCGCTGTTCTTCAGCCTCGGCTGTCGCCCATTTAAGACACACGACGCTTGCCAATATGACCAGTGCCAGTCCAGCAATCTGTTTTGTTCGTGCAGTGTTCATAGGTTTTGCTTCCCTTTTGAAACCTCGCAAGGACGGAATCGGCCACACCACCCCAGTCGTGTGGCCGATCCATGACCGACAGCTTAACGATCGTTGACAACGAACTGACGAGCAAAGTCACCATATCCTTCGGCCGACAACTGCCCAGCCGGGACAAATCGTAATGCTGCAGAATTAATGCAATACCTCAAGCCGGTTGGGGCGGGACCATCTTCAAAAACATGCCCCAAATGAGAGTCACCGTGCTTGGATCGTACTTCGGTACGCTTCAAGAACAACTTGTAATCCGACGATTCCACAACACTCTTCGTCGTCAGCGGTTGTGTAAACGAAGGCCACCCAGTCCCCGACTCAAACTTATCCTTCGAACTGAACAACGGCTCACCCGTCACGACGTCCACATAGATCCCATCCGCGTGATGATCCCAGTACTCCCCGGAGAAGGCGCGCTCCGTTCCGTCTTTTTGTGTGACGCGATACTGCGTCGACGTCAAACGTTGCTTGATTATGTCATCCGACGGCTTTGTATACTTCTTGGCATTCACTGTCGCCTCTAACGACTCCTCCAGTTCGCGCGGATGGTACTCACGATCGTCACCCCAAACCTTGTTTAAGAACTGGTCACGACCAGACAAAAAGCGATAGTACTTGTACTTGATCGGATGCGTCTTGTAGTAATCCTGGTGATAGTCCTCAGCGACATAGAAGGTTGTGGCATTCCGGATCGGTGTAATGATCGCCTCTTGGAATCGCCCCGACCTCGCAAGCGAAGCCAACGATCGCTGTGCCACTTCACGTTGCGATTGATTCGCCACGAAGATTGTACTCACATACGAATCACCTCGATCGACGAACTGTCCGCCAGCATCAGTTGGATCGACCTGACGCCAGTAGACTTCGAGCAGATCGTTGTAGCTAATCCGACTGGAGTCATACGTTACTCGCACCGCTTCGATGTGCCCCGTGCCGCCCGCACAGACCTCTTTATAAGTCGGATTGCTCGTCGTCCCGCCGGTATAACCCGATTCCACCTTCGACACACCGGCGAGCTTCTCAAATGGCGACTCCATGCACCAGAAGCAACCCCCGGCGAAGACAGCCGTCGATTCCACAATCCCTTCCTCTTGTTTTTCGGCACCTTGCTGCTTAACCATCGAGGAAATGGACTCAGCCTCCATCGCTTCTCCGCCGGGCCATGCAATAAGATTGAGCGCCCATGAAGCGACCAGAATGACGGCGGTGCTTGTCAAAACCAAACGGCGGGTTGACATGATACTTCTCCTCGAATGAAAGTTCTCTGTTTCTCTTGAGTATGACGGTCAAAAGCACTTCCCATTACAAATCAAATTCATCCTCCGCTAGAATCGCCGGGTTCGAGACCCTTCCGATACGCTGCGTTCGTCATATTCAGGTTCGAAAGGCATCGTTTCGTACGAAAACGCACAATCGGGTTAGAATAAAACGCTCGAAGACGGGACACCTTGCGGATTGAACCATGAAACCATACGACTTTCATCTTCCGAAAATCATTAGTTGGACTCTGATGTTTTTTTGCCTCATCGCACCAACGATGGCTCAGGAGTTTGAAGACGAACGAAGTGAGATTCAATCACGCCTTCGACAACTTGAAAAAGAACAGGAGTTCCTCAGTCGCCAACTCAAGTCGATCGAAAATACGGCACATTTCCATCGCAAACTGAAAACGATCGAGCGTCGACTTGCTGCGGCTGAAAAAGCCGGCGATCCCCAACTTATCGAAGAACTGCAGCGCAGTGCCGGAGTCATGGAGTTACGGATCGACGCCCTCCAGCAACAACGTGACGCCAGCCATCATCAGTTTGAGCTTCAGCAACTGATCAGCGAATTGCGAGCTGAGGACGAACCAGAACTCATTCACCCTATTGAGGATTTTTCGAAAGCGATCACGGAGATGTCGAGGTTGCGATCGCTGGAAATTGAACTGGAAATTCGTAATGAGCCTCCGCCCGAATCGGTTGATGACGACTTTGACGAGCTAGAGCGACGGCTCGAGATCGGCGAACGGCACGTTGATCTGATTTACGAGCTACGCGAAGCCTACGAAGTCGAAGACGAAGACGCCATTGATGAACTTTTGGAGGAGATTCAAGACAACCTCAATCACGATGAAGCTGCGCGGAAACAGACCAAGGACAAATCATCTTTGCAGCCGATCCGTCCCGATATGCTTCCCGTCACAATTACGCCAGAGCGTCTTGCTATCGTTGCGAATCAGGATTTTCAACGTGATGTTGTCCCACGGCTGGAGACTTTCTGCATCGATTGCCACGATAGCACAACGGCCAGCGGCGATCTGGATATCGAATCCTTGATCGGACTGTCGCCCATCGTGCGTGGCAGCGAGCAATGGATCAACGTCATCGAGCAGATCAAAAACAGAGCAATGCCCCCCGCAGACGGCACAGAACTTCCCGAAGCCGACCGCATCATGCTCGTGAACAGTCTTCACAACAAAATATACGACTTCGACTACGAAACCGTGCGTCACCCTGGGTCGGAACCCGCCCGTCGGCTGACGCATGAAGAATACGACAATACGATTCGCGATCTATTCGGTGTCGACCTACGTCCCACCAGCAATTTCCCTGAAGACTTTGTGGGTTCAAGCGGATTCGAGAACAGCGCAAACACACTCTTCATCCAACCGCTGCTGATGGAACGCTACATCGGTACGGCGGAACGTGTTGTCGAGACGCTGCTACCTGAAGAACCCAAAACAGAGTCGCATTTTCGAACTCGCAACACTGTTTTGTCGATCCGTTCCAATGAAGAGGAATTCCAGTTTGATCGCTCCATCAGTGGTTTTCTGTCGCGTGCCTTCCGACGTCCCGTTACGAACTCAGAATTGAAACGCGCCCAAAAGCAATATGACTCTGCGATCAACCGTGGACTCAGCGAATTCAACGCTGCCAAACTCATCGTCCAGACGGCGTTGGTATCACCTAAGTTTTTGCTAAAAACCGAACGGGCACGCGTCGAGGGCGAGGCGAAACGAATCGACGACTTTGATCTAGCCAATCGACTTTCGTATTTCCTCTGGGCAACGATGCCCGATGACGAACTTTTTGAGCTGGCTAAATTGAAGAAACTTCACAAACCCGCGATACTTTCGACTCAAATCGACCGTATGATTGCCGACCCGCGCTCGGAAACACTTGGTTCCGTGTTTGCAGCGCAGTGGCTGGGGGCGAGCCATTTAGGCAAACGGGTCCGACTGGATCCCATCGACAATCCATGGTGTACCGAGTCCCTGATGAAGGCCATGCGCGACGAAACTGCGATGTTTTTCCACTCGCTGATCCAGGACAATCGGCCACTGACCGAGCTTGTCGACTCGGACTATACCTACCTGAATGAGGAATTGGCCAATCTCTATGGGATTCCCGACGTCCGCGGCCAAGCGATGCGGCGTGTTGAACTAGAAACGAATCAGCGCGGCGGCATCTTTGCGCATGGCAGCCTGTTGGCTGTAACTTCGTTCCCCGGTCGGACAAGCCCTGTCGTTCGAGGACATTGGATACTGGACACGGTCCTTGGTACTCCACCACCTCCGCCGCCACCCAATGTGAGCGAGTTGGACGAACGCATCGAACGCAATGAGCGACTATCATTCCGTGAGAAACTTGAGCGTCACCGAGAGATGCCCAATTGCTACGCTTGCCACAGCCAGATGGACCC
>CAYYHV010000369.1:0-1817 GCA_964471695.1 uncultured Pirellulaceae bacterium
GCGGATACTCCGCCGACGAGGAATCGGATCGTTACGAGTACGAAAAATACGTCGCTCGTGAGTTTCCTGACTATGTCGCGAATAAGAACTTCAGTATGCGTAAACTCCTGATGACGCTGATCATCGTCGCCGTTTGTTGCGCCTTGGGCTTTGGGTTTTTTCTTTAATACCCGCGATATTTGCGGCTTGGCTCAGTCGTTCGTTGGATCGTTATGAACACAATGGAGTTTGAAGCCTGCCGCTGAATTGTAGACGAATCTACGTCCGCAAATTTCTCGTGCACTGGCTTTCGCCGCCACACCACTTATCTCAAAATAGCTGGCTTCGTTACCCTGGCTCTTGCAACGCGGACGAGCATGCTTGATTTTTCAGACAAGCCTTATCGGTTTTTTCCGCCCCAACCCAATTCGCTGATCATCGCATTAGCGAAGCAGATCAATCGACGACTGATTCTGCCAGGCCCCAAGCACCGGGTTACGGAAATTTCTTTGCGACATGCTGATCGTATTGTGCCGCTTATCAAGGCGGGGCACCGATGTCTCTTTCTTCCCAATCACTCAACGCACAGCGACCCTCAACTGATGTTGGAGGTTCAGCGACGGTTGCGTACCTGCGCTGACACGATGGCTGCCTATGACGTTTTTCTGCGAGGAAAGTTCGGCGCCTGGTTGATGCAGCGAATTGGCTGCTTTTCCGTCGACCGCGAAGGCAGTGATAGCCAGTCGATGAAGTGTGCTGTCGATACGCTTGTAGAAGGTCGTCGGGCTCTGACGATTTTCCCCGAGGGGAACGTCTTGCTCATGAATGATCGCGTTTCACAGTTCCTTGGCGGAGCCGCCTTTATCGGTTTGCGTGCGCAGAAGAAGTTGGGCAAACAGACGCCGGTTTTCGCCGTACCCATTTCGCTGAAATTCTCACAGCTCTCGGATTGTTCCAGTTCGCTGGAACAGCATATTCTGGGGCTCGAATCCATGTTGGAGATCAATGCCGACGAATCGTCTTCGCTGCGACTGAGAATGCGTGCAATCGGAGTGCAGATATTGACGCGTAATCTTCGCAAACGAGGCTTTATGCCTCCGGCGACGGATCATGACGATCTTCCCAAGTTGCTCGAGGAGAGCGTAACGCAGATTGTTGTCGGTTTGGAACGGAAAATGGAGCTGAATGGAAGCGAAAACCAATCGTTAGCGGACCGTATCCGGGTCATTCGTTCAACCATTCACAGTATCAGGATTGATGAATCGCAGCAGTTGGACCACAAAGCCGCCGGCTCATGGGCTGACGAAGCCATGTTAGCGTTGCGGATTCTCAGTTATTCCAGCGACTATATCAGTGACTCCCCGTCTCTGGACCGGCACTGTGAAACACTCGAGAAACTTCGCGAAGATGTGGCCGATAAGATTTTGCCACCGTTGGGTGATCGCAAAGCCTTTGTTCAGTTTGGCGAACCCATCAACCTGTCTGAACATGTAGAGAAAAAATCTCGAGTCGTCTTGCCCGAATTGACAGCCTTGTTCGAATCAGCGGTGCAAAACGGATTGGACGAAATTAACGAGGCAAACGACTGTCCCGGCGCGAGTCTCTTACCCAGCTGATCTCGGCGAAGTTCATCGTTGTGTATGAGGATCTGTCTCAGCCCGTGACCTTGAGTGGATGGAACCAGACGGATTTATTTTTAAGAACCGTACTCGGTTTCGCCAGCGGAATGGAAACGGCCAATACGCAAACGACTTCCGCGGAGACTTGAATCAATCGCCACACGATCGCCGCACCGATCGCTTGTTCGATCGGTAGCCATGGAAGCAAAATGGTGGCCA
>CAYYHV010000369.1:1827-7787 GCA_964471695.1 uncultured Pirellulaceae bacterium
CCCTCGCGGACAACCAATCCACCGGGGGCCATGATTGCGAAGAAGCCCACCAACCATGCAACCGCGTTGGCTCCGATTATGGCTGAGAGAGGAATGCTGCTTCCTGTCGTCGCTCGAAAGACCAATGATGAGGCGATTCCGTTGACTATACACATAACAACATAGAACAGGAGCGTGGTGGCAATGGCGATCGGATTCAGTCGCATCTGTTTCAGTAGAGCGAGCCTGTCGAAGACAAGTCGAAGCTTCGGTGTAATCCTGTCAGTGAACATCCAGGCTGTACCACCAAGTCCAATGGCTGCAGCAAACGCAGTCAGCAGCATCCAGCCGTTTCGCTGTGGCAAGGCGTTAGTGGGAATTATAGTTGCGAGCTTGGCCAGTCCGTCGTTTTGAAAAGAGAGAGCAAGAAACGCGGTGATGCTCCATGCAAGGACGGTTAATCCCAGCTCCAACACCAGGCTGGCACCGGCGCCGCGCTTCGAAACGCCGTTCTGATTTGCTTGATACGCACGCGATCCGTAACTCCAAAGACTGCCCGGCAGCCAGCGGCAAGCTTCCGACGTCAACCAGATTCTCATGGCTTTGGACGTTGGCAACCTTTCGCCCAACGCCGACAAGACGAACGACCAACCGGTGGCGTTCACAATACGGTATGTCAGGCAGACAATGAATCCACCGATCAACCATCTCGATTGGATTTGACTCGGATCAGGGAGTTGGGCGCCACATTTTGCGATCGCTGATGCGATGGCGGTTGCGATTAGCAAGACAGCCGCGACTTTTGCCCAAGTGGTTGCCGTTTGGTAGAAGCGTGGTTGACTCAAACAGTCGCTATGCTTGATGGCACGCGCGTTATCGAACAACGTGGCAAGCCGCAGAGTGATCGTATGCCAATTGAACTTTGATTGAGCAAACGCCAAACCGGCTTGCCCAAATTGAGCTGATTTCTCCGGGTTGTTCAGCAGGTCAATCACGCGTTCAGCAATCGCGGTCGGGTCTTTTTCGGGGACTAACCATCCGGTGGTGCCATGATCGACCGTATCTGGAATTCCGCCGACTGCCGATGCGACAACGGGTTTGCTGTGGGCATAGGCTTCGATGGAGCCAACGCCCAAACCTTCTGTGTCGCCGCGGTCATCAACGACAGAAGGGTTGATCCAGATGTCACAACGGGCGTACTCTTCATTCAGTCGTTCGGTGCTGACGAATCCGAGGAAGCTGACACGTTCAGTGATTTTCAAACGGGTCGTTTCGCGTTCCAGGAATTCACGTTGGTCGCCGTTGCCGGTAATGAACAAGTCGACCTCATGATGCTCAAGGATTTGAGGGAGAGCCCGCAGGAGGTATTCGACGCCTTTTCGCTGTATCAAGCGACCGGTGAAAAGCAGCCGCGGACGAGGATTCTTCGGAGCCTGGACTGTTTTCGGCTGGACGGTCGAGCCATAGGGAACGACGGCTGCATCTCGTCCACAGAGTTCGCGAATTTGCTTTGCGGTATCGTTGCTGTTAGCGATCAACGCGTCGGCATTGAGTAGGCATCGACGGAGAATCGACTTTACCCACGACTTGCGTCTCGCCAGAGCAAACCCGGCTCCATGCGACATCAAAACCAATGGGGCTCTACTGACTTTGGACGCGACCCAACCCATTGGTTGATGCGGGAACGGCCAGTGAACGTGGATGACGTCAAATTTCTCTCGTCGAGCCAGTAGATAGGCTGCAATGCATCCGCAGATGACAAAGGGCAACGCGAGAAGTTGGATAAGAGGATTGTTGATTTTGTTGGGAGCTCCCTGCTCATGCGTCAAGCGTTCCCAGCTCGCGGGAGCGTAGCGAAAACGTCTTACTGGGATGCCGTCGATCTGGTGACTGTTCATGCCGCGATAAGACGGAGCGAGAACGGTAACCTGGTGGCCTTGCTCCGCCATTTTCTGATGAGATGTGCGCATCCAGGGAACGGCGTAATCATTTTCGTGCCGCGGATAAGTCGAGCCGATTACGAGAATATTAAGGCGCTCGGTGTGCTTTGGCGTTTTGGGTGTCTTTGACATGTGGACGTTTCCGCTGAAAAGTAGTTGCCCGTTTGTTGAGTCACTCTCGTACCGGGCATTGGCAGTTGTCGATGAGACGTAACGCAACCGAAATGCCATGTCGCGTCTCCAATCGTCCGGAAGTTTGGTTTCAATGGTGTCTATACACGGGAATCCGCGGAAATACGGTGATCAGAGAACGCAGAATTTTCGAGTTTTCATTCGCATCCTACGGACGCGTCAGAGACGAACGACGAACTCCGGTAAATGTTGCTGGAAAACGAATTCGATCGACCGGTAACTTATTCCGGATTCATAGATGCCTTGAGCATGTACCGATGATTTCGCCAACAAAACGGCTACGGAAACCGCTGTAGATCCAGAGGTTCGTTGCCTTGTCGGTATGTACTCGCAGGTTTTGGCACAAGCTATGCGTATCTGCTCTTCTGCCAACGACAATAACGACAACTGGAGCGCCGGAACGATGACTCAGACCACAACCCAACCGAATCAGCTACGACTTATGGTTGCCCAATCCACGCCTTCGACTTCTCGCCGAGTCGCTTTCCCCGACGACGCAAAGCTGATCTCATTTATTATTCCAGTCATGGATGAAGAGATGACGCTGACGCGATTGTATCGCGGTATTTCAG
The DNA here is from genome assembly GCA_964471695.1 of uncultured Pirellulaceae bacterium. Lineage (GTDB taxonomy): Bacteria > Planctomycetota > Planctomycetia > Pirellulales > Pirellulaceae > CAYYHV01. The sequence continues at coordinate 4,511 of CAYYHV010000369.1, forward strand.
ATAATGTTCCGGAAGAATACGACTTTGAAGTGCTCTTCATTGACGACGGCAGCCAGGACGGCTCATGGGAGGTGATTGAGGCTTTGGCCGAAGTCTATCCGGACAACGTACGCGGCTTGAAGTTTCGTAGCAATCGCGGCAAGGCTACGGCGCTGACAGTAGGATATGAAGAGGCGCGAGGTGATATCGTCTTCACGATGGATGCCGATTTGCAGGACGATCCACAGGAAATCCCGCGGTTTATTGACAAATTGCAAGAAGGCTACGGGTTGGTAAGTGGTTGGAAGAAGAAGCGGCACGATCCGTGGCACAAAGTGTGGCCTTCGCGAATCTTCAATGCCATGCTCAGCTATTTCAGTGGCGTCAAGCTCCACGATCATAACTGCGGATTTAAATGTTACGACGCAGGGCTCGCCAAACAGCTCCGATTACATGGTGAGCTTCATCGAATGGTTCCAGCGTTAGCCGCGATGCGAGGATTCAAGGTAACGGAGATCGTCGTCACGCATCATGCTCGCGAGCATGGCCAAAGCAAATATGGAATCGAGCGTTTTCTACGCGGTTTCAGCGATATGTTGACCATCGGATTTCAACGCAGATTCCGCGAAAGACCGTCGCATTTTATTAACGGCATTTCGCTTGCGTATTTCGTAGTATCTACTCTATTAGGACTGATTGGTGTCTTACAAACACTCTCGGGAGGTACACCGGCCGTCTGCACAATGCTGCTTTTGGGGACTTTATTGTTCGCGGCGTTGGGCTTGGCAACGTTTGTTGCAGGTCAGATTGCGGAGCTGATTGTTCAGAAGAGTCTGAACCAAACAACGTCGCAATTGGTCGTCGACGATACGGTGTCCACATCAAGAGAGATTGAATCGAATCAACCGGAATTGTTGGGGCAAGTCGGTTGATTTCAGACGCTCGAGGATTTAGATCGGAAGGAAGAAGTATATGGAGTGCCCGCAACAAGATCGCTCGTCGAGACCGGGAGCGAAGCCTTTGCAGGAAACAGTTGAACAGCAGAGTAACGCGGCGGTTATTCCGCCGGATGAGCTTGCTCGCCAAGCCATGTTGAGTCAACTGGGAAGCAACAAATCAAGTGTTGTCGGCACTCCTTAGCGGGCTGGCCTAGTGTGGCTGGCTTAGTGAGATTCGATCGTCGGCTTTATGGGCAAGGAGTCCGGCGAAGATGAACAAAGACAAACCGAACTGCTGATTCCTTCGCAAGTCGCAGTCGTCACCCTTTAGAGACCCGTGCAATTGTGACGGCTGCGGCTTGATTTTGGATCAGATTGGACTCGATGCACCCGATTCGACTATCCGTGTAGGCGTTGGCGAGAGAAAACCTTGCCAGAATTGCAACTCTGAATCTCTCGCCAACGCGCCGGATAGTTGTACCGATAGTTGTACCTATTGGGCTGTCATGTTTTTGATTGCACAGATGAGCTCGGCGACTTCGTCGGTTAGTTGGTTGCACAGCATGCTCGCATCCGCCATTGAGCCATGGTTGGCGCCGATGGATTCAATTATTGAAGCGGTTTTTTCGGCGCGAACGCCGTGCAGGGTTCGGATAGAACCCTTCAGTTGGTGGACCGCTTCACGCAACTCTTGATGATTGCCATCTTCGACGCTTTCCCGAATTCGTTGTACGACGATGGGAAAATGCGATTCAAACATCTCACACAACTCGGCGACCAATTCCAAGTCGCCTTCCATGTTATTGAACAACAGCTCACGATTGAACACAGGAAGTTGGTTCATGGTCTAGTTTTCCAATCCATAACGCTTCACTTTATTGTAGACGCTTTTCTCACTGATCCCCAACTCTCGAGCGGTTTTCGCCTTATTTCCGCCGCAAGCCGCCAGCGTCTCGCGTAGCGCAAGGATCTCGACTTCTTCCAACGTCTTGCCGAGAAGACTTGATTGTGCCTTTTCACTGCCGCGATCAGGGGCGCTATCCGTTGTCGTTTTCGGCAATCGCACATCGTCGATAGTAATCCGCTCATTCTCCGCGAAAGCGGACGCTCGCTCGAGCACGTTCTCCAGTTCTCTAATGTTGCCGGGCCAATGGTAGTTCACCAATTCGTTCATGACATCTTCATCGATCTGCAACGACGGGAGATCGCGTCTCAAAGCGATTCGCTGCAGAATTGACGTCGCAAGTGCAGGAATGTCGTCTCGCCGTTGTCGAATCGGCGGTATCTCGATGTCGAGGACATTTAGCCGATAGAACAGATCTTGTCGAAATTGTTTTTCGGAGCACATCTTGTGAAGGTCTTGATGAGTCGCCGCGATCAGCCGAACATCAACACTCAATTCGCGGCTACAACCGATCCGTCGAATGATTCGGTCCTGTAGAAAAGTCAGCAGTTTGGGTTGCAGGTCGAGCGGCATGTCGCCGATTTCATCGAGGAAGAGCGTGCCGCCGTTGGCTATCTCGATGTGGCCTGGTCGCTCGCCAACGGCACCTGTGAACGCACCTTTGGCGTGCCCAAAAAGTTCGGCTTCAATCAGGTCGCGAGGTAGAGATGCACAATTAACAGCGACGAAGGGGCCGTTGGCGCGTTTGCCCATGCGGTGGATCATACGAGCCACTGTGGTTTTGCCAGTTCCACTTTCTCCGGTGATGAGAATTGTGGAATCGAGTCGTGCGACGCGATCAATTTGCTTCTTGAGCCGCCTGGAACTGGGGGCGGCGCTTGAAAATTCAGCCGTTGGAAGTGATTGCCCGACGACGGCGGACAGTCCTCGATGCTCCTTGGAAAGCAGGAATGCATCGCAGCCTTTCTGAACCAAGGCGACGAGTCGTTCGGTGTCGATTGGCTTGGTGACGTATTCGACAGCGCCGCGTTTCATGGCTTCGACAGCATCGGAGATGTCTTCCGAGGAAGTTACCATGATCACCTGGGTGTCCGGATATTCTTCGCCGATACGCTTAAGGCACTCGAGCCCATTGGTTTTTGGCATATGCACGTCAAGCAATGCAACTTGGATGTCGTCGGTCATCATTCGAAACGCTTCGCTGCCATCCTGGGCTGCGGCGACTTGATGTCCGAGTTTCTCGAGGCTGCGAGTCAGCGCAAGGCGACTGATTGGGTTGTCGTCAGCGACAAGCAGCGTGCAAGCACTTTTGCCCCGAGGCTTTTTGGGTTTGCCTGAGTTCGCAGGACGTGCCGGAATCGGCGGGCTTTCCGACGACTGGGTAAGCGACTGTTTCGTGTCTTGATTCCATTGGTGGTCTGAATCGAATCAAATGTAGGTCACAGTTGGGGATCCT
>CAYYHV010000370.1:0-7783 GCA_964471695.1 uncultured Pirellulaceae bacterium
CATCATGGCCATGCCGACCAATCCGGCAGCAACCACGAGTAGTGGAACAGCCGGCAACCGCGTAAATGTCAAAACACCCACAAAGGCAGCCGCAACGTAGAGTGGCTCGGGGCGTTTAAACAACTGCCCAAGAAACTCCACGGGCAAGTTGACGTTCTCAGTCGACCGCGTGATCAACAAACCGGCGGCCAAAGAGATGAGAAAAGCCGGCACTTGACTGACTAACCCATCTCCGATCGTGAGTCGCGTAAACACGTCCGCCGCTTGCGTAACGGACATTCCATAGGATACGACTCCCACAAACAACCCGCCGACAATATTGACCAGTGTGATTACGATACCCGCAATCGCATCACCACGAACAAACTTGCTTGCACCATCCATCGCTCCGTAAAAATCCGCTCGCTTGGACAACTCGCCTCGCAGAGCTTGTGCCTCATGGCGATCGATCAACCCCGCATTCAGATCAGCATCAATCGCCATCTGGCGACCGGGCATGCCGTCCAAGGCAAATCGAGCCGCGACCTCGGAGATACGAGTGGCTCCTTTGGTTACCACAAGAAATTGAATCAGAACGATGATACTGAAAATCACCAACCCAACGATGAGCTGATTCCCAGCGACGAATCCACCAAACCCTTCCACAATTCCGCCTGCTGCCGACAATCCATCCTTGCCAGCATTGGTAAGAATCAAACGCGTTGTCGCTACATTGATGACCAGCCGCCCGAGCGTCGCAGTCAAAAGTACGGTGGGGAAGATATTGAATTCCAGTGGTGTGCGAACAAAAACCGTTGTCAGGAGTATCAATACTGCCGTGGCAATGTTGACCGCAAGCAAGACATCCATAACCACCGTTGGCAACGGCACAAGGATGACCAACAGGCTGGTGATCAACACTAGCGGGAGTACCAACGTCTTGATTTGGTTTGAACTGAGCATCGCGAATCAGATGACCGACCAACTCCCTGAGGAGCCAACGGGTAATTCTCCAGATTTGACCAATGAAAAGTGGGGGAACGGTATCCAAAGCCGACTCAAGTGTCCAGTGCGTTTGCTGTTGGGCAAGTCTTCAGGCAGCGGTACCCAGCATACTTTTGGAACATTTGAGGGACTTTCTGAACAGGAACGGCATCGAGGCTATAATGCACAATTGATCTGCTGGCAGCGTAGCGATTGCAACGCATGCATGATTGCCCCAAATTGGCGGTTCACAGCTCCTGACAACCAATAAAAGATTCAATTGCTCTAAACAGTAGACTTTGTCGAGCTTACCTAAAGCTGAGCTGTTGGAATTACCGAGTTCCGATTACGAGAGCGCTGTGCGGCAGCGGCAACATTCGATGGACACGCAAAGCAGTTCAGATATGGCAACGACGCAGAGTTTTGATAGCGGTGGTACCGCTCCCGAACTTGCACCTTTCAATCCTGTCCCATTCTGGTGCCCGAGATTCTGGCACGGCATGACGATTAGCGCATGGGGCAAACTCATGGCGGAACATCGTTATCGCATCGATCGTTGGCCGACGGCAGTATCCTGCTGCATCGGAACCGGAGCGGCTTCGTTCCTGAACCCGATCCAGTCATTCATGTTCAAAGAGAAGAGTCTCGAAAGACCGCTCGTCGAGCCGCCAATTTTTGTGATCGGCCACTGGCGCAGCGGAACGACTTTGATGCAGGACTTGCTATCACTTGATAGCCGCTACGTCTGCCCCAACACGTTCCAGTGTTTTGCCCCCGGCTGTTTCCTCGTCTCAGAATCCTGGCTCAAGCCGTTGACTTCTGTCTTGCTGCCGCGTCGTCGACCGATGGACAATATGGAGATGGGCTGGGAAGCCCCAATGGAGGATGAGTTTGCCCTGATGTCACTGGGCTTACCTACGACTTATCGTCGAGTCGCATTCCCCAACGACGTGCCACGGCACCTCGACTACCTGAATATGGAAGGTATTCCGAAACCAGAGTTGCAGCGTTGGAAAGACGGACTGCACCAGTTCGTGAAAGATCTGAATTATCGATTCCAAGACAAACGACTGGTCTTCAAATCGCCGCCTCACACAGGGCGAGTAAAAGTACTGTTGGACATGTACCCAGACGCGAAATTCATTCACATTACGCGTAACCCATTGAAGTTCATTCCGTCGACAATCCACATGTGGGCGGCGCTGGATCATACCAACGCGGTGCAGGTTCCCCACAATCGCAACTTGCGTAGTTTCGTATTTGACTCTTATCAGCGACTTTACAAAGGATTCAACCGCGATCGTTCGCTGCTGGGTGATCACAATCTCGCCGAAGTACGCTTCGAGGATGTCGTCTCGGATTATCCGGGAACGATGCGACAAGTCTACGAAAAGCTGGGGATCGACGGTTTCGAAGCCAATGCCCTTCCAGCCCTAAAAGAACGAGCCGAAGCGACTCGGAACTACAAAGGTAACAAACACGGACTCCCAGACGACCTGAAAAACGAGGTTCTGGCCAAGTGTGGCGATTACATCGAGCAGTTCAACTATTGCTCGGAGTCATCTGCAGCTGCCTGAAGAAACGATTCGTCGCCATGATGGCGATGAGGCCGACGTCGGGCGATCTCTTGGTGCGCTCCACGTCGTAGTGCTCGGACACGCAAATCGCCCTCCTGCTCTCGATGGTCTTCGCGGATCTCTTCGGCTGACATTCGTAGAGAATTCTCATGTTGCCACCAGCGGTATCCATACTCAAAAACCGCCACAACGCACATTACCAACGCGACAGTCACAATGACACCGAGAGCTGAAAGTGTGACCTCGCCAATTCCATAGGCTCGGCTCCCCGCTGGCGCAACAAGGTGTACGCGGCTCGACCATAATCCGAAGGCGCCGATTGCGACCACGATGGCAATGCGCACGACGACGAACAAGCCGTCAAACCACCGACGCAGCGAAAACGATTTCTGCAATCCACTGATTGGGTTGATTCTTCCCCAATCCGGCGCTATCCGATGAGGCATCCATTGCAAACCTGATTGCGCCAGTTGTGTCGCAACCGCAGCCAGAAAAACAATTCCCATTACGGGCAGTGCCACGATCGCACCTTGACTCAACTTCTGCGAAACAACAATGCCAAGCTCGCTCGGTGCGGTCGATAGTCGGACGTCGGCGAACGAATCTGCGACGAGTTGTCCAAGCCGCTCCATCATCCAATGACCACCTCCGAAGAACATCAACAAGCCCGTCGTAGCCACGGCGATTGCCGTAATATCGCTTCCGCGTGGGAACTGGCCTTCCCGGCGTGCCTGCTCGCGACGCGCAGGCGTTGGACTGAACTGTTTTTCATCAGTCATGGTCGCTATCCGTCCCCACACAACTGCGTAACGCTACGCACAAAGGGCTCGAGATGGTCCTGCAACGTCCAAGCCATGGCTCCAACTCCGATCATCATCGACGCGAAGAGTAAGAGCGAGTTAAGACCGCTGCTTAGCAGAAGGACATTCATCTGTGGCATCAATCGCCCCAGTAATGCTGCCAGTACGTTAGAAACGAACAATGTCGCAACGATCGGCAACGCGGCTTCGACGCCTAACATGAAGCTCTCGGAGAGCAAGCGACCGACGACTTGCGCAGTCGATTGATCAATGACCGCCTGACCGGGCGGCCAATCGGAAAAAGTATCCAACAGAGCATGCACGACAATTCGATGCCCGCCCATCACCAGAAAAACAGCGACTGCCAACAAGTCCATCAATTTCGTAATCGGTGAGACGCCCTGCGCCCCACTGCTGTACACGCCCGCCAAGGAGATCCCCGCCATCTGACTGACAAGCTGCCCAGATACCTGCAAACCAATTATCAACATGTGTATGCCGCAGCCCAGCAACAACCCAACCGCCAATTCGGTAAAGAACGTTGCCCCTAACCAACCGACGGTTAATGGAGCCGCCAAATGGACTTGGGTCACGGGAGTTAACATCGAAGCCAGACACGCCGTCAAGACGCCACGCAGCGCCAATGATACACTTCGGCCACTCGGCGAAGGTATCAGAAAAGTGATACCCGCCAGTCGCGCACTGACCAACGCGAAGGTGATCCAAAACTCGGGTAAGCCGCTGATCACGTGATTCATACGTTTCGCCCGGATTCGATTCAGCCGCCGATGAGATAAGTCGGAAGGGTGCCGAACATTTTTTGTGAAAACTCAAGCATGCTGCTCATGAGCCACGGCAAGCAGATCGCAAGGGTAATGAAGACCGCAAGAATCTTTGGCACCAGCGAAATCGTTGTATCCTGAACCTGCGTAATTGCTTGAAACAACCCAACGATCCCGCCAATCACCAACGCAGCAATCAACGGCGGCCCGGCCAACATGAGTGTTTGCCACATTGTTTGGCGGGCCAGATCCATGACCATATCGACTTCCATGTTTGATCCTCAATCACTTTCGAAACGATCAACGCGCCAGGTTCCGCGGATCAAATCCAAGGCGGCATGCCATTCATGAGCAGCAAGGCATTATCGCCGAAAGTTACGGCATCCACCGGTAAAAAGCGACTCGCCGATCACTACCTGTTCCAAAGGGGCCTAGACGAATCCGGAAAAGCTTTGCAACAACATGCCTACGACAAGTTGCCATCCATCCACGAGCACAAACAAGATCAACTTGAGTGGCAGCGAAACCATGCTGGGCGGCAACATCATCATGCCCATGGATACGGTGACGCTTGACACGACCAAGTCGAGAATCAAAAACGGCAGGAAGATTTGAAACCCCATAAGGAATGCCGTCTTCAGTTCACTCAGCATGAAGGCTGGCAGCAACACCTGAAGGGGAACTTGCTCATAGGATTCCGGAGCTTGCCCGGGACTTGGCAAATGTTCGTAAAACATCAGCACGTCTTCATCATTGTTGGCTGCGTGAATCTGCTGCGACATGAATTCCCGCACTGGAGCCACACCCGCCGCCCAGGCCTCGCTGGCCGTCATCGACGAATTATCCTGAGTATAGGGCACAATGGCGTCGTTATAGACTTGTGTCCAGACAGGAGTCATCACCAGGACAGTGAGAAACATCGCGAGCGAAGTAACAATCTGATTTGAGGGTAGCATTTGCGCGCCGATGGCTTGTCGCAACAATCCCAGCACAATCGAAATTCGCACGAAGCTAGTCGTCATCAAAAGAATTGCGGGAGCGAGACTGACGACGGTCAGCAATCCGAAGGTGCGCAAAGTTGACTCGAAGTTCTCAGGCTCAGCCCATTTCCCGATACTCTCGACCATCTCGAATCCGGGTTGCGGTGACGCATCGGGCCTCGCATCCTCTACATGATTTACGGGGATAACCTGAGAATCGACAATCGGCGGGTCGTAAGCTTCGCCAGCATACTGATAGGTGTCCGACGCATAGACGGCTGGTGGCGAGACCGTTGGCAGCGACTGCTCATAAACCGCCGCCTCGGCAGATTCGACATACGTCGACTCCACCGGCTGCGTATAAACGGATTCGACCGTCGGATTTGCAGTCGAATTGACTGGTGGAATGGCGACTGAATATTGGTTTGCCGAGGGTTCGATCGGTGGGACTTCACCATAAGCAATGGGCTTGGCATAAGTCACCGGCGTCGCGTGGCGGGGTTCGGCGACGAGAGCAGCGTCTTGCGGCTGCGCTGCATAACGTGGCGTTGCCATTGGTTTTGGCTGCACGTCGGACGGCGCGTGCCTTGAAGGCTCATTGCGGATCAACGGCGGAGCAGAACGCGGCGGTTTCAACCCACTATCTTCTGGGCGAAGCTGTTGAAGCAAATCAAGCGGTACCATATCGACTATGGGCGCGACTTCTTCAGGAGCGTCCTCACCAAGGTCTGCGAGCAGATCGTTGGTCGGTGCGATTGGAGCGTCGCCAACGCCTTGCATTTGGGCATTGGCAGCATGGGGTCGATTTGCAATTAGTACAACCAGCATCGCCCCTGCCATCAGGCACGAGTTAGTGCGGGCTCGAAAGTCACCAGTTTGCTTCGCGTCCATTCGAATAACCGTTTGCTACTTTTCCCTAGTGTCGCCGATACGCGGCATCGTGTGAGTCGTAGTGTTCGTCCTCAAGCAGATCAGAAATGCGAGCGGGCATACTGACGCGAGGACCAAAACGACAGACTTTCGTCAAGTATTCAACTTCTTCCGGGTCATTTATTTCGGCAATGGGCTGGCAACCTTCAGGCGTCACGGCCAAAGCGAGCAACTTGCTTCCGAACCGAACAACGTGAGCTTCATGGTGCGACGAAAGTCGAAATGTCCCCAGAACGTTAACTACTTGGGACGGTAGCTCTCTCGATGGTTCCTCTGTGCTTACCTGAGCTCGTCGAGCCAACCAGACGAAGCCAAAGTACAATCCCAACACGATAGACAGCGCACTCAACACGGTGACCAATGGGGAACGTTTTACTGCGTCCAGTTGGTCATCTGGCGTACGCCGCAAAACCAACGGCTCAACTTTTGTTTCGTCAAAACTTACCGCCCTTGCCTGGTTCTCGACCAACGCTTGTGGTTGCCTGTCTTCGCGGAAAGCAAGTGGCAATTCCCTAGGCGGTGCGGGTTCCCCCAACCTTATTCCACTGTCGACCGGGGGCGCATCGTAGATCGATTGAGCCCAAACTGGAGATGTTGCCATCACCATAAAGAGACCAAGTGTGATCAACTGCGTAAGTCGTATCAACTTGCTACCTCCTCACCGATCAAAAGACGCGAAATCTGCACTCCGACCTGCCCGTCGATTTCAACAAGCGCACCTATGGCAACGACATTCCCATCCGCAACGATTCGAATCTCACTGGACTTGGGCTCGTCCAACATCACAATGTCGCCCGCATTGATGGTCGCAACCTGAGGTTCGAGCACCTGGGTACGTCCATACACAAACTGAATTGCCAAAGTTGTATTCAGTTCTCGAGACTCCGTCGCTTGATCGAGATTCGGAATCTCAAACCGACTGGCGTCCGACAAATGCGGCGTAGTATCTTTAGATATAGATTCCGACGACATGCCGGTCACCTCAGTTAGAACCGCGAATCACTCAGACAAGGCGTGAGACTGTCGTCGAATTCACCGGGAGGATCAAGGTGAATTCAAGGTAGCGTTTGAGAACGACTCTTCTGGCTTGTCAGATAGGAGCCAGCCACAATTGAGGAAGCTCACAATTGGCTGCAGGCTCATGCCAATCAAAATTCAGACGACTGCACCGCCATCATAGCGTTGACACTACGCTGCTTTACGGCGCTCTCGTTGACGACGAATGTCTTCGTCACGAATCTCTTTCAGCCGCTCAACCGTGCGGACACCTCGGTCCGCACGTTCCAATTCGTCACGGCATTCGTCCAGAACAGAAAGCGCGTCGGTGGCTTGCGAGGTCAAATCACGATGCTGTTTCTTTAGCAATTCGTTCAATTCATCAAGTTGCTTAAGAGCATTGGGATCAATCTTCCCCGGTCTCGACGACTTTTGCATTTCGCCGGCCAGTTTTTCAATCCGATCCGATAGTTCATCCATTTGTTTCTCACACTCCAGATGGTGCGACTCGACGACGACTAATTTTTGTCGATTCGAATCGCGTTCCACCTTTCTAATTCGCAGCAATTTCTCCAATCGCTGACCATCACTCCGCATCTAACTCACCCTTGCCAGCGTTCTACGAGATTCACAATGATTCAACAGCCGAACCAATCCATCCAACATCTCCCCATGCGAGCTACTTACCGTCGCCCGTTGCCTCAGGAACTCTTCAATCATCGCCTTCACATGCAACGCATGGTCTAGCGCAGGGT
>CAYYHV010000371.1:0-7762 GCA_964471695.1 uncultured Pirellulaceae bacterium
GCATAGAAGAAGTTTCGTTAGCTGGCGGCAAATTGCCAGCTATCGAGTCGACGAGCTTGGCGTCCTGTTGCTCAATGAAGCTGATGCGTTTCCAATGAGTGCGTTGCAAGGATTGTATATTCGCGGCGGCAACAAACAGGCGGAGTTGGTTCAGTTAGTCGAATTCTATTGTGCGCATCATTCCGAAGAGTCGGCGGTGACGGTGGATATGTGATTGATTGCGTTTTCGGCTAAGCTACGTGTATGTCCGCCAAGTTTGAGCATCTTCGTCACAAGCCGCCATCGGAACTTACGCAGCCGCGTGAGTTGGTACTGGCTTTGCCGCCAATGCAAAGTAACGTGAATCTTTCGCGGATCGTTCGTGCCGCCAGTTGCTTTGGTGTCACGAAAATCGTCGCCTGTGGCTCGGGCAAGGTGGATCGCAAGATTGCTCGCGACGGCGTTGACAATGTCACGATCGAGACGCACCGTTCCCTGCCGCCGGTGCTGAAGAAGTTAAGCGCCGATGGATATCGACTGGTGGGGCTGGAACAAGCCACGGGTTCGCAGCGAATCTACGACTATCGGTTTGCGCGCAGATCGGTGCTGGTGATCGGCCATGAACGGAACGGGATTTCCGAGGATGAACTCGCATTACTGGATGCAGTAATTGAAATTCCGGTGCACGGGATGCCGTTCAGTCACAATGCTGCGACATCGACAGCCATGGCAATTTATGAGTATTGTCGCCAATTTCCGGATGGATAATTGAAAACGACCGTAAATGTCGCCCCCACCGTTGAATTGCAGTCCCTTGCGACCATGACTTGGGAAACGCTAAATTGGCTTGGTTTGGGATGGCCATAAATCGTAACGAGGGGGTGGGTTGTGTCAGGAACTTGTGTCATTGGTTTGCAATGGGGCGACGAAGCCAAAGGCAAACTGGTTGATCTTTTGACCTCGCAGTTTGACATCGTGGTTCGCTATCAAGGCGGAGCCAACGCGGGTCACACGGTAGTGATCGGGGATCAGACCTATAAGTTGCATCACATTCCTTCGGGAATTCTCAATCCGGGCGTGACGAACGTCGTGGCTCCGGGAGTGGTGATTAATCCACCAACGATCTTGCAAGAGATGGACGGGCTGATTGAGCGAGGCATCAATATTCAGGACAACCTGATGCTGAGCGAGCGAGCCCACGTCGTATTTCCATGGCACATCGCGGAAGATCGGCTGATCAACAAGAGCAATGTTGGCGGCGACAGTATCGGGACAACACTGCGGGGCATTGGGCCGTGTTACCGAGACAAAGTCGGTCGAACGCATGCGATTCGATTGGGCGATATGTTGCGTGATGATTTCGAGTCGCGAGTACATCAGATTGTGGAATCCAAATCGCGGTTTCTGGCGGCATCGGATTCCGATGACAAGCTGGATGCGGCCAAGATTTACTCAGAGTACAAGCAGTACGCAGAACGGTTGGCGCCGTACGTTTCCGATACGACCAACTTCTTGTTGGACGCCGTTGAAGACGGGAAACACCTGTTGTTCGAAGGAGCGCAGGGTTCGCTCCTGGACATCGATCACGGAACGTTCCCCTTTGTGACCAGTTCAAACAGCTCGGGTGTCGGCATATCGGCTGGGTCCGGTGTTCCTGCTCGATGGATCAATCGCGTCCTCGGAGTCATCAAGGTGTACAGTACACGAGTTGGTGGCGGCCCCTTCCCCACCGAGCTTGAGGATGAGACCGGCGAACACATCCGTCAGATGGGCAACGAGTTTGGCACGACAACGGGTCGACCTCGACGCTGCGGCTGGTTTGACGCCGTTGCCGTTCGGTATACCGTGCGACTGAGCGGCGTTCATGCCTTGTCGGCCATGATGCTGGATGTACTCAGCGAACTGGAAGAGATCAAGGTTTGCGTTGCCTACGAGATTGACGGAGAGCGAGTCGAGAAGTTCCCATGTCAGGCGGATGTGTTGCGCAGAGCGACTCCGATTTATGAAACGTTGCCTGGGTGGCAAGTCGACATTACGGGAGTCCGCAGCTGGGACGATCTACCGGCTAACGCCAAAGCCTATGTCGATCGTATCTCGGAACTTGCCGGTTGCCCTGTGGACGTCGTGTCGGTTGGACCGGACCGAGCCCAGACGATGTTCCGAGAGAAAGACATTGCGGCTGTGGCGATGACTTCGTAGTCGTTTGCTCTGCAATACAACCGCAATCAACAGCCACGGAGCCACCGAGTGGGGTAGCACTGCTTTGTGGGTTTAGCCAATACCGCTCAACTACGTGAGCGGCAAGGCGCTAACCGCCGGTGTTCGTAGGCCGTTCTGCTCTACGTAGGCCGTTCTGCTTTACGTAGGCCGTTCTGCTCTACGTAGGCCGTTCTGCTTTACGTAGGCCGTTCTGCTTTACGTAGGCCGTTCTGCTTTACGTAGCCCGTTTAGGCAGCGGCGGGAGCGATTCTTCGAGAATCCCCTTGGCTTTGGGCCAGATCAATACGGCTTCGAAGATCATCCACACCTGCAGCCCCATAATCAGGCAACCGAACGCGAACAGCAGGTATTTTTCATTCTGCAACCAGCCGGTTTCTGGGTGAAACATCTGCCACATCATCGCCCAGGCTGGCATCAGCATCATCAATAGCATCGGGATGAGGGCAAACATGACGGGTTTATTGCGCCGCCAAAGGTAAAACACGGTGACGAGGAATGCCAGTCCCGCGAGCAGCTGGTTGGTGGCTCCGAAAAGCGGCCAAAGAATGAGCCCACCGGTACCATAAGTGCCACCGGTCTTTGCCGGGACGGTTGCGACGGCTAATCCGAGCGCCACAGCTACGGAAGTCGCCACATACTTATTCGTGAGCGGCGTGATTCGAAACGTGGAACCGAGTTCCTGAATAACATAGCGTTGCAGTCGAGTCGCGGTGTCTAGCTTCGTGTCTGCTAAGCAGGCGACGAGTACGGCAATGATTCCGATCGACAATTCGATCGGAATGCCAAGTGCCGAAATGAAGTTGGCACCGCCATCCACAAAGGCGCCGACTTTGGGGCCTAGCCCGAAATCGCCCCAGTCGCCCGCCGGATTGTAGCGAGTCAACCAAGCGGCTCTGCCTGTGATTTGGGTTCCGTCGGCTCCGGTGACTCCCATCCCCAGTCCTGCGGTACACGCCAGAATGACGAGTACAGCGAGGGCTCCTTCGAGCAGCATGGAACCATAAGCGACATATTGTGCGTCTTGCTCATTCGCGACTTGTTTGCTGCTGGTTCCGGAGCTAACCAGGCAATGGAACCCGCTGCAAGCTCCGCAGGCGATGGTGATAAAGAGGAATGGCCAGATTGGCGGAGCGCCCGCCGGAATGTTGGTGGCTCGAGCGGGAGCGCTCTCGACCAACTGGGCTTGGCCCGTGATGCCTGCGACTCCCAGCCCAATAACAAGTAGAACTAGGGCAACGATCAGTTGGTGGCTGTTTACGTAGTCACGTGGTTGGAGCAGCAACCAGACCGGCAGGACGGAAGCGACGAAACAATAAACCATCAGGATGGCGGTCCAGGCGATGATCGGATTTTTGACTGGCAGTGTGATTTGCCAATGGTAAACCCCGACGTAGACAGCCGCGTAGAGAGCGATCAGGGCGAGAATGGACGGCACGAGCAAGTTGCCACCGCGTTTGTGCGTCCACAATCCGACCATGACGGCGATCGGCATTGCGATCCAGACCGAGAGTACGGATTGAGGATAGATCTTGAAAATCGAGGCGATGACCAATCCAAAAATGGCGAGCACAATCGTGAGCGAGAAAAATAGCACGAGCAGGAAGAGCACCCGAGCGCGAGGTGAAATCAGCCGACCCGCGACTTCGCCGACGGTCTGGCCTCGATTCCGCAAGGAGACCACAAGGGCGCCAAAGTCGTGGACTGCACCGATAAAAATCGACCCAAATACAACCCACATCAGAGCCGGCAGCCATCCCCAAAAGACGGCGAGTGCGGGCCCAACAATGGGACCCGTGCCGGCGATGCTGGTGAAATGATGTCCAAAAATGACTTCTTTTCGCGTCGGAACGAAATCGACATCGTCACGAAGTTGTTGGCTGGGAACGACGGCATCCGCATCCAGACCGAAGACTCGTCGAGCCAACCAGCGGCCGTAAGTGTGATAGGCAACGATGAAACCGACAAAAGAGGCAGCGGCAACGATCAAGGTGTCCATGCAGAATTTCTCGCGATCAGCTCTGGAAAGGAACTTCGCCTTTCATTCTAACGTCAGCTGGCGACGATCAACATCGTTCGGCGATAGACGCAAATCCTCCGTTACCTATAATACCGGCTTGAATCACTAGCGCGGCCAAAACCGACAAGACGCATCCTGTCGGCAACGCACTGGCAAATGGGACTCGAATGGAGTCCCGCATTGTAGGGAAAGGACTTCTAGTGCCTGAAAAAGTCGTCATCATCGGAAGTGGACCGGCTGGATGGTCAGCTGCAATTTATGCGGCTCGAGCCAATCTGGAACCACTCGTATTTGAGGGGCCCGTCAAACCGGAAATGATTCCGCTCGGTCAATTGGCTTTCACCACTGAAGTCGAGAACTACGCGGGCTTCCCGGCTGGGAACATTCGCGCTTTTGTGGAATCGGCTGTCGACAAGGATCGCCATTGGAACTTGCCACCAGCGCCCAAAGGGCACGAGAAGGATGGCCAGCCGCATTATGCCGTGCAGGGCGTCGAACTCATGGAGTTGATGAAGCAGCAGGCATTGAATTTTGGTACGCGAGTCATCGGAGACGACATTGTCGAAGTCGATTTCTCGGGTCCGATTCACAAGGTCAAACCAGCCAGTGGTGAGGCCGTCGAAGCACATACCGTGATCATCGCGACTGGAGCCCGGGCCAACTACCTTGGTTTGGACTCGGAGGAAGAATACAAGAACAAGGGCGTCAGCGCTTGTGCAGTTTGTGATGGTGCGCTGCCGATTTATCGTAGCAAACCGCTGGCTGTGATCGGCGGTGGCGATTCCGCGGTGGAAGAGGCAAGCTATCTGGCGAACCTCAAAGATGCTGCCACGATCTATCTTATTCACCGTCGCGATTCGCTTCGTGCGTCAAAAATTATGGCTGATCGAGCCATCAATCATCCCAACATCGAGATTGTCTGGAATCATACGGTGGACGAAGTGCTCGGCGACGGCAATCTCGTCACGGGTTTGAAACTGAAAAATACCGTGGATGGATCGGACAAGCAGCTCGAAGTCGGTGGCATGTTTGTGGCAATTGGCCACACGCCCAATACGGACTTCCTCAGTGGGCAGGTTGATATGAACTCGAAAGGGTACATCAACTGGACCAATCCGTTTCGAACTAACACTAGCGTGTCGGGCGTCTTTGCGGCAGGCGATGTTGCCGACGATTATTATCGTCAGGCGATTACGTCGGCAGGCACTGGGTGTATGGCGGCTCTGGATGCCGAACGATATCTGGCCGAGGCTGGGCACTAGCCTTCGTTGTCGGTAGTCACTGCGGATTCTGGGATGCCGTCCCAGATCCGTTGGCACGGAAGTCCATCGTACATGGATTGGATCAATGTCGGCGTTTTAACGCATTCGAATTACTAACGTGAACAACGTAGAGTCGGTGACTCTGCATTCGGAAAGGCTACGATGGAAAAGCTATCCGTGCTGTCCGCACGACAAGCGGAACAGATTGGCAAGGCGGTGAAGGTCGAAGGATGGGTGCGAACGAAACGCGACTCGAAAGGTGGCTTCAGTTTCATCGAACTCAATGATGGTAGTTGCATGGGCAACATTCAGGTGATTGCCGATGCGGACCTTGAGAACTACGAATCCGAGATTAAACAGTTGACTGCGGGCTGCAGTATTTCAGTTGAGGGCGAAGTCAAAGAGTCGGGCGGCAAAGGCCAGGCGACTGAGATTCTAGCCAAGTCGTTGCAAGTCTGTGGTTGGGCCGAACCGGAAACCTATCCTTTGCAGAAGAAGCGTCATTCATTCGAGAAGCTGAGGGAGTGGGCGCACTTGCGGCCTCGCACCAATGCCTTGGGCGCTGTGGCACGAGTAAGAAACTGTATCTCGCGTTCGATTCACAACTTTTATCAGGAGGACGGGTTCCTCTACGTGAACACGCCGATCATCACCGCCAGCGACTGTGAAGGCGCCGGTGAGATGTTCCGTGTAACGACTCTGGATTTGGAGAATGTTCCCAAAGCCGAAGGCAAAGTCGACTATGCGGCAGACTTTTTCGATCGACCTTCTTACCTCACCGTGAGTGGTCAATTGAACGCTGAGATTTATGCCTGTGCGCTTGGCAAGGTCTACACGTTCGGGCCAACATTCCGAGCGGAGAATTCGAACACTTCTCGGCACCTCGCTGAGTTTTGGATGGTTGAACCGGAAGTGGCCTTCAACGATCTCAACGACAATATGGATTTGGCCGAGTCGTTCCTCAAGCGAATTTTGAAGGATGCGCTGGAACAATGCAGCGAAGACATGGAGTTCTTCAATCTGCGAGTCGACAACACGATCTTGGAAACGCTCAATGGGATCGTCGGCAGTGACTTTGAACGTGTCTCGTATACCGAAGCCATCGACGTGCTGGAGAAAAGCGGCAAAAAGTTTGATTTTGCTCCGAGCTGGGGTATCGACATGCAATCCGAACATGAACGGTATCTGACTGAGGAGCACTTCAAAAAGCCGGTCATCGTGTATGACTATCCTCGGACGATCAAGCCGTTTTATATGCGATTGAATGATGACGAAAAAACGGTCCGCGCGATGGATGTACTGGTTCCGAAGGTCGGTGAGATCATTGGTGGCAGCCAGCGCGAAGAGCGACTGGACGTTCTCGAAATGCGGATGGGAGATCAGGATCTGGATCCGGCGGGTTACTGGTGGTACACCGACCTTCGCCGTTATGGGACCGTCCCACATTCCGGTTTCGGGTTGGGGTTAGAACGAGCCGTGCAATTTGTAACGGGCATGGCCAACATTCGTGACGTAATACCGTTCCCACGCACACCGGGCAACGCGGAGTTTTAAGATGAATAGACGATGGATAGTTCTCTTGTTGGTCGGTATCGTGGGATGTTCAACTGAGCCGGCTGCGATTCCTGAGAAACCGATTTCGCCGACTCAGTCTGAGCCGCCGTCGCCGCCTGACGTGCCTGCTGCACCAGATATGAGCGCCCCCAGAGACCATGGGTCCTCTTCGACTGAGGAGCCACCGGCTGCAGAACCCAAAAAAGAGGATGCTGCGGAATTGAGCTACACCACAGAGTCTCTGTCGGACATTGCCAAGATGTTGAGTGAGGATAAGATCGCGTTGTTGGATGTGCGTTCGCAGGAAGAGTGGGACGAGGGGCACGTCGAATCAGCGAAGTTTCTCTCCAGCACGATTATTGGTGATCCATCCAAATCAGATGAAATCGCCGCTCTAGTGGCGACTTTCGATAAAGACAAACCCGTCTACGTTCATTGTTTTCGCGGCGGGCGCGCGATGCGCTGTGCCAAGGCGCTTGCCGAAACAGGGCTGGACGTTCGCCCGATTCAAGCCAAGTTCGAAGACTTTGCGGAGGCGGGCTTCAAAGTCGTAAAATAGCATCTCGCGGACGTCGTTACCCGCGACTTAGCAGTTGATCCGCCAACCACAATAGGATGGCGGACGCTCCAATCAGTGACGTGCCGACGGTGATTCCCTTGGGCGGCGGAAAGTCACGGACTCGATGGCAGACAACTGACAGAATCAGCGTTAGTACGCCAGTTATCAACG
>CAYYHV010000372.1:0-7738 GCA_964471695.1 uncultured Pirellulaceae bacterium
CATTGTGACTCTGGCCGCATTCTTGGGATTCAATTACGGGTTGGCTCGATTCAGTGGGTCGATCGCGGCTTTGGTGGCTGCTTTCTGGTTCGCTCCCCAACTCGGAATCGCCTACGAAGGCCAAGTCGCTGAATCTTTGCAGACGACGGGACTGCTCAATCGCTTTCTTTGTGTCGGTGTGATTGGATTTTTGATTTTCATGCTGGGCGGATGGATCGTCACGAAAATTCTCGTCATGTTGGCCGAAGTCGGGCCACGAGTTTCAAAAACCAACAGTTGGCTTGGTTTTGTTGCCGGCGGCTTCCAGGCAGCTGCAGCAATCCTGTTGCTGTTGGGCGGCCTGTTTGTCATGGAGCCGATGGTTACTCAGCGTTCCAATGCGGAAAGTCTTGCAGAAGCCACGATCGGCAAACGCTTTGCTGACAAGGCACTGCGTACGACTGAATTGACTCGGCAAAGCCTACTGGCGCCCGTGATTACCGCCTACAATCCATTTACTCGCTTCCCCGAGTTGAACAAGTTTGAGCAGGTGCAGAAGAGTGTAGCCGTGCTAAGCAGTCCCGGGCGAATCAACGAGTTGCTGCAACATCCAGCGATCCGCCAGCTGCAAGGTTTGCCGGAAATCGAGCAGGCATACGAAGAGCTGATGGCCGACGGTGACCTCAAGGACGTCTTAAAGTCGGGCAAGGAAATGGACACGTCGACAGCTTTCAAGCTACTCAAGCATCCAGCCATCCTACGATTGGTCGATCATCCCAAATTCATGGAAGAAGCGACTCGAATCATCAACGAAACCAATCTGGTCAGCCAGCTCTAGTAGAATTCGCATCAATCGATGTGGGGTTCGTCCGGATCGAAGCGCGATGAGCGGCTGGTAGGCGTTGGGGTGGTTGTCGAGAATGGTGCGATCGACGGCTGCTGCGTGGACCGGGGAAGTCTGGGTTTTGGCGACTGAGTCATCACCGCCACGAACATTGCAATCAGAATGAGCGCGAAGATGGCCACCGTCATTTGGCCGTTGGGGACATAGCCGCCGCCATCGTCGTCGTCGTCTCCATCGTGCTCGTTGTGACGCCGTCCACGGTCGAATCCGACGGCGTATCCTCGCATGGACCCCTCTCGCGAGCCCTCACGTTTCCCGTCGCCATATCCGGTGTCTCGGCCATTCTCGAAGCCCGAAGCGTACCCATTATGGTAGGCAAAGACGACTGCCACGACGGCTACGACAATTCCGATCAGTGATATCGACGACATAATGAACTTGCCCTCTATAATGGGACGATACCCATCATTTATCGGCTGGAATTGCACAACAGGTTATCGTTCTTGAGCGACGCCAACACGACTGACGAACCCGTAGAATCGGAAGACCTGGCTCCGGCTCTGAGCCCACCGCAGTTCGGGTTGCGCGAGATGTTCTGGTTTGTCGCCTTCACCGCCATCGGGCTGGTCGGCTTAAAGGTGCTGCCGCCGCTCGTTTCGGCTGTCACCATCCTGTTTGGGTTGGCAATATTCGCTCATGTCATCGGCAATGCGTTGGGTTCGAGATTGCGAGACCACGGTGATATTGCCCAGCAAGCTTCACCCCAAGCCGAACCGATTCAGGCAGAGCGGCACTTCGCACCGACGACTGAACTGAGCGACCATCGAGGGCTCAGTCGTATGACGATGATCTTAACCGGCGTTGGGGCCGGCGTCGGTTGCCTTGCCGGTGGTGGGGCATTGGCAGTTATCAATTGGGAGAAGGCCACCATCGCCAATGTTGGACTTGCCGCTGTGGCTTGCGCTGTGCTTGGCGGAATCTTCGGGTTTGGGATGGCCAGCTTCTTACAAGTCGCTTTGGAAGCGTGGCGTCAGGCCGTTTCTGATGAATGAAAAAGCCGCGGGCTCCTAACAAGCATCTTTCGCACAGAGGCCGGTACCCAGGTCACCGAATTGCCGGAACATCGCAACCGCTAAGTGAAACCTTGCTTTGTGGTTTTGCACTCGAGATGATTGGCGACTGAAGTTCCGGCATGAGCTGCGGTTGCTTATGGCCGGCCTCCAAGTGGGATTGGAAGTCGATTGTTCGACTACTCTTCCTCGACGGTGTGCACCATAACAAGGTTATGGGCTCCACGAGCCACACCGGTTCCGGTAACCATGACGAAACAGTCGCCGACTTCGAGCAGTCCGTCTTCGCGCCCCCATTTGACGACAAAGTCCTTCAGCGCGATGCGATCTTCCAGTGGAGCGCCTGGTAGCGGAGTCACGCCCCAGTATAAGCACATGCGTCGCAAGACGACTGGGTTGTTGCTTACCGCGATCGTTGGAACAAAATCACGCTGGTTCGATTTCGTCAGCGCCGTGGCTCCACTTCGCGTGGCGACAACGACGAGACTGGCGTCGAGATGTTCAGCGATTTTGGCGGCCCCGTAGACGACCGAATGGGTGATCGGATGCGCACCGGTCGTTGCGACTTTGGCTGGTGGTCGGGAAGGGCGGCCGGTCAACTCGCGTTCCGTTGAGATCATGATGCGATTCATCATCTCGACGGATTCGACAGGGTATTCTCCAATGGCGGTTTCGCCAGAAAGCATACAGGCATCGGCGCCATCGAGAATAGCGTTGGCCACATCGCTGACTTCGGCTCGAGTCGGTCGAGCGTTGTGTTGCATGCTATCGAGCATCTGAGTCGCAACGATGACAGGCTTCTGCATGCGGTTGCAAGTCTGGATAATTTCTTTTTGAACTACGGGGACATCGGCCACGTCGATTTCGACGCCCAGATCGCCACGAGCCACCATGATTCCATCGGCGGCTCCCACGATTTCTTCGAGGTCGTCCAGCGCCTGGGGCTTTTCGATTTTGGCAACGATCGGGGCATCACTTCCGTAAGCCTTCAAAAGTTTTCGAAGCTCATGAAGTTCGTCGGGCGAGCGAACAAAACTCAGGCTGACAAAATCGACGGCTCGTTCGGCAGCCCAGACCGCACATTCTCGGTCGCGTTCGGTGAGCGCTGGCATGCTGATTTTAGCGCCGGGCAAGTTGATACCCTGGCGAGTTCGAATCAGTCCTCGGTTCAGGACTTTGCAAGTCAGGGAATCTTTGGTTTCCTCAATGACTTTCATCGCGACGGTTCCGTCGGCTAGCAGTACGTCGTCGCCAACCGTGACTTCGTCGACAAACTTGTCATAACTACAGGTCAACTGTCCGGGTACTGTGGTCTCCTTGCCGCGGACAAAGACGAACGTTGCGTTCTTCTTGCACATGACTTTGCCATCGGGGATCGCTCCCAAGCGGATCTTGGGTCCAGCCAGATCAGCCAGGATGGCGATGGGGCGTGTTTCATCGCTCACCTTGCGAATTGCTTTTCGAGTCTCTTCGTGATCCTCCAAGGTACCGTGGGCGGTGTTGAGTCGGAACACATCGACACCGGCGGCAATCAGTTGAGCCAGCATTTTCTGGTCTCGGCAGGCTGGCCCAACGGTGGCCACGATCTTGGTGCGGGCGCGCAGCTGGAGAGGTTCTGTGGTACTCATGATGCAGTCATACTTTCAAATGTTCTCAATGCGAATGGGGCTCGCTCGACTCACTGTCTGTTGACCGCCCACCAAATGCGCCGCCACAATAGCAGTTCTGCTGAATTTGCCGCAAGACGACGCGTCAAATTGCCAGATTGCCCGACAAACTAGTGAAAACGCGGTGATGAATGAATGATGCCCCCCATTCTAGGAAAACACGCGCACCGATTGCATTACAATCGTGCCTTCCGTTCGTGATCGGATTGTTGATTGCAGGTGCGATTGCGGCTTATATGCTCTCGGGACGGATCCGTGCCAAGAGTCTCCCGGTCCTCAATCGAGCGCGATTTGATGATGCTTGGCAATCCTGGCAAGCGAAGGGTCCTGACAGTTATACGATCAGCATCCAAGTCGAAGGGCGTCAACCAGCCGTCTATACCTGTACCGTACAAAATGGCGAAGTCGTCCTGGCGACTCGCAATGACCGACCTTTGACGCAAGTGCGAACGATGGGAACATGGTCGGTGCCGGGCATGTTCGACACGATTGAGTACGATGTTCGAGTCATCGAAGGAGAAGATTTGACCGAACAGCAGAGGGCGGTTACCGATCTATTGCTGCGAGCCAAGTTTGATGAAGAGTTTGGGTATCCCTCGCAATATATGCGAAGTGACTTTGCCATGAAAACAACGACGCGCTGGACGGTGACGGATTTTGAGATACTTCAATCGGACGCGTTGGACGATGGAATTGAGACGTTGCAAAAAGAATTGATCGACTTTGAACCGGAAGACCAACCCTGACTGTGAACAATTGGAATAACAAAACGGTCCTGATAACAGGCGGCTCGTCCGGGTTGGGAGTCCACCTTGCGAAGGCGTGGTTGGGGGCGGGCGCGTCCGTCATTCTCGTGGCTCGTGATCTCGAGCGACTTCAGGCGGTTACCAGCTCCCTATCCGTTGGCGAAGCGGCAGGCCGAGTCGCAAACTACGCGGCTGATATCACAAGCGATGAGCAAGTCGCCGGGTTGGTAGCTTGGGTGCATTCGGAATTCGGATCGTTGGATGTTCTGATGAATGTTGCGGGCAAGTCGGATCGCGGGCGAGCGGACACAACACCGATGGCGCGATTTACGGAACTGATGGAGTTGAATTTCCTGGCTACAGTTCGATGTACGCAATCGTTGCTCCCGCTGATCAAAGCGAGTAAGGGAAGCGTGGTAAATATCGGATCGTTAGCGTCTAAGTCAGCGTCGGCTTTTTTGGGGGCTTATCCTTCGAGCAAGTTTCCAGTGGCCGCTTTTTCGCAACAACTGCGATTGGAGCTTGCCGACGAAGGCGTTCACGTGCTGCTGGTGTGTCCAGGCCCGATAGCAAGAGACGACGCGGGGCAGCGCTACAATGAAGAAGCTGGCGACTTGCCCGAGTCGGCTAGAAAGCCGGGTGGCGGAGTCAAGCTGGGTGCGCTATCGCCTGACGATCTTTCTCGGCGGATTATTCAAGCCTGTGAACGGAGAACGCCAGAAATTGTGGTTCCCGGCAAAGCGCGGTTATTGTTTGCGATTCAGCAACTGTTTCCGCGCTGGGGAGATTGGCTTTGCCGCAAGATGACGTCCTCTTGATCGTGATGTTCCGCGATTTCTGCCATAAAAAAATGCCCGAGTTGCGTAAGCGACATCGAAAATTATCTTCAGACGGCTCTTGATCCTGCCCACTCGAATCAGGGCGACAAACTGTTAAAATCTTCGTTCGTAATTGTCGAAGCAAAGGAGTCACGATGAGCGCTGCATTCCCTGAAATTGAAAAGATTCAATACGAAGGTCCCGAATCCCGAAATCCACTGGCGTTTCGTTGGTACAACGAAAACGAGATGATCGAAGGCAAATCGATGAAGGACCATTTACGGTTCAGCGTCGTCTATTGGCACACGTTTCGAGGTGTTGGTAGCGACCCGTTCGGGCCTGGGACGGCGATTCGCCCGTGGGACGACGGTTCCGAATCTGTCGAGAATGCTCTGCGTCGTGTCGAAGTCGCTTTTGAGTTTATGGAGAAACTGGGTGCGCCGTTCTATGCATTTCATGATCGCGATGTCGCTCCTGAAGGCGCCAGCCTCAGTGAGACCAATGCCAATCTTGATACGGTCGTGGCTGCGTTGAAGGCTCAGCAGGAACGTACGGGAATCAAACTGCTTTGGGGAACACAAAACATGTTCTCCAACCCCAGGTTTATGCACGGCGCAGCAACGACTTGCAACGCCGACGTCTACGCTTATGCAGCGGCTCAAACGAAAAAGGCTATTGAGGTCACGAAGGAGCTGGGTGGCGAAGGGCACGTTTTCTGGGGCGGTCGAGAAGGTTACCAAAACCTCTATAACACTGACATGAAACGGGAAATAGATCACTTGGGGCAGTTCCTCCGAATGTCCGTCGACTACGCTCGCTCGATCGGTTACACCGGACCGTTTTACATTGAACCGAAGCCCAAGGAGCCGACCAAACATCAATACGATTCGGATGCAGCCGCATGTATTAACTTCTTGCGGGCTTACGGCTTGGAGAGCGATTTCAAGCTGAACTTGGAAACGAACCACGCCACGCTGGCTGGGCATTCAATGATGCACGAGCTGGAGTATGCCGGCATGCAGGATATGTTGGGAAGTATTGATGCGAACACCGGCGATATGTTGCTTGGCTGGGACACTGATCAGTTCCCGACAGACATTTACGTGACGACTCAGTGCATGTTGTCCATTCTCAAGTACGGTGGGTTTACAACAGGTGGTGTGAATTTTGATGCGAAGGTGCGTCGAGAAAGTTTCGAGCCCATTGATTTGTTTTACGCGCACATCGGCGGAATGGATGCGTTCGCTCGGGGACTGAAGATCGCGGCGAAAATCCGCGAAGAAGGGCGTTTGGGGGACTTTCTGAAGCAACGCTATTCCAGTTGGGATAGCGGCATTGGCGCCGAGATCGAAGCGGGCAACCACACTCTGGCAACGCTCGAGTCCTACATGCTTGAGAAGGGCGAGGCCGCCCCGAATCGCAGTGGCCGACAAGAGATGCTGGAGAATTTGATCAACGAGTATCTCTAGTCGATTGGCAAACCCAACCTTGTGTGCGCCAAGACGCCAGGCGACCGTTGGCTGCGTTCTTGACGATGGTTATTGGTGCTGGTTAAATTGCGCGGCGGGATGCATTCAGGAAGCATCGCCGCACACATTTTTCGGCAGCGATTGGGGGACTCCTAGCTGAATTCGACGCCGCGTGCCCTCAGGTCCTTCTCCAGTTGGCTTGCGGATACAAACAGTTCGGCTTGCCAACCGGCTTCGCGGGCGCCGTCAATATTCTCTTGCCGGTCGTCGGTGAAAAAGATTTCTTTGCCGCTTGCGTCGGCCATTTCCTCAGCGGATTTGTAGATCGAGAGAGCTGGCTTCATGGCTTTGAGTTCGTAGCTGAGCGCGGCGAACCGGAACATGGAAAGTAGTGGGAACTTCTGTTGCTCCAGGAAACTCCAATGGGGATAGCTGGTATTTGAAAGAATGGCCATCGGGATGTTCGCCATGAATAACCGTGACACCAGCGATACGATCGGTGCATTGATCCAGAAAATATCACTCGCAGCGAACATGACCTCTTCGAATGATGGGGAGACCTTTAGGCGAGTGCAAAACTCTTCGTAGGCTTTTTCGGGCGTAATCTCACCCGTTTCCAGCTGAATATGAAAATCGTGTTCAGTGAAAAATGCCTGCATATCACCTAGCGGCAATCCGGCAACCTCCGCCAATTGTTCGCAGACGCGCGAATGGTCAAAGTTGAACAGCACTTTTCCGAGGTCAAAGTACAGAAATCGTGGTGTTTCAGGCATGGCAAAATCAGCGGAACAAGGAAACGGCCATCGAGCCCCGGCGGCTATCCGGCTACAAGTCTCGTTTTTACAATAGCGGGTTACGTTTTGGATACCCTGAAGCCTCGATAATTATCTCTCCGATGACTGAACCACTCAATAAATACAGCCGCCGCATCACTCAGCCTCGTGTTCAGGGTGCTTCACAAGCCATGCTTTACGGCACTGGTATGACCGAAGACGATATGAACAAGCCGCAAATTGGCATTGGGAGTGTGTGGTATGAGGGCAACACCTGCAACATGCACCTCGACAAGTTGGCTGCTGAAGTCAAAAAAGGCGTCGTCAACGCCGGCTTGGTCGGAATGCGCTTCAATACCATCGGAGTCAGCG
>CAYYHV010000373.1:0-6028 GCA_964471695.1 uncultured Pirellulaceae bacterium
GCGCATAGCAACAACGCGCCCAAGTCCTCAACTTGACCTTGGCGGACTTGTTTGGAGAACAACGTTTGCTCAAGGAAGGCATCCTGCCTCCCGAACTCGTATTCCCCCATCCGGGTTTCTTGCGTGCGTGTCATGGGCTCTCCCTGCCCAACGATGACTTTCTGCATTTCTACTCGGCGGATATTGCGAGATCGCCCGATGGCCAATGGTGGGTGATGGCAGATCGCACCGAGGCTCCCTCGGGTATGGGATATGCATTGGAGAATCGTATTGTTACGTCGCGAATGCTCCCGGAGCTATTCCAATCCACCAAGGTGGCTCGACTGGCGCCATTCTTTATGGCTTACCAGGAGTACTTGGAACAGCTTTGCCCAGCCAAAGACAACCTGCATATCGCATTGTTGTCCCATGGCCCTTCCACCGTAAACTACTTCGAAGACGCGTATCTCGCGAGCTATCTCGGTTATACGCTCGTCGAAGCCGGTGACCTCGCTGTACGCAACGATCGCGTGATGCTCAAAACCTTGGCGGGCTTGGTCCCCGTCGACGTAATTCTTCGCAATCACAACAGCCACGATACCGACCCGCTAGAACTTGGCCCCAGTACCGGCATTGGCGGCATTACCCATTCAGCGAGGCTGGGTAATGTCTTCCTCAGCAATCCCTTTGGAAGTGGGATTGTCGAATCATCCGCCACCATGGCGTTCCTGCCCGCCTTGTGTGAGTTCTTCCTCGACGAAGAATTGTCGATGCCCAACATCGCGACTTGGTGGTGTGGACAACCCAAAGAGATGGAGCATGTCCTCGAAAACCTCGATGATCTCGTGGTCCAACCGGCATTTCGTCGTCGAGGCAAAGATGGTCCCGAACGAGCCACATTGGCGAATCTTTCCAGAGCCGATTTGGCCGATCTCATTCGCTCCAACCCAGCAGGCTATGTGGCGCGCGAACGTGTCACACGATCGTCCATTCCGATTCAGACGAGTGACGGAGCCGTCTCGCAGCACGTTGCTTTGCGCGCCTTTGTTACGGCGACCGCAGATTCGTACCAAGTCATGAAAGGGGCACTTGCACGCGTCACACCGAACCTCGAACCTTTGGAAATTTCGATTCGGGCAGGAGAACGCAGCAAAGACGTCTGGGTCTTGTCAGAAAAAGACGTCAGCGCCGTTTCACTGCTTTCCAAACCAGGCAAAGCCATCGAGTTGCGACGCGGCGGCTCGGACCTTCCCAGTCGCGTGGCGGATCACGTATTCTGGCTGGGGCGACAATTGGAACGCGCAGAATCCGCGACTCGATTGCTGCGTACGACAGTCGAACGACTGACAGGTGAAACCAGTCCCCGGAGCGTCTACGAGCTTCCGATGCTGTTGCGCTGCATGGCGGACCAAGGACAAATCGAACCGGGCTATGTCGTTCCCGGTTTCAGAGAACAGCTTCCGGTGATCGAAGCCGCCATCGCCCAAGCCGTTTTCGATCGCGAACAACCGGGATGCTTACGAGGAACACTCGATGAACTGTTCCGCATCGGTTCCGTTGTCCGTGATCGACTTTCGCAAGATACCTGGCGATCCATTCGTCACATCGATGAAGTCTTTCGACCGCCAGTCGGTCGTTCCGCGGATTTGCCAGAAATTCTCGCGATGGCAAACCGCTTGATTACTGAATTGACGGCTTTTGGTGGCCACACGATCGAAAGCATGACTCGGACCCATTCCTTTTACTTCCTGGATTTGGGGCGCAAGCTGGAACGATCACGTCAGATGATTGCGCTGATCAAGAGCGCCTTTGTACCCTTGCCAACTGCGTATTCGACGCTCTTCCCAGCCATCTTGGAGATTGCCGACAGCGCGATGACTTACCGGTCGCGTTATCACGCCAACATGGACCTGACGGCAGTCCTCGACTTGCTGCTGACGGACGAGACGAACCCTCGATCACTGGCTTATCAATTCGCGCAAATCGCCGAACATGTGGATCAGTTGCCCCGCGACTCGCACCAAGCCAGTTACGCACTTGAGCAACGGCTGGCGGTATCGCTACTGGCTTCGATACGTATCCTGGACATCCGCGAAGTCGCCGAATCACACAGCTTGGGCGGCTTTGACCGCTTGGCAACAACGCTAGATCATTGGGAGACGCAGCTCCCACGACTGGCGGAGACGCTATCGCTTCGTTACCTCGTACACTCTGGTCCGTTATCCCAACTGGGAGAACAATAATGGAATCCAACCGGCTACGAGTCACCCATTCCACGCGATACACGTACTCCAATGCGGCTCCGGTTTGCCACAACATCGCTCGGCTTCGACCGCGAAATCTGCCGTGGCAGACCTGCCACAGTTTTCGCCTGATGGTCCATCCCGAACCAACCCACGTCACTGATCGTATCGACTTTTTCGGCAATCATGCTTCTCATTTTGCCGTCGAACAGTCACACCTTGGACTGACGATAACCAGCGAAAGTTTGGTCACGGTCGAAGAAAGAGAACTCGACTGGACAGAAGACGGGCCGGCTTGGGAACAAGTCGCCGCTCACCTCAACGCAGGCACCAACCTAAAACCACGGGATGTACTGCAGTTTTCCTATTCGACATCGCGGACACCGACTGTCCCGGAAATTCGCGATTATGCGATTCAGTCGTTTACGGCCGAACGCCCCGTTTTCTCGGCAGCCCTTGAACTCACGCAACGGATATTCCACGAATTCACATTTGACCCCACCGCAACCAACGTGCACACGCCACTGGACGAAGTCCTCAAGTCTCGAAGTGGCGTCTGCCAGGACTTCGCACATTTTCAGCTTGCGTGCCTGCGATCACTCGGCATCCCCGCTCGATACGTAAGCGGTTATATCAGAACGAAACCGCCCGAGGGTACGCCTCGACTGGTGGGCGCAGACGCTTCCCATGCATGGATTTCTGCCTACTGCGGCAATGGCAATTGGATTGATCTCGATCCCACGAACAATCAAATCGCGAGCACCGAACACATCACCGTTGCGTGGGGTCGAGATTATGGTGACGTATGCCCAGTCCAGGGAGTCATCATGGGCGGGGGCGCACATGATGTCGATGTTTCTGTCGACGTCGAATGTGTTGTCTAGAGCCCCTTGATGGAATTTTCGCCCCCAAACTTCATTCCGACAGTGTAATATCCACCATCAAGTCGGCGGCGAGTTCTTCCAGTCGCGATCGGAGTTCCGAAATCGACGTCTCTGAGGGCAACTGTAACTGTGCAGCAGCATGAAACAGAGTACCGCCTGACATCGGTGCCGTTCGACATTCGGACTGGATATCCTCGACGTTGATTCGCAAGTCGCTAAAGACTCGTGAGACATCACGAATGATCCCTGGCCGATCATTCCCCACCAGTTCCAATTGCACGACGGGACCGTCCAGCGATTCCGCGCCGTCGAGGTCGTTCGCCTGAAGATTGACTTCCAGACCAATCTGGTCGAGCCGTTCCAGCGCCTGCACCAATCCATCAAGCTTGTCCGCAGCCACCTCGACTCGAAGAATCCCAGCGAATTGCCCCGCTAAGTGGGCCATCCGACTTTCCGTCCAGTTCGCTCCATGCGTGGCAATCACAGCCGAAAGGGAATCGACCAAACCGGGCCGATCACGACCAATGAGCGTCATAACAATTGAGGGCATACGGCGTCCTACATGCTGGATGAACTAGCAGAGTCAGGTAACTCCGCGCAACTTTACCTAAATAGGCCGAATCGTGGCAACACGAACGGATAGTGAAGCTACAGCATGTCCCCCAGACTGTTTAGTTTCTACCGGCAGCGGTAGGACTTTGCGAGGAAATCATACTTACAACGTGAGTGATCTAGCCGCGTTCTCGACGAAGCCACGCGGGAAGCTTGCGGGCTATTCCCGGTTGGATTTGCGAATAACCAATTTCAGTCCGGACCACACGTCATCGACAGCACACACTTTCACATCGACTAACCCCATGGGAAGACAAATCTGGCGAATCGTATCCTCACTAACTTCCGATGCGACACCCGATGCTTTCTTGGGCCAAGACACCCAAATCATGGCATCTTGGTTGATCTGACTTGCCGCGATCGCCAATTGTTCTTCGAGCTCTCGACGGCTTTTTGTAAACAGATGCCAAAGATCAATCTTCGAACGAAAGCGTTGAGAGATTTTCACATCGTCGGGCAGATTGAGGACAAGTCGCTCGTACTCCATCGGCGGATTCCACACTTTGATGCGAAACCCGGGTTTAATGCCAAGTTTCTTAAACAAGGGAGTGCCAGAGTATCCGGGCATACCATCTCCAGTCTTCTTCGGTTAAACGGACAAGTATTGATTGTCCGCATTGGATGCGGCTCTCAAATTTCATCCTTGGTTGCACGAAATATTTTGTCTTGGAAACCCAAAGCCACGTGTGCCCTGTTTTGGTCGGAATGGAAACCGGCACCACGTCGTCGCGGAATGGATTGCTTGCCACAATCTTTTAAGAAAAACCGGCTTAGACTGCCAGTTTTTACACCCAATCCCCACAAACACCGCGAATAGTCCAATTTGTTATTTTGCAATGAACATTATGAACGAAGCGAGTTGCGTTTCGCGTAACAATCCATTAGTGTCATCATAACTGTCAGCACCTCGAATGAGGTTGCGCACGGAACTTCATTGCAGCGAAAGTTCGATGACGGATAAACGGCCACAACTGGACGATAGAATTGTCAATTCAATTCTCTTGACCATCGAAGAAGGTGTCACGATCTACGACACCAATTTCAAACTCATTGCGTGGAATGGCCGTTACGCCGCCATGGGCATCACGCCGGCTGAAAAAATCCGGCTGGGCCTGAGCATCGAGGAGACCTATCAACTGGCGGCTGAGGCGGGAGTATTCGGTGCCGGTGACCCGACAGGGATCGCCAAGGAACGCATTGCTGCGGTGTATTCTGCGACTTCGCCCAACGTTGAAGATCTGTTCGGCGTCGGAGGCAAAATCATCGAGGTACGCCGCTACTTTCTTCCCGATGTCGGAGTGGCTGCCATATTTTCCGATGTTACCGAGGCTCGCCAATCCGCCGCGAAATTGAAAAGAACCGAAGCACTCGAATCCCTGGCACGATTGACGGCGGGATTTGCTCACGACTTTAGCAATGTATTGCAGGCCGTCACAGCAAACCTGCAACTGGCCCTGGCTTCCGGAGATCGTCGACACGTAAAGATTGCGCTTCAAGCTACTTGGAACGGGGCTGACCTTGCCAAATGCCTGCTGGACTTGGGACGCCCCAACAAACACGAAGAGCATTTTGAATTTGACGCCATCTCAGCCATCGAGGCGACGATTCGTTGGATCGAGCGAGTCTTGCGAAGCAACATAACGCTTGAGTTCGACAGCAATATTGAGTCGGCTACCGTTAACGCCAATCAGGGGCGATTCGCAATCTCACTTGTCAACTTGATTCTCAATGCCCAGGACGCCATGCCCGACGGCGGGCGCGTTCGCGTCAGCGTTGGCTTCAGCGAACGACATACCGGTCATCTGTTTCTCAGCGTCGAAGACAACGGCTTTGGTATGTCGGACGAACTGATTGGCAACGCAAGCGAACCTTTCTTCTCAACCAAAGGCGATAACGGAACGGGATTGGGACTAAGTGAAGTCCAATCGTTTGTGGATAGTGTTGATGGGAGATTCGAAATTAAGTCGACTCTCGGTGTCGGTTCACGGCTCACGATGTTTATGCCGGCCACAGCCGAACCTAGCTTAGGACCCAGCAAACCCAGTTCCGTTGAACCGATTTCGCTGCGAGTCCTGTTTGTCGAAGACAATATGGATGTCCAAAAGCCTTTCCAGAAGCTCGTCAACTCCATGGGGTGCCAAACCCATTGCGTTTGTTCTGTCGAGCAGGCAATTGACCTGCTTGAAGCGGTTCCACATGACTTCTTTGATCTCGTCATCACCGATTATCTTCTGGCGGGCGTTTTGACGGGAGCCGATTTGGCACGAAAGGTCAAAACCGACCTTGGCCAACCGCCGGTGGTGCTTCTCA
>CAYYHV010000373.1:6038-7702 GCA_964471695.1 uncultured Pirellulaceae bacterium
ACAACCAATCCCGCGCAACACGAACACGAGTCGACGGCGGTCTGCGTCTTGCGAAAACCCGTTGAATTCCAAGATCTGTACGAATTGCTTCGCAAATTCGATTGAGCCAGATTACGGCTTTCCCTCAGGCAACAAATACTCGGATCAGTCCTTCCCGTTCGAGCGAACTTGCCTGACAATGCTCATTCCTATCCCGCTCTTGGAGACGCCGACGGATGAAACGCATCGCCCTGTGTGGCATCGGTTCCGAAAATTGCACATTCTCACCTGACCGACTGGGAATAGATGACTTTACGATATACCGAGGCGATCAACTCAACGAACGTTATGCGTTCGCACAGAATTCCGAGTACGCAAACCTGGACGTCGTCAACCTCCTGATGGCTCGAGCCTTGCCTGGGGGCCCCATCCGGTTGGACGCCTACAACGAACTTGTTGCTCAGATTCTCGCCGAACTTGCCAGTCAAGGCCCTTGGGATGCGGTTTATCTCGACTTGCATGGAGCCATGTATGTCGAAGGAATTCTGGATGCTGAAAACGACTTTGTTGAAAAAGTCCGCTCGCTCGTTGGGGAGAACTGCTTGTTAGGCGCCAGCTTTGACCTCCATGGAAATCTATCCCGGGAACTCGCTCAGAGACTGACCGCGATCTCGGCTTATCGAACTGCCCCCCACGAAGATGAACCGCAAACGCGGGCCAGAACCTTTCGATTGCTAGTCGATCAACTCCTGAATCCTGCCCAACTCTATCGCGCATGGATTCCGATCCCGGTCCTGCTTCCCGGTGAATGCACGAGCACCCAGTATGACCCCGGCAGAAACCTTTATGCCAAGCTGCCAGCCTTACAGCAACAGTACGACTTAGTCGATATCTCGCTCTTTGTGGGATACGCTTGGGCGGATGAGCCTCGATCCAGCGCATGCGTCGTCGCAACGGGCCCCAATTTGGATCAATGCCAACAAGCCGCCTGCCAAGTCGCCGACGACTATTGGGGCGCGCGGGAACAATTCACATTCGGCATGCCTGCTCTTCCGTTTGGCGAAGCCATCCAGCACGCCGCGAGCTCGCTCAACGCGCCGATAATTATCAGCGATTCCGGCGACAATCCCACGGCAGGTGGCGTCGGCAATCTCATCGTCGCACTGGCTGAATTGCTAAATGCTCAACCACTAGATAAGGCCGTTGTGGTAGCCGGAATCTGGGATGAACCAGCCACCGACGCCTGCCTTGAAGCTGGCGAGGGCAGTTCGATCAAGCTGATCATCGGCTCCACGATGCCAAGCGAATACGGTATGCCCCTTGAACTGGACGTCATCGTAAGAACACTACACGCTGGCGATCCACAAGCGAAATGCATTGCCGTGATTGTGCCCAAAGAGCACCCACAATTGGAAATAATCCTGACGAAACGAAGAAAACCTTTCCACTATCGAAGTGACTTTCTGCAGCTCGGGATCGTACCGGAACAGTTGGAGATTCTCGTGGTCAAAATCGGATATCTTGTACCAGAACTCTACCAGTTGGCTAAGCATCACTGGCTAGCGCTAACGCCCGGCGCTGTCGATCAGGACCTTTGCCGTTTACCGTACCAACACGTTCAAGGCCCAATGTTCCCTTTGCACAACTCGTTCGCGTGGAATCCGCATTCCACTGTTGCTACCTGG
>CAYYHV010000374.1:0-7687 GCA_964471695.1 uncultured Pirellulaceae bacterium
ACCGCTCACTACATACAAGTCTTGATCACCGTCGGAATCAAAATCACCAAACAGCGCGCCCATGTCCTCGTATTCTGCGTCGACTGCGAACGTGGACGATCCCGTGGAACTGAACTTCCCGCCATCATTCAGGTACAACCTTCCGGTTTGCCCAGAAGCACCACCAACATAGATATCTTGATCGCCATCCCCATCGACATCCGCGACCGCCAAACCTGGCCCGAGTTGTGACAATTGGTTGGGCAAAAGTGGCTGGCGGATAAAGTCGTCAAACGGGCTTTCGGTGTGTTCCCCAGAGATCAGTTTCGAGGGTTGGAATAATGGCTGGGCAAGATCGTGCTCAATCTCTGCCGTCACTTTTTTTGGCAGTTCTGTCACGACGTAGTAATGGTCAGCTTTCAGATCACTGTATGACTGAGTCTTCCCACTTGGCCATCGGACGGTAAGTGATTTTACCAATTCTTCGTCGGCAAGACCAAAGTGCACACGAGTTTCATTTGACGACATATATCCTTGAGAGGCGGATACGTGACGCATCTGTTTCCCGTTGTTGGTTTCAATTTCAACCACCGCACCAATACCAGCCTGGGTGCTCTCCTTGCCTTCTAATCGAATAAGCAGTCGATGGGTTCCGGAGGACCGGTTCTCATAGAGGCTGGCGGCTTCTTCAGCGTTATTGACAACAATATCGAGATCACCGTCCCGATCAAGGTCAGCCAAAGCAGCACCGTAGCTGACTTTGTTGGCCGCGAGCCCCCATTCCTTGCTGACTTCACTGAAACGAAGATCCCCATTGTTGCGGTAGGCCAGATTTGGGTCGTTGCGCTGCGGCGAGTCAAGCCAGACCTGCATTTTTTCTGCGTCTGTCTTCTGCGAATTGGATGCTTTGCGTATATCGCTGTTTGTCCAATCGCGATTCATACCATTGGTGACATACAAGTCGTTCCACCCGTCTTCGTCGAAGTCTGCGAACTTTAGCGACCAAGTCCAATCGGTGTTCGACAAGCCCGCCAATTGAGCGATTTCCATAAAGCGGTGGGTCCCCGTGTTGAGGTACAACGTGTTTCGCATGTACTGCCGAGGAGTCGGATGAACCAGGAACCATCCTGTAGACCCCATGTCACCCATCGACGCCTTTTGTTTGTAATGATTCGTGCCCGACATATCCGAGCCCATGAAGTCCAACCGCCCATCGTTGTTGATGTCGGCTGAGTCCGCGCCCATTGAGTACCACGGCGTGTGAGGCAAAGCCGATTTTGCCACGTCCGTGAAGGTGCCGTCGCCATTGTTGTGGTATAGCTGATCGGGACTATAGAAATCATTGGAGACATAGAGGTCTTCCCATCCATCGCCATCATAGTCCCACCATACCGCGGACAGTCCCCAATAGTTGCCCGTCATACCAGCGGCCTTTGTGACTTCGGTAAATGTCCCATTACCATTGTTCTGGTAGAGGTGATCATATTGCCCTGCCCTTACGATTCGTGACATGCCGTCCTTGCTCGTAATCACGTCGAAGAATTCTCTCGTCGCTTCCGGGATTTCGTACGTACCGTCGCTATTTCGAATGGGTTGTTCGATTCCCTTTTCCTTGGCATCTAGCCGATTGGTGACAAGATAACCGTCGAGGTCGCCATCGTGGTCATAGTCGGAGAAAGCCATCATCACGCTGTTTCCAACGAAATCGACGCCACGTTCTTTCGCTTCATCAGTAAACTTGCCATTGCCATCATTGATGTATAACTGGTTTGGCTGTTCATCATGACACACAAACAGATCGACATCTCCATCCCCATCCACGTCCACAAAAGTGGCTCCTTGACTTGATGAAGTATCACCGACACCGGTGACTTCCGTAACGTCCGTAAATCGGAGCCCACCGAGATTTCGATACAAGCGGCTGCCAACATTCGGCTGTGTCAAAAATACGTCGGGATAGTCATCGCCGTCGTAGTCACCAATGCAAATTCCACCGCCAGGCAACGAGTTGTAAATCTCAAGTTGATAATCGGCGGGCGGCTTCCAGCCGTCAGCAAAAGTGAGTCCGGAATCTTTGACTGGTAAAGAATAAAATCTCGGACCATCAGTCTCTTTCCGATCGTCGAGTTTTGATGCTCGCAATCCGTCAGACACGGTCTCGAACTGCAATTTCCGCGCTGGCTGCTGTGAAATTCCCGCGTCGAACGCGGGATCATTGTTCGACGCAGCTTCAGGAGGTTCAGGCGTAGAGTTACAGCCCGAGGAGCACAATAAAAACACGAGAACGACTGCAAAACAAGCTAATCGTCGCCATAAGTCAGAGACACATCGATTCATTTCGTGGTTCACAAATACGAATACGAGCCAAGAATTACAAGAAAATAATGTTGCAATCAATTTTCCCAGTCGTTAAGGTAACCTTATAGCGTAACAATAAAAACCTGATTGTTAGGTAGAACTACTGTAATAAGAGTGTCAACGTTTTTACTCCTTCTTCCCGCCGTTATGGCGAGGGTCGGTGTATGAACGTGGGCACTCTTTTTTTTGCACTTTACTTTTTTTGTTTTTCATTGGGGGACAACGATGAAAAGAAGTTTGTTGGCGATCATCGCCACTCTACTCTGTGCTGCTACGGCTTTCGCTGGCCTCGATACCGCAACCTACGTTGGTTATGGCGTCGGCGCAATCAAGGATGACTCAGGTGCTACGCAAACGTTTGCACCGGGTGGAATTGCTGGGCTACCGTTTACCGCTCCTTTCACAGGTGACATGCCCGTCACCATTAGTGATACTTCAGGGGGCGATCTTTGGAACGGTGGTGACGACTTCATGTACATTCATGATGACGACCAATACACCGAACCATTTACTGCTCAGGTTCGCGTTATCAGTCAAACCTCCGCTGCTGATGGGCGTTGGGGCAAGACTGGTATTCATGCACGTACGAGCTTGGACCGAACGGCATCCAATGCAACAGCAATGATCGCGGCCGGAAACGGTTCACAGTTTGACGCCCCATCGACGGGTGCCGATCATAGTCCTGTACCCGCTCGAATTTCGGGCCGGTTCTTCGACGATGGTTTCGCCGATAGTGGTTACGAGAACAATATCGTAGCTGCTCCTGGCACCACCCTGCTTGTGGATGCAGACGGAAACGTCGCGAACAATTTCTTCCCGGAAAATGCTCCTTTGGATGCAGACGGAAACGCAATGGTTGTCACAGAAAGTGGCGCCAACGCAGTTTGGCTGCAACTTGAGTACAAAGGTTTCGGAGAGTTTGTCGCGGGCGTCGCTGACGATGTCAATGGTGCGCCCGGTGTTTGGAATCTATCCGATCCCACATTCATCGATGACGACGCCGACGGATATTATGTTGGATTCGCCATGAGCACTCATAGTGATTTCCAGCAGCACTTCACGTATCCAGAATGGTTCCACGGTGTCACATTCGACAACTATTCGATTACCCCGGACACAACCGGAAATGTCGATGGTGACTTTGACAACGACGGTGACTATGACTGTATGGACATCGACGCGCTGACTTCGGACATCGCTTCCGGAAGCAACACGGCTTCTTTCGACCTCAATGGTGACGGAAACGTGGATTTGGGCGACCGTGATGCATGGTTGTCAGAAGCTGGTGAAGCCAATCTTGGTGCAGGCAAGTCGTTCTTGCTTGGTGACGCGACACTTGACGGTGTCGTGGACGTATCGGACTTTGGTGCTTGGAACGCAAACAAGTTTACCAGCAATGACGCTTGGTGCAGCGGCGACTTTAACGCAGACGGCGTGGTCGACGTATCGGACTTTGGTGCTTGGAACGCAAACAAGTTCACCGCATCTGATGCTGCTTCAGCCGCGGCGGTTCCAGAACCTTCGACTTTGGCTTTGTTGATCCCCGTCGGATTGCTCTTCGTTCTCCGACGTCGACGTCGCTAAGCTCAATAATTGATGACTAGCCGCAAGGCTGGTTCAAACCACTGGAGCCGTCCGATCTTCGGACGGCTCTATTTTTTTGGGTGCATACGAGTTGGGTTGGGCGGTTTATCCAGTCGCATAACCCGCACGCACCTCTCCGTTAGCTTGGATACCCTTCGAAACAAGGAATTGACCGCACTCTTCAAGCCGCACAAAATGGAATGATGGGCGGTCCAGTAGAAGAGTAATAACTCACCAACGTGAACTCACATGGGCAAATTTCCTAAATCGACCCTTCGCCGCAGGCGATTGTTGACAGCGGAAGCGCTAGAGGCGCGGCTGCTTCTCAGTCGAGATTTTACGTCGGCCATCATGTCGGAGTTCGTCCGTCCTTGGGAATGCAATCATGACGATTGTAACTGCTGCGGAAACGGTGAATCACACTTCTTGTTCACGGATTCATCTGGCTCCTTCCACTTTGACCCCGCACCCGAACTTTCGGACCCAATTGCATTCACGCAGCCCGAGACCTTCGATTCCGATTCGCCACCAGTTGTGTCTGCGACCCTTCCGTTGTTTCACAGCAACCCAGAAGCATCCAAGACGATCTTTCTCGATTTTGATGGCCATGTTGTCGAAAGCACGGCTTGGAATACCAACTTTAACGACAACCTTGCTATTCATGCCGTGCCGTTTTCCCTCGATGAGGACGTTGCGACTTTCTCATTGGAAGAATTAAGTCATATCGATGAGATCTATCAACAAGTTGCGGAAGACTTTTCCCCTTTTGATGTCAATGTAACGACGGAGGACCCTGGGACTGAGGTCTTCGCGGAAGGTAGTCAGGCGATTCGCGTCTTGATCTCCACTGACTATGACGATGCTTCTATCGGCGGAACCGGCAATCGCTGGTTTTCGGATGCTGGTGGAGTCGCCTATGTCAACTCTTGGGGCTGGAACAGCGACACCCCGGTCTGGGTGTTCGAGAACAATCTGGGGAGTTCCGCGAAAACAATCGCAGAGGCTGCCTCCCATGAAATTGGACATGCG
This sequence comes from uncultured Pirellulaceae bacterium, assembly GCA_964471695.1. Taxonomy (GTDB): domain Bacteria; phylum Planctomycetota; class Planctomycetia; order Pirellulales; family Pirellulaceae; genus CAYYHV01. The sequence continues at coordinate 4,951 of CAYYHV010000374.1, forward strand.
CTGAATCTGAATCATGACGGCGACGATGGCGCCAGCTACTATCGCGGCCATGGAGCGGGAGCCACTGGTTGGGCTCCGATCATGGGCATTGGCTATGATCGGGAGCTTACGCAATGGAGTCGTGGCGAGTATGAGAACGCTGATAACGACGAAGATGACCTTGCCCAGATCTCTCAACGCCTGGGCTATCGAGTCGACGCAGATTCGGACGCCCCGCTTCTCGCCGCGGCAGCCACCCAACTTGTGCCAAGCGGAACAACGAGTGTGAACTTATCGAGAGTGATCGAACAGACCAGTGACATCGATGTCTTTCGAATTGACGCCTATGGCGAAACCCTCGTCGATCTCCAATTCACACCGGCTGAAATCAGCCCCAATCTTGACATTGAAATCCAAGTTTTTGATTCCAGCGGAACGGTTCTCGCTACTTCCAATCCGATCGGTGCCCTCCATGCATCTTATTCGGCGACGCTGCCTCCCGGAGTCTATACCGTGGCGGTGGCAGGAGTCGGACAAGGCGATTTGACTTCGGGCTACAGCGACTATGGTAGTATCGTTCAGTATTTCATTAGCGGAATCGTGGATTCGGCGGATCCCGTTGTGGGCGGGCCTGTTGCAGGAGTCGCCGGGGAGTTTGTGGATAACCCTTTAGCCCCCACCGACATTACTCTCACATTCAATCAGCCAATTGATCAGACAAGCTTCGACTTAGATGATGTGGTGTCATTCGTCGCCCCGGATGGTTCAACTCCCCTTATGACGGGTTACCATTTCCCCGCGGCGAACCTGCTCCGGATTGAGTTTGAACAATTGGCCCAGACTGGAACTTATTCAATGGAGTTGGGGCCAGAGATCTACGATCTTGATGGTCTCGCGATGGATCAAAACCAAAATTCAGTGGCGGGTGAGCCATCGGATACGTACGCGTTCGAGATCTTCTTGACCCCCGATTCTACGCCGCACTTTGGTCCAAGGGTCCTTGGGTTGCCAACCGTCGATAGCACGGTAGCGACCAGTACGTTGACTTTGCAGTTTGACCAACTGCTTGATCAGGACTCTTTTGACCTGTCGGATGTCGTGGCTTTCTCCGGACCCGACGGGAATAATCGACTCAACGACTTGATCGGTTTTTCATTCCCGACGGCGGACCAAATCACATTGGAGTTCAGACCGCAGACGGTCCCCGGGTTCTATTTGGCTATTATCGGGCCCCAGATCTTCGATTTGGAAGGTTTTCCCATGGATCAGAATGGTGATGGTCAAGCCGGAGGATTTGGCGACTCCTACACGGCCTTTTTTGAAGTCACGGAAAGACAGTCGACCATCACTGGAGATTTCAACGACGACCAGATTGTTGACGCAATTGACGTTGATCTGATTTGTTCCGCGCTGAACGCTTCGAATCATGGAACGGCTTTTGATCTGAATTCAGACGGGATCGTCGACGTATCCGACATGGACGAAATGATCTTTAACGTTGTCGGAACCATTTATGGTGATATCAATCTTGATCGCGTCGTCGACACAACCGACTTCAACATTTGGAACGCCAACAAATTCCAATCGGGTACACATTGGAGCTCCGGGGACTTGACCTGTGACTCGTTCACTGACGTCTCTGATTTTAATGTTTGGTCATCGCGGAAGTTCCAATCGGCAGTACCTGCCCTAACTCCCGTCGAAACGCCGCAACGTGCGACGAACGACGCGTTGATTGGCGTTTCGCCCGCGACACCAGTTCCCAGTAAAACAATGTCCAATCGCTTGCGTTCGACCGACCGTATCTGGTCAATCTTCGGTGCGTAGATTATCGTCTTCGTGTGGTGATGTGATTGGAACATCGATTCACGAAACGACCCAACTGCTTAGCGCACAATTATTTCCGAATGGATTTCCAGCATGACTCGGTTTCAGCTTCCGCTCCTTCTGGCGATTCTCACAATGTCGACATCCCTAGCCGGACCACCTACGCATCTGGCCTTTATCGGAACGTACACTCGCGGGACAAGTAAGGGTATCTATGTCGCCGACTATGCGTCAGGTCGACTCAACAATATTCGATTGGCTACAGAGTCTGTCGAGCCATCTTTTCTGGCGATTCACCCTAGTGGTGACTACTTGTTTGCGGCCAATGAACTTGGGGAGTTTGGCGGTGAGAAAAGCGGAGCCGTCAGTGCCTTTCAAATTGACCGCAAGACGGGGGCCCTGAGTTTAATCAACCAACAACCTTCACGCGGCCAACACCCGTGCCACCTTGTCACGGATAGCGCGGGCAAAAACGTCCTGGTTGCGAATTACTCCGGTGGAAGTCTCGCCGTCCTACCCATAGGCCTCAATGGATCACTTGCTCCGGCGACAAGCTTCGTTCAGCATTCTGGTTCGAGTGTCCTGAAACGCCAATCTTCGCCGCATGCTCATTCGATCAATCTCGACCGGGCCAATCGGTTTGCCTTCGTCGCTGATCTTGGATTGGATCAAATCCTTGTGTATCGCTACGACCTTGCGACGGGAAAACTGTCCCCACACGAACCAGCATTTCTGAGGGTTGCTGGCGGTGCGGGGCCGCGACACTTGGCATTCTCGCCACTTCAGCGGAACGCTTATGTCATCAACGAGATTAACAACACGATCGAAGTATTTGCCTACGATGCCGATGCAGGTCGATTACAATCCATCCAGATTATCACCACGCTTCCGAGCGGTTTTGACAAGCGAAGCTCAACAGCTGAAGTAGTGG
>CAYYHV010000375.1:0-5160 GCA_964471695.1 uncultured Pirellulaceae bacterium
CCTCAGCCTTCTTGCCCTCAGCAGTTTTCAAACGTGGTGGACGGATCGTGAAGTTGGCTTGCACATAATCCGCAATCACCGCTGCTGAACTCTTCTGGTCGATGTTGATTCGCTTGCCACAATGCAATCGCACGGCTTGTTCCAAATCATCAGGGTCAATTTTGAGCGCGACCTCAAGTTTTCCGCTCTTTGGGTTCCAGTCGACTTCGGCGAAACTGACATGAAAGGGATGGGCGGCTGCATTCCCAGCGCACATAAGCCAAACAACGGCCGAAGCTATGGTAATACGAGTCAAATACGTCATTCCGAGTCGCCTTCTTTCTCGTCATCCTTCTCATCTTCTTCGCCCCGTGCTTTCTGCATATCGTTCTTCTTGTCCTTCTCTTTGAAGAGCTTAAAACGCGACTTGATGACTTTCCGAGGCCAGTGATTATTCTCCAAGTCGACGTCGGCGGTCTCGAGATGAGGGTCGAGGGTGAGCGATTTGATCGTCTTTTCGGTAACCACCAGCTTGTTGACTCGTTTGTTGTTACGGCGCCAAATCTCAGCCGGGATGCGGAGCTCTTCGTGACTGCCGTCCTCAAACTCAATATCAAAGATGACCGGCATGACTAATCCACCGACATTCGACAAGTCGATGACGTAGAAGTTTCGCTTTTCTTCGAGTAGTTCGCGTTCGTCGTCTTCCAGCTTCTCGAGAAACTTCTTGTAATTTTTTTGGTCAAGTTCCGTTACGTCCAGCTCGTCAAAGTCATTGTAGAAGTCCTTGAGTTCCGGATAACTTTGTGTGCGCTTGGCAAGCGATTGGTTGCGGCGTTTGGAAAGCGTTCTTGGTTCGTCTTCGCGATCCTTCTTCTTAGCGGCTTTGGCAATTTTCGGGTCCGGCGATTCCAGTGTGTATAGAGAGAGGCTCTCGATGCCCAGATCTGTATGGTCCGTGCTGTAGAACCACCCCCTCCAAAACCAATCCAAATCGACTCCCGACGCATCTTCCATCGACCGAAAGAAGTCCGCCGGCGTAGGCCGTTTGAATTTCCAACGATGCGCGTACTGCTTAAAGGCGAAATCGAACTGCTCTCGCCCCAAGATAGATTCGCGCAATATATTCAGCGCCGTTGCCGGTTTGGCGTACGCATTATTGCCAAACTGCAAAATAGATTCCGAATTCGTCATGATGGGCACCTGATTCTGGCTGCGCATGTAATTGACGATGTTCTGAGGCTCGCCGCGTCGAGACGGATACTTCTCTTCCCACTCCTGTTCCGACAGGTACTGGAGAAACGTATTCAAACCTTCGTCCATCCACGTCCACTGCCGCTCGTCACTATTGACGATCATTGGAAAATAGTTGTGACCGACTTCATGAATAATGACAGAAATCAACCCATACTTGGTCCGTTTGGCATAGGTCTTATCTTCTTCCGGCCGAGGACCGTTGAAGCAGATCATGGGATACTCCATGCCGCCGACTGGACCATTTACGGAAATGGCAACAGGATAGGGATAGGTGAAGGTGTATCTCGAATACACATCCAGCGTATGAATAATAGCGTGCGTCGAATATCGACTCCAAAGCGGCTCACCCTCTTTCGGGTAAAACGACATGGCCATAACTTCATTGCCGTCGACTTTATGAAGTTGCGCGTCCCAGATGAATTTACGGGAAGTTGCGAAAGCGACATCGCGGACATTGTCGGCTTTGAATATCCATGTCTTCTTACCCGACGGCTGATGCGATTCGTTCTTCTCCGCCTCTTCTGGTGTCACAATAAAGACGGGTGTTTTGGCAGTCCGCGCCTTTGCCAATCGCTCTCGCTGCGGCTGAGTTAATACTTGATCCGCATTCATCAGTTCGCCACTGGCCGAAACGATATGATCGTCAGGCACCGTAATTCGAAGCAGGTAGTCGCCTAGTTCCAACGTGAACTCACCACGGCCAAGGAACTGTTTATGTTGCCACCCGGTATAGTCGGTGTACGCGACCAGTCGCGGGAACCAATGGGCAATCTCGTACAAGTAGTTCTTGTCGTCTTCGAAGTACTCATACCCCGTACGGGCTCGGACCACCTTGCTGTTGTTGATTGCGTAATTCCAGGCAACGTGAAAGGTAAACGTTTCCCCTGGTTCCAAGGGCGTTGGGATGTCAATGCGCATCATCGTTTTTACGATGGTATGCTCAAGTGGTCGCTTGGCAACATCACTGACTTCCGTAATCTTCATCGACCCGTCAAATACCAAACGAGCTCGCAGCCTCTTGAGTTCATCCGTCGAAACACGACTGAGTTCTGGCGCACTGGCAGTCAGTACAGCGTCAGAATCCGGCGCGAGAATGTTGGCGTCCAGTTGCAGCCAGATATAACTCAACTTGTGCGGCGACTGGTTGCGATACGTGATCTGTTCACGACCAATCAGCCGCTGATTGTCATCATCAATCTCAACATCGATCACATAGTCGGCGCGCTGCTGCCAGTACTTGGGGCCGGGTGCCCCCGAAGCCAATCGCGTCTCGGTGGGCGTCGGCAGAGATTCGTCAAGCTGTCGGAACGAATCGGCCTGGTGATACTTGGAGTTGGTAACCTGTGCTTCGACGTGGTTGAAGAATAGAAAACATGCGACTGCGACGACGCCAATGTACAGATTGCTCAAGGTAGGTCTTAAATTCATCGTTTGCTATCGAATCGAGAGGCTGGTCAGAATGGAAACCCCATTGTGATTTCAACACCTCGATGCGGCAACAATGTTCCCGTGACTTTGCCAGCCCAATTCCCGGCTAACTGAGCTCTTCAAAACTGCCCAACACGTGAGAACAGTCGGCTATGTTACTTAGAACACCGGTTGACGACTTGTCGCGCCATCCCTGTTCCTCACGTTTGTTGCGACAGATCGTCCATTGTCACTCGGGAATCCGCCCAAGGCCCCCAATACCGCCCGCATTTAATAGGCGGATTTGCCTTCTTCCAAGTATTTTATCAACGATCGAAACGTTTTTTCATTCGCGGGAACGAAAAACTTCAACAACTTATGCGAAGCAGGTGTATCTCGATACCCAGTCCCATAGGAAGTGATCCTGGTTCGATTGGCTCCCAATGCTTCGAAAAGAATAATGTTGAACATCTGCTTTTCTTGACTCTTCATGACCTCCGGCCAATTCTTCGAAACCTTCGCCTGCAGTGTCAACAATTTCTCCGGCACATAGTTGACAATGCGTAGCTCATTGGCAGATTCATCGTTCGTCGTTCCGTTCTTGTTGTAGTTGGTCCTGATCTCACCTCCGACTTTCAATTCCACATGAGCGACGGGCGCTACCCAACCGCGCCAGCCTTCACTGGTGGTATAAGCACTCCACACTTTGGCTACCGGAACATTGATGGTCACTTTCTGCGTAACAATCAATTCGCCTGCGGCGGTCGTTGATATTTTGCTACTGATGGCTGCATTCACCAACTCCTTCATAGGAATCGGATCGGTTTCAGATTCTTGTGATAGGCAGACACCAACAAGCGCTAGTGAACAGAGTAACGCTGCCTTGCAAGCGCGTGACCGTGAAGACCTTTTCATCGTATCTAACCCTTGAAACTGATAGTGAGGAAGTCGCCTGGTTACTGAAGATATACTACTTCAGCGATTCGCCGAATTGTAAAAATGTTACCTGGGCGTAGATCGACTTGATGGAAAGTCTCCCGATCTACTTTCCGGTCGGCGACTAATTGATTGGAAAGAAGTTCATTCGTCCATGCTGCATGTCGAGAAACCTGGACGGGTTCACACCAGAGAAGGCCTTAAAGTCTTTGATGAAGTGTGCCTGATCGGCGTACCCACAATCGATGCTGATCGCCGCCCATGAGAGCGATTTACTTTCTTGAATTTGGGCCAACGCCGATGAGAAACGAAGAATTCGCTGTAATTCTTTTGGCCCTAACCCCACATGCTTCTTAAAAAGATGGAGAAAGTGTTTTCGTGAGTATCCAGATTGGTCAACCAGGTTACCGATCGTGCGAAGAGATGGTGTAACAGTAAGCTGCTCAATGGCATACTCGACACATCGGGGCACTGAATGGTCGGTCTGTCGTTCTTTCGTAAGCCACTGCTCAACCAGATCGAGTTTTTCTTCGATCGGCAGTTTGTCAACCAAACACTTTCGCAGTGCAATTATTGAAGCGCCGAAGACTTTTGAACCATCGACGATTCGTTCTACATAGTCACCGACGGTTTGCCCCAGGAGCGCGAACAGCCCACCAGGTCTAAAACGGATTCCGATCAATTCTGTCTCCGGCACGGCGCTGATGGAGAAATAGTTGCGGTGTGGGCCGGAAAGCCAACTATGCTGGCAGGTTTGAATCGGGTCGTGGGTTACATTGTCCGCAACCCAACGATTCTGGCCGTCCAGTTCAATGATAAGATTGCCGCTACCATCCGGTACAACGCGTTCGATCGAGTGATCGGGGCAGTACCCCTTCAAGTGGAAGATCGTTTCCACATCGGCTGCAATTCCACCGCGCGGCTGACATGGGGAAAACTCCATATGAATTTATCTCTATTGGGTTGCAAGCTTCCGCCCGACTCGTCGACGAAGACAACCGAGCAGGGTAAATCCAACAATGAGCCCCAACGTTGTGGCCGGTTCAGGAACAACAGCCGCGTCTGAACTCGTAAACTTGTTCGCATTCCAGACGGCGAAATCCGAAACGTCCGTTACGCCGTCCGCAGTAAAGTCGCCTTGGCACCAAGCCCCAGTCGATGTGAACTTATTCGCGTTCCAGACGGCGAAATCCGAAACATCCACAACGCCATCAAGCGTCGCGTCGCCGCGAAGAAATGCACGACCGGCTCCAAGGTTGACTTCACCTGCCTCGATCAACCACGCCTGAACATCAGCCGTATCCAGCATGCCGTTGCCGTCGAGGTCGAAACTTGGGTTGCCGCTGCCGGCAACGATCGCGCTGACAAGAGCGTCGATGTCCACACAATCGTACATACCATTTCCATCAAAATCCCCATTTGCCATCGCCATACCAAAGGTCAATGTCAAATTGTTACCCGACATGCCGAGCGTGAACTCCGAACCATCAGGTCCGCCCAGAGTAAGACCATTGTCGATCAAAGCGCCAGCGTTCATGATCAAAAACGTATCGTTAAGATTGGGTGTAAATCCATCAAGGG
>CAYYHV010000375.1:5170-7687 GCA_964471695.1 uncultured Pirellulaceae bacterium
ACACGGTCCCACCAAGATTGGCTTCTCCGGAAACCGTAAGATTGTCAAAATCGTCCAGTGAACGCAGATCGATCGCCAAAGTGCCATTAGGATCGAGCGTTAAATCACCTTCAATTCCAATCGTCAGTTTGGGAGCCGGATCGGGGTCCATCGCGATCCCCAAGCCAGAATCAATCACCAGTGTCCCGCCGGACTGAACCAAGACGTTACCCAAAATGCGGGCGGCAAGATTCTCCGTTAAAGATTTTGCCCCAGTAAGCTGAGCCCCCGCTGCAACATTCACGTTTCCAGTGACTTGCCCCCCGCCAACAACGCTGAGGGATTGATTGATGAGCGTGATCGTACCGTCCGATCGCCCCGTTACGTCGAGAGTCGCAGGACTCGCCGAGTTTCCAATGACATCTATTTGAGGCGTGTTGCTCAATCGAGCCGAACCGGTCAGCGCGAGGTTTCCCGTCACCTCTGTCCGACCGCTGTATGTGTTATTTGACTGCAGTTCGACGATCCCTTCGCCGCTGAATCGCAAATCTCCACTTCCGGTAATCCCTTGGGGAAGCTTCAGTCGACGGTTGGCACTGCTGGAGGTAATCGAGTTGTCAATCGACGAGTCACCGCTGACGTTAATACTCAACACCGAACCAGCCAATGTCAGGTCACCCGCTAGCGCTGACCCAAAATCAACTTCCCCACCATTGAGGACCAAATTCATGCTGTGCATTCCACCATTGGGTGCAGGACCAGTCGTATTGCTGTAGAAGAACGATAACGAAGCGTTACCCGTATAGTTGTCCCTCAATGGCACCCCATTGCCGATCGCGACCGTCGCGCCCGTCGAAGTCGTCGAGCCTTGCAGAAAGAGAATTCCTTCCTCAATATTGATCGTCGGCACATTCATCTCGCCCGTGCGCTGAATGCTAACGGTACCGCGTCCCTTTTTCGTGAGGTTGTGACCGTTTCCTTCCCAAGTCGCGACTCCTGCAATCCCACTCGGTTCCAGGTCCCAACGGTAGTCGTTTGCATCGAATTGATCGCCGACACCATCGAAGTAGGCACCAATTGCCGCATCTCCGGTTTGAATCACATCACTAATCTGCTGTGTGCCACCGCCGGCCTTGTCCGGCCCGCTTGTAATTAGAGCGCCGCGTCGTTCGTTACCGTTCCCTTGAATACTGACTGTTTCACCAGCAATATTCGACCCCGTGATGTCGAGCGTGCCTCCACTGACGATCGTCCCGCTGTCGGTACTTCCCAGCGCTCCATCATTGGCGGCATGAAGTACACCGCCGGTGATCGCCGTCAATCCGCTGTACGTATTCGACTGATTTAGCGTGACACTTCCCGAACCTGTTTTGGTAAAGCCCCCAGCACCGGCAATACTTTCTCCCGAAACCACATAGTCCTTCGTCGAATTGCTGAAAGTCGTACTCGCTGGAGTCACCGTGCCCTGAATTTGAATGTTCGTACTGACGGCCGAGTCGTCAAATCGAACGCCATCGAGATCAAAGTAGACGTCGCTCGTCCCTGAGTTATTCCAATTGCGTACGCCATTAACATCCCAAACGTTCGGGTTGGTCGAATCATTGCCTCGCCAACTCAAAGCGGCATTCGAACCCGTAATTTGTAAATTGATCGAGTCGCTGTCAGCCGTAATGGCTTGCGAAAACCTCGTAGCAAGCGCCGAATCCAGGCTGAAGTCACTCACCGAACCTATGTGACTGCCGCTGAAACGAATCAGTTCATAGCTTCCAGTTGCCAACGATGTAGCTGTAGGGACAACACCGATTCGAGTAAGCTGTCCGCCACCGCCTGCATTGCTGATGAGATTACCATCAACAACGACCCGGTCGTTGCCTCCCGTTGTGGAAGATGACAATTGAAATTGGATTCCCCCGGTCGGCGAGTCTCCCTCGACGCCAAACAACGATAGGTCGCCGTCGACACTCAAAGTACCTACGCCATCCCCCGGACGAATCAGATTGTCACTGAATACCTGGAAAGTGTTTCCGCCGGCATCGATGGTTCCACTGCCTTGGAGATTCTGGTTCAGCTGCAGAGAATACGTACTAAAGTCTGACGTATCAAAGGTCGCGCCACTCCGGACAAATATTTCCGGAGTTCTCAGTTCCCCAATCGTTCCGCCAGCAACATCGGCTTTGACGCGAAGCCGACCTTCTTCGATCGTCGTGTCGCCCGTATGAAAATTAAAGAACACATTGCTACCATCGCCTATCGTCCACGTGCCACTGCCACGTTTGACGACTTCGATGTTGAACATCCCGTCGTCGTTCGCATCCATGAGCGCACCGACAGTGCCGTCCCCGCCGCCGGCAAGAATCAATGTCGCGACATCGTTCTGAACAGTTCTTATCGGCCCCCCAATGGTCAGCTCGGCGCCTGCGGCCGCATTCAACATTCTCGTCCCAGGTGCAAACGTAACTCCATCGGCTATCGTATGCGATCCATTGACGATCATCGTATCGCCAGTAATCGTCAGTGGATTGCCAGCGAGGACGTAAG
>CAYYHV010000376.1:0-7682 GCA_964471695.1 uncultured Pirellulaceae bacterium
TGCGGGAAATGGCGGGGGAATCTATACCCGTGGCGATACGAATTTGGTCAGAAGTGACGTCTCCCACAACACAAGTCTTGGCAGCGGGGGAGGAATCTATCCCCGCACCATACATATTTCCGATTCGACAATCGCTGAGAATTCCGCCAGCCTGAATGGCGGTGGCATCTCTTATGAGTACGGTGGCAACCAGATAACGAACACTACCGTCTCAGGGAACAACGCCGGCCAACATGGGGGTGGGATCTATAGCAACAGCAGTATCGGATACGTTACCAACTCGACGATATCAGGCAATGTTGCCACGATGGATGGCGGTGGCATTCATTCCAATCTTCTCACCTATCTTGAATATTCCACCGTAACGGCAAACACAGCTGGCGGAGTCGGCGGCGGATTCCTCAACGATGGCGTCACAGTGAGGGTCGTTGGCAGCATTGTGTCGGGGAATGATGCGAATGGCATTCCGAACAATCTCGTCGGCAGTTTTGACGGTGGAGGGTACAACTTGCTTGGAGATGGCGACGACCTCCAAAACGCAAGCGATCTGACGGGAATCAACGACCCCATGCTGGGCCCACTTGCCAACAATGGAGGCCCGACTCTGACTCATGTGCCGCTGCCGGGCAGTCCCGCCCTCGACGGAGGAGACCCAGCCGCTGCCTCAGGTGTGTCGAACGTCCCTGAATTTGACCAACGTGGTTCGATGTTTACGCGAGTCTATGGCAGCAGCATCGACATCGGTTCGATCGAGGCACAATCGAGTCCATCCAGTTGCGACTTCAACGGTGACTCGTTGTGTGATGGGCCGGACATCGACCAATTGGTGGTTGAGATTGCCAGTGGTAACCACAACCCGGACTTCGACTTGACGGGCGACGCCTTGGTCGACCTCAATGATCGCGATGCGTGGCTGGCTCAAGCAGGAGCGATGAACTTGCCCTCGGGCAACGCCTATATCCTCGGCGACGCCAACCTTGACGGTGCCGTTGACGTATCAGACTTTAATGTCTGGAACGCCAACAAATTCTCATTGGCGAATGCCTGGACTTTAGGCGACTTTGACGCCAGCGGCCAGGTCGACGTTTCCGACTTTAATGTTTGGAATTCCAACAAGTTCCAAGTCGCAGATGCAGTTCGCGGCTTTCGTCTCAACCAGGTGGAATCTCCCGACGACGAAGATGCTCTTATCCACTCGGTCGTGGATTCGGTGTTTGCCGAACTCATCTAGATCGCCGTCGACGAACACCAACGAAAAGCTCCCCGATATTTATACGCGACGCGGGAGCCTTTCGATTGCGAGATGCGGGCAACGCAACCATCGCAAAAGCGAGACCAACTAGCGAATGACCAATGGCGACATATGTGCTTCTTTCCGTGAGATACGGCAAGGTTTCAATCAGGGAGGTTGGAATTCTAAGGTTCGACTCGCTTTAAATTGATCCGTCGTTGATTGGGACTGCTTTGGGGCAGTGTTCGGATTAAATCGCAGCGCAATCGTCCCGATCGCGAGTGCGGTGATTAATCGCTTTAGAATGAACAGTCGCGATTCTCCGAATCTGAAGCTGCGTGTTACTTTACGGGAACGGCGATGACAACAATGCCCTCCGTTGGATTCTGTTCCACCGTAACCATGCCGCCTTTTAGTACTTTCGGTTTTCGCGTCCAGAATATTACAGTCGGTTTGTCCTTGCTGCCGACATGCGCGTCCTTGTAGCCAACGGATCTGGTGGTGGATTGCATCGGGGTATACCAAGGCACGTCCGTCTTTGGCATTCCGTGCGAGACCGAGCCACCGTTATGCATCACGCTAATCTCAACCGAGTTTGGGTTGGGTTCGGCAATCTTGACTGAGAAAGTCGTCAGTTCGCCCGTTCCGATCACCGTCATTTCTCCGCAATTCTTTAGTTTGTCTACGTCCGGGGTTTCATTCGGCCCAAACACGCCCACACCGGATACAATTCGAAATTGTTTGCCCTTGGGGAAATGCGCGTGCCATTTCCAAGGGTTCTGCTCGTCGGCAAATTTGAGCAAGTGAATCTTGTCCGGGTCTTCAACGACCAGGTCTCCGTACTGGTAACGATATTCATTCAGCTCCGACTTCGTTGTGGCTAAATCGCGAGAGGTAAGGAAATGCGATATGGCGAACGCTGCCACGGTAATCAAAAGCAGTAGCGTGGCCAGTGAAATCTGTCGCCAACGAGTCTTCTTCTTCGGTTTTGTATCCGTGTGAACTGACATGACTTGTTCCTGTTCGTTGTATGCGCCGAGCAAGTATGGTTCTTCGTGCCTATCTATCCAGTGAATCTCATTTGTTCGCTGCGTAGTGGCTGCGACTATAGTATGGCTTTGTGATGTGGGGCGTCAACTCGGACGACTAGTGGCATTTGCCTGTACATCTCCGGGGGAAATACACTTCAATTGTGGCGAAGTCATTGATTCAAGGTTTGTAGGCGGCATGAAACAAACGATGGTCATACTGGGAATTTAGTCGTCGCAGACCACAAATCCGGAACATGGTTTGGAGTTTGGAACTAGAGGCGTAGCGTTTGGAACGGTAGACTTCGAGGACGTGTACGAACGCAAGTTGGTCGGCTAGCCTCCGGGTTGGCCTTGTTGTCGATTTACAAAGTCGCTGAGGGTTTGGGTTCCTGCTATGGACGATATGGAGCGGCTTGCGGAGCAAGCGAAGAGAAACGGCGAATCCCGTGACTGCTGGGATCAATTTGCTGACCATCGTGATCGAGTTACTCAATTGATATTGCAATCGCCGAGTAAGCAAAGCCTGTGCATTCTTGGTGCAGGCAATGGCAACGATTTCGATCTCGAATTGCTGTGCAATCATTTTGAACGGTTGCTGCTCGTCGACTATGATCGTGTCTCGCTGGAGTATGCGATCGAGCGACTTCCCAAGGGAGACCGACAACGAATTGAACTGCTTCACGGTCTCGACCTTCGCACGCAAAAACTGCCAAGCGAATTGGAGGCCTTTGATGTGACTTGCTCAATCGGGCTCGTTTCACAACTTATTGAGCAAACGGTTCTGTGCGAACAGGACAACGGATCGCAGCGATTAGAGGAATCGCTAGATCAGACTCGCTGCCATCACATGCAGACAATCAATGATGTGACGCGCGCGGGCGGTCAGGCCCTGATGGTTTGGGAAGTCGTTTCTTCGGTGACTTGTCCCGAAATCGTTGCGGCTGAACTATCCGACTTGCCGAACGTGCTGCACACCGCCCTAAACTCGCGAAATTTCTTTACAGGGCTGAATCCGGCAAAGGTGCTTGAATCTTTCCGAGCCGTGAAGGGGGCGTCCTGCAAGGTTCAGGTGCATGCGCCTTGGAAATGGGATTTTCTTGATAGGGTTTATGCAGTTACTGCGATTTCCTTTCGCGTTGAATGAGGAAGACACGGCGACTGGTCATCGAAGGTGGCATCCCATGCGTCATACGGCAAACGCAACCGTTCAGTCATTGCTGGTCGACCAGCGGAGAATCGCGAGGTCTAGCAAGGGTGTTTCGTTTGCTGGGTAACAGTTGCGTCAACCGGTCGACGCGAATGAATTGCCGGCTGTTCCGGCTTGGCCCGAAGGCTTGTTAGTGTTACGTGCGATACGGTATCCGCCGCTACGCGTTGTCTTTTGGCTGTTTTTAGCAAATTGGGGCGATGGTTCGTTAGTCTCCGGGTGTTCACAATCCGCATAGTCGGACATATCGGATAACAAAACTTCGTGCCTTGTAACGCTATGCAGACGGTTTGGTACCTTCATTCGTGATGGAGTCGCTATTTCCCGTGACATTCCCGTTCGTAGATGATGCCTGCCGTTTTTCCTTGTTGGATTGCATGATAGAACTAGAATAATGAGACAGCGCCCTCCCTCTGGATTAACTGGTGTTCAAACGATGAAATCCTATAGAAATCTCAGGCAGCGATGCCGTTATGGCTTTACGCTAGTCGAGCTGCTCGTTGTCATTGCCATTATTGGTATCCTTGTGGCGCTACTGCTGCCCGCAGTGCAAACGGCTCGCGAAGCCGCTCGGCGCATGCAATGTGTCAACAACCTGAAGCAGATCGGATTGGCAACCGCCAACTTTGAATCCAGCCAGCGCTCATTTCCACCAGCACGCCTGGAAGCGAAGCCCGGTGTTCTTGCAACTTACTGTGCGGGGCGTGAACCATCGTGGCTGGTTCGAATCATGCCGTATCTCGAAGAGAAGGCTCAGTATGACAATTGGGATCTCTACGAAGCCTTCGAAGCGCACGATAAATCAATCCGAAGCGGAGTCGTCTCTGCATTTCATTGTGCCAGTCGTCGTGGTCCCACGACCGCTGAAACACGCAACTACGAAACGGATCCGGCGCCCTGTGGTTGCGGCGGTTTTCGCAAGCAAGTGGGCGGTGCACTCGCCGACTATGTGGCAAGTCATGGTCATCCCGGCCCAACGATGAATGGCGGACCCGACAGTTTTCAATGGGGTGGTAATGGTACGGGAATTATTACATCCAGTCGCGCGGTTTGCGAAGACTGGAAGCCGGTAGCCTGGATCGATCGCATCGGTGTGCGACATGTCAAAGATGGCATGAGCAACACCATCGTTGCGGGCGAGAAGCATATCGTTCTGGAAGAGCTGGGTGCCTATCCCTATGACCCGCCGGCTTATGATGGTGACGTTCTTCAGGGCTTCGCGCGAATCGGCGGACCTGGATATCCTATCGCCGCCGGGCCCAGTGATACAGCGACTGATTTTCTATCTTTCGGCAGTTGGCATATTGGCGTCTGCAACTTTGTTTTTGGAGACGGGAGTGTGCACGGTTTGACGCCCGCCACCGATACAGAAATTCTGGGTGCACTTTGCAATCGAAATGATGGAACGGTAGTCGATACGAATGCACTTTAATTCTCGACCTGTGACTTCTTTGTCTGATTCCATTGGCAGGCTGTCGTGGGCATTCCTCATAGTCGTCCTGGTTTCTGTCGGGTGCTCGGACCAACCGCGACCCTACCCCGTCAGCGGCAAGGTTCTCTTTGATGACGGTGCGCCCTTATCTGGTGGACGTATCGAAGTCCGTTCCCTCGAACATCCGCTCGTCGCACGAGCGTCGATTGGGCGTGATGGCGAATTTACATTGACGACGTTCAAAGCCAACGATGGGGCGGTTGCAGGAGATCATGAGGTATTGATCGTCCAGAAGTTCACGGCGGACATTGACAATATGGCAGAACATGCCAAGCACGCATCGTTAACTCGAACTCTCGACAAGAAGTTTTCTAAGTACAAAACTTCAGGGCTGACGATCAACGTCGAACGCGGAGGCGCGGCCGATATCACATTGAGCGTCACCAGCGAATAAGCAAGCAGCCGCCGGGAAATGGGCTGAAAAAAAGCGACCCAACGCGACCATCAAGCTATCTCTACCCGTGCTCTATGAAACGTGGTGGGCCCCGTATTTCTCTTTCGTCCAAGTATCATTCTTGAACCGGTATAGCGCCCGTACTTGGCATCACGGATCGGGCGAACAGTGAGTTCGGGGTGGTCCGCATATCTCGCCAAGAGATCATCTGGCGGTTCGATCCATGATCCATCATCAGCTTGGCCACAAGCCAGGAAAATGATTTCGTCTCGGACATTTGAAATGTGCAGGCCGAAATGTTTCTCGTAGAGAAGGCGTCGTCGTTCCCTTTCGTCGTCAATTACCGACGAAATAGCAAGCAGAGGCAAAAGGCAGCGCAACGAGCAATTTGTGGAAGTGTTACGCATTTAAGGCGAGATGGTTCTGTCAGAGCCATTTGTGCTTATCAGACGTGTCGTCGCGAGATTTGCTTTGTGAGGCTCGGCCTCCTATCTTGGAAGGCTGCTTGCCGGATGCCACCAATCTAATAACTTGTGAGGGTAGCAATGGTCAGTGTAGTTCGAGTTGGTTTGATTTGTCTGTTGGCAGCTCCCGCGACTTTAGAAGCTGCAGTCGTCGTCTATGACGTTGACCACTCCGGCACGATGGGCGGACACTTACTGCAGGTCACGGGAACAATAACAGCCGATACGGACACTGACCAGCTCATGACGAGCAACTTGGTCTTTTTCCACAATGGCGATGCCGGCACGTCGCTGCCAACCCAGCCAACGGTCGTTGGGGCAGGTTTTGTGTGGGATGCGAGTTTAACCGAACTCCGGTTTGAGCGGGTTTCGGCGACAAGTAGTTTCGTCGATTGGCAAGCCGGCGTATTCGATCTGCGGACTTTCGTTCTGGGCACAGGAGTCCATTCCCATGCGCTCGGATTTGGCGACAGTTCCCATTCAGAAGTATTTGAGTTACTAGCCGCTGGTCCCGCTCAGTCTCCCGGGTTCCTCGTGGGGACTGCCGCTGTGCCAGAACCGAGTGCGTTCCTTCTTAGCTTTGGAATCTTTGCCCTGTTTCTCAAGGGTAGGAAGCGACTTTCGGCTGGGTGACAAGGCCGGGCGCCGGCGCGCCTCGTTTGACTGATGCAAATTCAAATGTAAGTCCCAAATTGACGAGAGAATGGAGAGCAACGGGGTCGCCGGATTGCAGAGAGGTTGGGCCTTGGCTGTGGCTTGGAGGCGCGAGGTTAGCCAGGCATGGAAGTTTCGCAGCTGTGTGGCGCTTGCGATGTGCGCCCGATTTGATTCTTTAGCACGGACTTTTGTCTATGCGTGTTGAGGCACGGACGGGAACGTCCATGCTGCGTTTGTCGCGGAGCGGGGCAGGGTTAGCTTTGCGAATCGGCGGTGTCAGTTTCGGTTGTGGCGTCGGCGGTTTTTTCTTCCTTCTCGTCATCTTCAAGCGGCTTGATGAAATCTTTGAGGCAGAAGACCAAGCCGAACATGAAGACGAAACTCAGTCCGGTGAGCCCGAAGAGTTTGAAATTGACCCAGGTGTTTTCGGCACAAGTGTAGGCCACGATGATGTTGAGCAAGCCGCTGATGAGGAAAAAGGCGACCCAAGCCAGGTTGGTTTTGTTCCAAGCCGATTTGGGCATGTCGAAGTGCGCTCCCAGCATATGCTGGACCAGGTTCTTCTCGCCGAAAAGTTTGTCGAACAAGCTGAGTTGGCTGCCAAGGAAGACTCCGCCCAAAATCCAATTGACGATGGTGGGCTTCCATTTAATAAAGTTGGGGTTCTGCAAGATTAGCGTCATCGAGCCCAGTACGACGACGGCGATCCATGTGAACAGGTACATCTTTTCAACCGTCCGCTTCACGGCGTACACACCGATGACCTGAATCGTCATCGCGATCATGATGACCAGCGTGGCGAAGTAGAGGTTGTCGTGTGAACCTGCCTCGGCATGGGCGTCGGCGAACGGGTTGCCCATCTTGTATGCGACGAAGAAGAGGACGACCGGGAGCAGGTCAAAAAAGATTTTCATAGGAATTGCAGTAAAGTACCGCTGGTTTGAGATCGCTTTTAAAACGTGAATCACGAAGCCAAATAGGACTCGCAGTTGCGAGTGGGGATGGGAGAGACTGGCGATGCAAGCCGTCAGTGTCCGTGGGCTTCGGTGGGTACGTTGGAGATCTCTCTGAGCGAAGGATTTGTTCTAGTTAATAATCTAGTGGTTTGTCAGGATTGAATTGAATGGCTCGTAGTACCGGCTTTAGCCGGCATCTTCCGCCTGAAGGCGGTACTACAAACACGCAACTCAGCTTTGACGTACCACT
>CAYYHV010000377.1:0-2493 GCA_964471695.1 uncultured Pirellulaceae bacterium
AACTCAAAAGCTCGGGAATTGGATTTCCTTCGCTCAACTTCATGGGTCGGCTCACATTCGTCGGGAGCGTACGGTCTGGATCAATACCCAGTCCTTTGAGAATTGTGGTGTGGACATCGGCAATATCCGTCCCATTTTCCATGGTAAGCCGCGAACCTTCCGGATCGGTCTCGCCAATGATCTGGCCTCCGCGCAAGCCACCACCCGCCACCGCAACACTAAAGCCATGGGGCCAATGATCTCGCCCACCGCCGGGGTTGATCCCAGGTGTTCTCCCAAACTCGCCCGCGCAGATCACAATCGTATCGTCAAAACGGTCTCGATCCTTCAGATGCTTGATCAGGGCAGCAAACGCTGGGTCCAGCTGTTTATTCAGCCGTTCGTGAATGTCATGATTGGTCACGTGACTATCCCAGCCACTCAAAGTCACCTCGACACATCCGTCAGCCGCATGGCCGCCAGACAACCTTGGCCGAACTCCGAGTCGCCAAAATCGTTTCTGACCGCCTTCGGTTCTTCGGCGATTTTGAACGCAGCCAGCTGATCCGAGGACATCATCTGCACGGCTCGTTCGATCGTTGTGTTGTGTAGAGTACGATTCGTCTCAAGATCGCCGGGACGATTCGCACGAAAAGCTCGCTCGACGACCTCCAAGTCAGAAAGTCGCGAAGCGAATCGTTCATCACTGACTCGCTTCTTCACGTCCGGTAGATCACCGCCTACCGAATAGGCTCGAAATGCATCAAATTGTTGCCCAAGGTATCCGCCACGTCCAAACCACATATCTGGCTTAATCGATATGTGTCGCGGAATCTCGGCTTTACCCTCCGGCAATTCATGACAAACAATTGCGCCCAGCGAAGGATGCTTGATGGTGGGATCAGGCCGATAGCCAGTTTTGATGTTATAAGCCGCTCGTTCGTGATCTCCTTCTTTGCTGACCACGTTGCGAATCACGGAAACGTCACGCATCTGTTCCGCCAGAAGCGGCAGTCCCTCTGCGATTTGGACTCCCTTGGCCGAAGTCTCAATCGCCTTGGTGCCACCAGCAATCGTTTTGTCCGCATGAGGATCAAACGTCTCCAGTTGGCTGGGTCCACCTGACAGCCACAATAGAATCACCGATTGGGCTGGACGTCCTTTACGAATACTGGGTTCGTCCGCCAACAACTTTGCAACGGGAGTCAACCAGGCTAGTCCGCTTAACCCAGCTGCTTTTAGCAGGGATCGACGAGTCACATGTTCGGCGGTGCCGCATTCATAGTCGCGTTTCATTGTTTTACTCTCACTTCCATCCGTCGGTTTTCATCTCGAACGGCGTCTCAGGTCCTTTAGTGGTTCCATGAAAACTCAGTTGAGTTGTACAACACCCAAAACAGATCCTCGAAAAACTGGACTCGGTTGTTCGTCTCTTCCAATCGCTCCAGAAAATGCTGCTTCTCATCAAAAGTTGGGTAACGCGTCATCACTGCAAGGTAAGCCGTTTCAATCGCACGACTGTCGTCCGGTGAGAACCGGGAAATCCGAGTCGCGGCGTTCATGACGATATCATCCTTCGTCAGTTCCTTGATCAGGTTGCCATTCAGTACTACCAGGCGCTGGGGGATCGTGCCGCCATCGCTACTAAACTCGTCTTCCCCGACGTCGCCGTAGCGTTTTACAAAATCGTCCGTTCTGCCAAACTTCATCAATCTTACGATGACGTGGGAGTTGGCATCCACAGTCGCCAACTTGGAAGATTGAACGATGGCTCCGGCGACTTGTTCCGGACGGAGTCGTGTAACAGGGAATGAGGCCCAAGCATTTTCATGTGCCGAGGTAATTTCATGACGACTCGAGCGACTATCTAAACGGAATGGCTTGATTGCAGTAACGACTTTCCACAATCTTTTCAGATCGTGGCCGTTCTTCGCAAAGTCATCGGCCAGCGTTTCCAATCCTGCCGGGTAGGGGCCTTCCAAAGGAATACTGTCGATCGGCTCGACGAGCGGCTTGCCGTACGCCAACGCCCAGACCCGATTTACCATCGCGCGAGAAAATGCTTTGTTCGAATCCGACGTAATCCAACGTGCCAGACGCTTTCGGTGCGGCCCCTCTTCCGCCAGAGACTCCTTGGCAAACGGTACATTGGGTTCCACCGTGGTCGATTCTTCTTCGTCAAGATAAGTATATTCGTATGGCCGCGCCTTATCCTGCATCCCAGTCAGCGTGGCTTTGGGGCCGCTAAAGAAAGCCGCTAGTTCGTGAAAATCCAATTGCAACCACACGCCATCCAAGTTGTCATCGTGGCACTGCATACAATCTAAACGCACACCCAAAAAGGCACGAGTCGTGCGTCCAGCCAATCGAATAGGATTCGGCCTTCCTTCGCCATGCGTATCGTCGAGCGTGATCGTCAGAAAATTCACGGCTGGCGTATCGGTCCAAAGTCCTTCCGCCGTGATCAATTCCGAGACCAGTTCGTCATAGGGACGATTCGCAAAAATTTGATCG
>CAYYHV010000377.1:2503-6214 GCA_964471695.1 uncultured Pirellulaceae bacterium
CACGCAAACGTAGGCTCGCGCCATTCGCTCCGCGAAATAATCCGCGTAGCGGCGGTCTTGCAGGAGATTTTCTACCCACCAATCGACACGTTCCTCTTCGGGTAACGATTCCAGTTTCCTGATGTCTTCGATCGACGGTAAAGTACCAGTCAGTGCGAGCGACGTTCGGCGAATCACCAGCCACTCGTCGGCTTCCCCAGCTGGAGCCAAATCCGCACGTTGCCATTCCGCGTCAAATTCGGCATTCACTTCAGCGACGATATCGCCAATAAAGTACTCAGCCGATTTGGTGGATTCGACCGCCAGATTGGCCCGCTCGGCGGGATTGGGGGCCACGTAGGCTCCGATACTGCCTACAGCGAGGACGCAAAAACCGATGAAAAGCGCATTTCGCAACATCTTGGCGGCTCTCTATTAAACCCAACGCGTGATTCGGCGATAATGATAGTTCGCCGTCCATTTTGCAATCTTGGACAAGAATCTACCAATAGATGATACCAGACGACGAACCACTAGAAGTTCCACCGGCTTTGCTTCCAACATCGAAGGTCGCTATGAACACTTCCAGTGAGATCATTGTCGCGGAATCCGTTGACGCAATTCCAATCGTCAACCCACAAACTACTGCTGTTGCCGGTTCGCATCAGTCGAACGATTCCGATGTATCAAAACCGAGGCTCGGTCGGATTCGTCGTATTTGGAATTTCATTGCCGGCTGCATTGAATGGGTCTTCGGTCTCATTTGCATGGTGATCGGACTGTCGATTATCGCAACCGTGCCCCTGATTCAAGTCCTCAGCCTCGGCTATCTTCTCGAACTGTCCGCACGCGTCACCAGAACGGGACAAATTCGCGAAGCATTTACTGACATTCGCAGTTGGGCGAGATTTGGCGGAGCCATCATGGCTGGGTGGTTGTTGCTCTTGCCTTTGCGTTTAATCGCCGACCTTCGTTATTCAGCCATGTTGCTGGAAAATCAGCCGGCTGTTCGTCGCTTGGGCGTCATCATGACGTTAGGGTTTGTTTTCGTTGTTACCCATATCGTATGGTCAATTTATCGCGGCGGGCGCATTCGCCATTTTGCCTGGCCGGCGCCACTAAGATTCATGCGACAGATCCGGGCTGGCGGCATGTACTCGGAGCTTCGCGATCGTCTGTTCGAATGGCTCAACAGTCTGAATGTAAACCAACTGGCGATGCAGGGGCTACGCGGGCTGGGAGTCGCATTCACGTGGTTGCTACTTCCGATCAGCCTTATGGTACTTGCGTCTCGTTTGCCCGAAGGCGGAGCGTTCGCCCTGTCGTTTGTCTCTGCATTGCTTCTCTCCGCCGTGTTGATCTACTTGCCGTTCCTGCAGATCAACGCTGCTGTTGACCGTTCATTCCCATCGGGCCTTCAGATATCGCAGGTGCGCCGGCAATTTGCGCGGGCACCGATTGCTTATTGGTTCGCCTTACTACTGACTCTGCTCTTGGCGATTCCCCTGTATGTGCTCAAGGCCGAGTTGATTCCGAGAGAAGCGGCTTGGCTGCCGAGCATTGTATTCGTCATTTCGATTCTGCCTGCCAGAATATTGACGGCGTGGGCAGTCAGCCGTGGTGACGCTCGCGAAGAAAAGCGACACTGGTTCTTCAGACATGGGGCTCGAATGTTCACGATACCCGTTGTCCTTACCTACGTCTTCGTCGTCTATCTGACTCAATATGTATCGTGGTATGGCCCTCTCAGTCTGTACGAACAGCATGCTTTTCTGTTACCTGTCCCATTTATTGGACTGTAGGCTCTTTCCTTTGCTTCTGGAGCGCGTCCGAGTACATTTGCGTGATACGGCAACTCTCACTGGGACGTTGGATGACCAAAACGAAAGCGCGTAGCCGGCGGCAATTTTCCATCCTGAGCATTCTCGGTTTAATGCTTGTGGCAGCATTGTCGATCGTAGGTTGGCAGAAGTACATCTACGTCCACCCGGCTCACAAGAACACGATGTACGAGAAGGCTCCGTTTACGAACTCGGGGCAATTCAAGCTCGGCAAGAACGTTGTCAGCATCAAGTCGATAACGCATTCGGATCGCGGCAATCGAATTGTTGCCGAGGACCGCATGGGAAAACCGCTCGCATCGCCGCCTGCCTACGCGGAAATGCTCAAGAGCTCTGCAGACTGGTTGGATACCGTACAGCTTGAGCTAGATGCGGGTGACAGTGAATTCGAAGTCATTCATGCCCGCATATTCGACTATTCCACGCGTACCGCAATCGGCAAGACCGATCCACAGACCGGATATCGAATGATCGATCCGAGCACGTTGCAGATCTATCGACTGGGAGCCAAGCTGCCCGATCGACTCGACGTCTGGCTGAGGGTTCGCAGTTACCCCAAGAAGAACGGAGAGATTGTCAAACTCAATCCCGCGGTCAACAGGCCTGCCAAGGGCCTGGGCGGTTCCTTCGAAATCGTGGAATTCTGTGACGGTTTCGCATCTTACTCGACGGCAACCGGCCAGTTGGTTGGGGATCCGCAATCAGCCGATCGAGAATCCGCCTATCTCGTAAAATTCGACGGCAATTGGCCTAAAGGGCAGCGAGTACAGATCGTAACCGTTGGAAAGAATGGCGATAGGCGGCACGAAGCCCAGTACTTCACGTTCACCGATTATTATTCGGACCACCCGAAGTTACTCACCCTGCCGATGGGTCGCGAGCAAATTGACCATATCGAGATTCGCGAATTCGTTGATCGGAGGGTTTTCTTCTTCCAGGGCCTGAAGGTCCCGACGACATCTCAGTCGGCTTTTGTTCGGCCGCCGCACGTTGAAATTCCTGCAGGCTCTCTTGCCGAAGAGCTAAGCATTACGGAATTCTTGCCGCTGGACGTTTCCGTTGCGATGGAGTCGGGAAGCACCGCCACAGGAACTTTCAGTAGCGAACACGCCCAGGACATCATGCGAAACATCAACAATACCAAGATGGATTCCCACGCAACATTCATCACTAGAACGATGGGATTGGGCGG
Organism: uncultured Pirellulaceae bacterium; assembly: GCA_964471695.1. Lineage (GTDB taxonomy): Bacteria > Planctomycetota > Planctomycetia > Pirellulales > Pirellulaceae > CAYYHV01. Next base: position 5,516 of record CAYYHV010000377.1, read on the forward strand.
GCGATGCTTATCCGTTAACGTCGCCGCCACCGACCCTGAAAAGGGCGCCATTGTTCCGTTAAGGAGGGGATCAGGATCCAGCGGCGGTTCCGCGAGTCATCTTAAGTATCAAGTTCTTCAAGTGCCAATCGAACAAGTCGACTCAATTCAACTCAGGCTGCCCGACCCGATTGCAAGCCCCGTCAAATTCTCGGGACAACCGTAGTGTCGAGGTCGCGTTCAATCGCTTAACCGCTGGCAGTGCTTACGGCGACTCGTACACCTGGCCGTCGGCTCGATGCGCCATCAGGTTCCAGACTTCGAGGTCAACGTCGTAGTTGATAAACCGAACGGAATCATCAGCAAACACGACATTGACGCCCCCGGTGTGGCGCGATCCCGCGCTGATGGCACCATTGATGACTTCTTTGTCCGCATCATGTACCGGTTGGCAGAAAGTCGAGCTAACGGTATCCAGGTCCCACCCATCGGACCAACCTCGGTCGTCGTAGGCGGCATGTTGAGTCCCCAGGGCCACCCACTTTTCCGAGATCATCGACGTCTTGCTGAGCCCGTCTTTGATCTTGCGAGCCTTTGTGATGGGCGTGTACTTCAGATCGATAACCGAGCCATCATCTCGACTTACCATGTGACTGCTGCGAACGATGACTCCATTGAATGGTGCGTAACGCGAGCCCAGCGCTGTTGATGGCTTTGGAT
>CAYYHV010000377.1:6224-7614 GCA_964471695.1 uncultured Pirellulaceae bacterium
GAATGGGTTGGTTCCCGTTCGTCGTTGTGCCCCAATATCCGTAGACACTGCGACATCCGATGCCTTCATTCAAGATACGGTCGTAATTTGAGTCATTTCCATATTCAATACGAGAAGGACCAGGGTTCAAACTTGCATAGTCCATGAGCCAATGCCCCGTCTGGGTACTTTGCACAGGCGGGCGACGTGACGGACAGAAATACAGCCCGACGGGAGTCGCCGTAAGTTTTGCCGTCGTGTCCAAATCGTAAACGGCATCCTCTTCTAAATAGGGCAAGACTTGAAACGCCCAACTCAACCCTTGCTTTTTAGGCCCCCACGGCTTGCCGCCGGATGAATAAAGTTCAATTCGCGGCCAAGGGCGAATCCCACCGGAAGGAAAAGTCCCCAAAGCGCTTTCCAGATTGAGAACAGCCAGTCCGATTTGGCGAACCTTATTCATGCACTGCGTCCGTCGAGCCGCTTCGCGTGCCTGCTGGACCGCCGGTAACAAGAGAGCCACCAAGATGCCGATAATTGCAATGACGACCAACAATTCCACGAGTGTAAACGCGTCTCTAGATTTCGTGCGTACCATGGCTTGGGCTCCGTAGGGTCGAATTGTATGACGGTATCCTACAGGCAAGATTTTTATTTGGTCAACACAATTCTTTTAGAGACTGGGAAAGAGTCGTAAATACGCGGCCTACGACTTACCCAGTTTGACTGTCACGACGACTTCACCCACCGTTTCACGGACTTGAACTTCCCTCTTGTCAGCAGACGCTGCGCGCGTTTTCAACCGGTTCTTTCTCCTTGTGAAAAGTTTTGCATTTTTCACCCCATGTGAGCTACGGCATTGCGTTTCAACGGTTATAGAGGCAGCGCGTGCCGAACCCAGACAGGAGAAGTCCAATGCGTCGATCCACACGATTGTTCCATTTCACGACTGTATGTGCCCTGATAAGCGTCCTGCTTGTCTCGTTGGAAACGCATGCGATCAACATTGTCTTGAACTTTGATGCCGGACAGTCGGCGTCTCCAAGTTTCGACCCGACCGGAACGGGGCTCCAGTCGATGTTCGGCCACGCAGAAACTTTTTACCAAGATGTCTTTGAGGACAGCCACACTCTTACCGTCAACTTCTGGTACGAGAACCTCAATGACAACACGCTTGGCCTCCATTCGTTGGTTTCTCAATCGGGCGGCAGGGAGACGGTGGCAAACATCCGAATTGATACGCGGACTTCGGGGGGGGCCATCCGCAACTGGTTCATTGACCCAACGCCAGCTGACGACAGTGAATGCAATATGCAGCAAACGCTAGGGCGTGAACTCTCCAATACCAACCGCCGCGACTGGTACAACTTCGGTTCGGCCCCGGATACTTTCGAAGTCGGCGAGACGGGTA
>CAYYHV010000378.1:0-7593 GCA_964471695.1 uncultured Pirellulaceae bacterium
ACTTCCCACTTCCCCCAATCCCCTGCGACACGGGCTGTGTCTTGGTTCGTCTTTTTGGTTCGTCTTTTTCAATTATCGAGAATCGCAAAGACAAATTTGGCGTCGGAGCCCATCTCACAATTCGACCCCGCCGTTTGGGTTTTGTTGCGCTAAATGTGAAAAATTTCGTGAGACAGGACCAACGAGTCGCCTTTTTTGCGGACAAAGAAAGACGATGCCAATCCCATCAGTGGTATGTTATCGTTTTTTGGATCGTCTGGTTCAGTAGTCAGCGGAATTTGAGCCATAAACCAGCCCATATTCTTTTTTCGCCGCGGTTCAAATATGCATGCTTCATTAATTGTCCCAATGAGTCGTTCGTTCGGGATCACAACAGACCACGGATTGTCGCCACCAAAGAACGTCGTCACGCGTTTTTCCAATTTGAGGCCAGTCCATGTCGTCTTGACGCCGAATCCAAACAGATGACCGGGCCAATACAGTGCTTCGATTGCGCGATCGTATTGCCCAGCCTCCATGAGTGCAACCCATCTCCAGAAGCCGTCGAGATAGTTCTCTTTTGAGTGAACGACGGGCATCCGAATCAAGTGATCGCTGTTGAGTTGCATAAGCTGTTCTCAAGCCAGATAACTTGTACTTTTTTGTTGTAAGCGCCGATAAAGGGAGGTTTCTCGCACTTTATCGGCCGGCGATTATCACTTATTCGCTGCACTTCAGATTTTATGGCCAATCTGGGGGTTGGGTCAACCTTTGGGCATTCCCGAATAGGCCCCTTGAATTTGCAGACAAATATGTGACTCTCGCAAATTCACGGTACGCATGTACCATGTCGCCGAAGGGCATGGTTTTCGATCGAGGCGAAGATGGTTTCACAACAAACGACCAAATCTATGTTAAGAGACAAGCCCCTGAAGACGGGCGAGAATCGGGTTCGCCAAGCTGTCTGCTCTTTACAAGATCAACGCCCCAATCTTTTGATCGAACGTCAACTAGACTTGCCGCGTACCCTAGTTCGCCAAGAAAATGGAGGCGTGAAACGCTGCTCCGACTCAGCGCGGCGTACCTGTTGTTTGTTCTCGACAACCATGGTTAGAACCGTACGCCACATGCTGCCTCTCTCGCGAAGCTCAAAAGATTGAAAATACTCGGGCAAAGAATCATGGCAATCTGGCTTAGAAAACAGCCGGCTACGCATGATTGCGGGCTCCGGTAGCCTGACTCTGGATTCGACAACAGTGGGTAAGTCATGGTATGTTTCGGACTCACAAGGTGGTCTCGTTTGTCGTAGTCTTATCGGGAAATCAAGGCGTCTCCGCCGCAAAGATGGCTCCCATTTGATCAACGATACCACCCAAGACGGTTTTCTGGACTCGAATAACAAGGTGATTCAGATGAATGAAGACTTTCTGAACGAAGAGCTCTCGATCTCCGAGGCACGAGAATCTCGTGATGCGGATGACATCCTGCTACTTCAAAAACCAGTTCGCAATCTATCTCAGCTTCAGACAGTGGTTAGCGTTGGCCCTGAGGTCTTGATTTCCGATGCGGTAAAGTTGATGGCTGAGAAAAGTGTCGGCTGTTTGCTCGTGACCGAAGCGGACAGTCTCGTAGGGCTATTTACCGAGCGAGACCTGCTTCGCAAGGTGGTTGCCACTGGTACCGATGCGACGACGACTAAAGTCTCCGAGTTGATGACATGGAACCCAGAGAAGTTGCCGATTGACAGCCCACTTGTTTTTGCCCTGCAACGGATGTCGGTAGGTGGATATCGTCACGTGCCGCTCCTTGACGAAGCGGGCAAACCTGTGGCTGTTGTCTCCATGCGAGATATCGTGCAACACATTGTTTCTCTGTATCCTAATCAGGTTTTGAATTTGCCCGATCAACCAGGCAACTGGACTCAAAGGGATGGCGCTTAGTTGCCGATTGACAACATGGTTAGTGCGCTGACGTCGCAGACCTTGGCGCCTCAACTCGGTGATCGCTGCCGATTGCGGTGGAATCCCAAAAACCTGAAATAAACTCACATCTACTGCAATGGAATGTACGTAACGCCACATAGGTAGGTCGTACGTACATTTTCGCCATCCAGGAGCAGTCGAATGATTTTGAGTCGAGCAAAAATTCTCACCATCTTGTTTTTATTCTGTGGGTCCGCGTTCGCAATTGATTTTCAAGTCGGTTTGGACCCAAGCCAGGAATCGCCGGCACCGACTCTTGGTGGAGCCACGCCATCTGCTATGGCAACGGTTTCTGTAAACACGATTTCCGGCAACGTCGCGGTTAACGGGATGTTCACTGGGCTGACGAGCAACGCGCAAGCCGCCCATCTGCATGGACTGGCAGCCCCCGGATCGAATGCCGGTGTGATGTTTGGCATGAGCACAATCGACAATGCGACATCGGGTTCCTTCATTGGCAATGGCGTTCTTCCCAGTTCGGACTTGATGGGCCTGCTCTCAGGAAACACTTACCTCAACCTCCATACCAGCAACAATGGTCCGGGCGAAATTCGTGGCCAAGTCGTCGATGCTGACATTCGCGTCTACAACGTTGGGCTAGACGTAACTCAAGAAGTCCCCGCCCCAAACGTCGGCAACGCGACGCCTGTCGGCTCGGCCTTAGTCGTGGTCGACACTAGTACTGGCGAAATTGAGATTAGCGGCTCTTACATGGGAATGACCAGCGGCGTTGTCGGATCGCATCTACACGGACTTGCCGGGCCAGGCGCAACGGCCGGAGTCATCTTTGGCTTGACGAATACCGGCGGCACCGATGGGACGTTTAGTGGTATGGGCACACTCTCACCCGCTGAGCTTAGCGGCTTGCTCGACGGGAACACCTACCTGAACATTCACACGGATATGAATGGGCCGGGTGAGATTCGCGGCCAGATCGTACCCGAGCCTAATTCCATGTTTCTCGCCATATTGGCGACCTTCGGCGTTGGATTCTTGCGTCGCAAACGCTGATTTTGAACAGCTACTGGTTTTAGAACAACGAGGCCTTGCTCGCTCAGGGTCTCGTTTCTTCGTTTGAACGATCTATTCAGATCTCTTCTTCTCTTGGCGGTGACTCCATTGCTACACTAAGGTTGAGCGGCGGGAGCAAGAACCAAATGGCCCCGCCGGATTGGCAGCACAGTTGCTGTTGGCCCTACGGGGCTGGGGTTGCGATGGAGCCAACACAACCACTGGCTGACGCCGTGGGATAAGTGCTGTCGCCACTCCGTGGGTGTTGAACGAACTGACCCAAGTTTCATTTGGCACCAACCGCCAGTGGATGCCGTAAGTACCTGTTGCAAATGCGCCTTGCCGCTCACGCATTCCGTGTCGTCGGACTTGATCCACAGAGCCTTACGTACGTTGCAGTCGTTCACACGCGTTCCCTAAACCTGATTCTTGCGGCGTTGAATCAAGCGGATTGTCATGACGATTTTTCACTACGACCCTACGAATGCTGTCCCCAAATTTGACGACATTAAAACGAGTCATGCAAGCAACATCGACGACCGACGACCACGTGGAAACGACACTTATGGCACAACATAGAATCAATCCTTGGCATCACGTCATCGCCTTAATCGTGACTGCCCTTCTTGCCGGAGAACTTATGGCTGGTGACCTTCCGAATCTTGGCGACAAGTTAACGGACGAACAGATTGTGGCCTTTTCGCAGTTAGCGCTGAAGGGCATGGATCAGGAGTATCCCAACAAGCCGTCCAACGTTGTGGTCGACAAGGCTTCCGTGCGCACCCCCAAAGAGATGCACCCGGCATTCTTTGGATGTTTCGATTGGCATAGTTCGCTTCATGGACATTGGATGCTGATTCGCATCCTCAAACGGTGTCCCAATGTTTCTAACGCGGCAGAAATTCGTTCAAGATTGGCTGAACATTTGTCCGCAGAAAACATCAAGGCAGAAACCGATTACTTTGACGAACGCCAGAACAAGTCGTTTGAGCGTATGTATGGTTGGGCTTGGACTTTTCGACTGGCCGAAGAACTTCATACCTGGGACGACCCACAGGGAAAACAGTGGCGTGAGAATATTCGGCCACTCGAAGACAAAATTGTCGAACTGACTGTAGGCTATTTGCCGCGGTTATCCTTCCCGATTCGAACGGGCGTTCATCCCGATAGCGGTTGGGCGCTGGGACAGGCCTTGGATTACGCGCGAACCACTGGCAATGTGTCGCTAGAAAAACTGGTCGTGCAACGTTGTCGTGACTTTTACCTTAAGGACCGCAATTATCCAGCCGCCTACGAACCGTCTGGTGAAGATTTTTTCTCCGCAGGTTTGAACGAAGCGGACACCATGCGACGCGTCCTGAACAAGGACCAATTCTCATCTTGGTTGGATCAATTTTTCCCTGGCTTAAGAGACAAGCAGATGGGGACTCTGCTGACTCCCGTCGAAGTCACTGATGTTACGGATGGAAAGCTGGTCCACCTCGCAGGTCTTGATCTATCACGCGGTTGGACTTTGCAGGGCATTGCCTCCGCCTTGGATGCTGATGACCCTCGGGCTCAAATTCTGAACGAGGCTGCGGCTGCGCACGCCGCGATGGGATACAAGTATGTCTTCAGTGGACATTATGAGGGCGAACACCGGTTGGCGACGTTTGCGATTTACCTCCACACTCAAGTTGGCGTTCACTAATCAGTTTCCAATGCAATCAACCTGGTTTAGAAAATTTGGCCCGGGCCTACTCGTGACCGCTGCCTTTATCGGACCTGGCACGGTAACCAAGGCGACGACGGCTGGTGCCAACTATGGGTATGCGCTGGTTTGGGCGATTGTGTTTTCGGTCTTCGCAACCGTCGTGTTTCAGGAAATGGCTGCCCGATTGGGTATCGTTACTAAGGCTGGGCTGGGCGAGGCCATACGCCAAACGATCACCAACCCAGTCATTCGATTCTTGTCGCTGAGTCTGGTTGTAACCGCGATTGTCGTTGGCAACGCCGCCTATCAAGCCGGCAATATCGCTGGTGCCGCGACGGGTCTGGCAACGTTGACTGACGAGGTCCCCCCTGCTCTGCTGCCGTCGATTATTGGCTTGGTCGCGTTTGCCGTTTTGATGCTGGGACATTATCGCCTGTTACAGAACGTGCTCATCGCACTGGTTGTTGCCATGAGTTGCGTTTTCCTCGCCACGGCAATTGCGGTTCGTCCTGACATTTCGGTCGCATGGAACGCCGTGTTCCCGCCAACGATCCCCACAGGCGGCTTGCCCGAAGTCCTTGCTCTCATTGGAACGACCGTCGTTCCGTACAATTTGTTTCTCCACGCCAGTGCCTCGGCGACTCAGTGGCCAGACGATAACAACGTGGCGAAATCTCTCTCAGACAGTCGCCTGGACACCACACTCAGCGTGACGCTTGGGGGATTGGTTACCTTGGCGATCATCGCCACAGCCACGGCGGCTTTCTTCAATTCTGGCACGAAGTTCGAAAATCTGAGTGATGCCGCGCGTCAGCTTGAACCGTTGTTGGGAAGTTACTCAAAGTGGCTGTTTTGTGGTGGTCTGTTTGCGGCTGGGTTGACGAGCGCGATCACGGCTCCGATGGCCGCAGCCTACGCAGCCGCCGGTTGTTTCGGATGGCCCATTGACCTGCGAGATTTTCGATTGCGAGTCGTCTTTACCGCCGTCATTCTGTGTGGAACTTTCTTCGCCGCAATCGGTCGCAGCCCCACAGAAGTCATCACTGTGGCCCAAATTGCGAACGGCATTCTCCTACCGCTGCTTGCCATCTATTTGATCTACGTCATGAACAATCGACAACTGCTCGGCGACCATCGTAATGGGATCGTCGCCAATATTCTCGGTTCGACAACAGTTGCAGTCGTCGCTTTGCTCGGCATCAGAAATCTCTATGTGCTGCTCTTGCAACTGGTTTAGAAACTAGCAACGACCGACGTGAGCTTTGCCACGCAAGAGAATAGCCCGACACACCGGCGTGGGGATGGGGTATTGCCATGGGTGTGCCGGGCCATTGAAATTGCATCTGACGTACCCGAAGGGCACAGCATGATCTCAAGGATCATGGATTGTGGAGCTGCTGCTCGTTGCATCACCAGCCTCTTGCATTGCAGCAAAAGCCACAGAAAGGGTCGCGATGAGGACGAATAGTCCCACTAGTGTGTAGCCGCTCGGGTAACTTGCTCCTCTCAGCGAATGCGCAGCGGTAGCATGGTTTCCATCGAAAGCCTCAATCCGGTCAGGAACCGTCAACTCGCCACGACCCCATAGTGTCGAGGTTCAGTCAATCGGAATCCGGATTAAAGCTCCCGTGTAATAACCAGATGAGGGGTTTTCGCAAAAGTGCCGAACGACAATCTAGAATGAAGAATTCGTCGAAAAACGTTGGAAACTCGGTCCTCTGTCGCTTCCCGAGACAATCGACTTAGACGCCCATTGTTGACGCGGAAGGCGCATCCATACCGAGGAAGCTTTGAACTGATACCATCCCGCCACCGGAACGTTTGGCGCGGTACATTGATTGATCCGATTGGTCGATCAACCAATTGGCGTCGGCAAAGTCGCCACGAAGCGGTTGATAGTATGTCGCTCCGATACTGAGTGACACGTCGATCTTACCGCTGGAATGCTCCATCGGCGGAATCTGGGCAATTCGATTCGCCACCGATTCAAATGTCTTTTCATCGGCAACATCAAGGACCACAAGGAATTCGTCGCCACCCAATCGTATGGCGAGATCATTCCCGCGCGTCGAACGGGTCAACCACGAAGCAACGTGTTTTATCGCCTTGTCACCCGCCGAATGTCCATAGTTGTCGTTGATCGACTTGAACTTATCCACATCCAAAAACAGCACTGCCACAGGTTTACACTTGTTGACGTGCTGCACGATACGATGACTGAGTCGCTCATTGATAAAGCGACGGTTGTAAAGCCCTGTAAGACTATCTCGATAGAGTTCATCGTCCTCGACTGATTTCGACCGTTTCTTATTACGTTGTTCCACCTGCTTCAACTGACTCGTCAGAGCGAATTCCTGGAGCAGGTCTTTCGCCGCATCAACAACGTTATCGGCCTCGACACTTTCCCCAACGTTAAAGTTGAAAAGAATCGAATACTCGGCGACGCGATCATTGACTTCAGAGATGATCTCTTCGGCTTTCGCACGATTGAAACCAAAATGTTCGTCCAGGAAACGCGTCCAACGCTTCAGCGAGTCATTGAGTGACACCGTTGCAGACTGTTTCGTCAACAGTACGATCGTGCCAAGATTTGCCGCTTGCAAGATACTCTTGAGGCTGCGTCCATTCTGTGGAGCGGCGATCTGGTCATGGTGATGTCGAATCGCTTCGGCAAAGTCTTCGCTCATCCCCCATTGGTTGACTATTTCCAGTGAGACGTCGATATGCGAAAACCCAAAGTGGTTTCGCTCGGCAGCCACGACCTTGGGAAAGGTGGCTCGGTCCAAAACAAATTCGATATATTCGTCGGGCGCTTCGGAGAGCATTGCCAAAGCACCAATGTCCTGCAGCATACCTGCGAGAAAACAACTCGGTGGATCAGGTCCAATGATCTTCTCTGCGATCAGCTCTGCAAACACGGCTTGCGAC
>CAYYHV010000379.1:0-7521 GCA_964471695.1 uncultured Pirellulaceae bacterium
GTGCCCAGCGCACAAACTGCAGTGGCTTCCCCCAAGCGTCGAGAACTTCGAGCATATTGTCTCCGTCCGTGTCGCCGATCTCATTCTCAGATAAAAAATCCAAAGCCGTGCCGTCGCCAAAAGGCAGGCGCCGCAGAATCAAATACAGGCATTCGGCGCCTTGGTGAGTTCGAGTCCATGAATCCCAGTTGCCTTGTAACGCGTTGGACGCAAGCGACTGATACGATTGATGCAGCAGAGGTAAAGCGATCCCGGTCCTACAGACAAACTGACCACTCACCGAATCCAGACTCTGATCTGGTCGTACATCGGAAACACGATCAGGTAATTCCAAACGAATCAGTTCTCGCAGTGCTCTCATCCGCGCGAGTTCTCTAGTTCTTTGCCGCTTGAATTGATCCGTTCCACTGAGTTGATTGCTAATGGCAGGCGGGTGTTCAAATGACGGATCACGAAAGAGAATTCGTCGAGTCTCGTAGGACTCCCACTTAAGCGCAAGCATTTCATGAATTCGAGCAATCTGAGACTTTGTCCGCTGCCTCTTGGCAACAGTCTGTACGCCAGATAATCCAAACAACACCACCGAGGCAAGGATCGCGATAATTGTGATCGAAACCATTAGCTCAACGAGCGTAAATCCAGACCTATTCCTTCCCTTGCGCTGATCCATTACTGATCCCTCGCTGTATCAATTGTGCCCTCTGAAAAGTTCGTCAGGTTATCGAGGTCCGCTTTCTCGAAAAAATTGGTCTTCAAGTTTCCAGTGGCACCCGATTGACTATCCGCATTGCCACCCTCGCCAAACACACCGTCGTTGCCAGCCGAAATGATTTGAAACTTTGCGTAAGACACTGCCGGCCACAACTTTTGCGGGTAGCCTTGGCTTCCAAGGCCCGCGTTCCCGATATCAATGGGAGTGTACGGCGAATCGAACTGGAAGTACGGCCTGGCAACAGGATCGTTCACTGCCCTTCGACGTGATGCCCAACCGTATGCGTCTAAAAACCCACAGAGGGCGTCTCGCTCTTCCGTCGACTGGACATTCCCAGTCACAAAGTTTTCTGCGATCGTCCCACTTGGCATATTGGTATCGACAACAGAACGATAGTAAAGATACGGCGATTGCCCCGTTCCACCTTTCGGATGGTACCTCGCGATGGTGCGGCCTCGCTGGGCCGGCCGCGCCGTATCAATGTACTGGCCCGACGCTTGCCCGGTTGCTGAATCAGTGAATCGGCTCTGATCGAGGCCAAAGAAAGGTGTTCGATCGCCTGTGCCAGTTAGTGGCCGCTGCGGATCACTACTGAACCCTTTCAACCAAAATGCTAATGCTGTCCGCGGATTCAACGCATCCAACTCAACAGCCGTCAGTAGATCCGTTGGCCCCGCAGGATCAAAGCTCGACGGCAAGAAGTTGTTACCCTGAAATACCTGAGCATTTCGTCGGCGAAATGTTCTAGCCAGATGATTTGTAATTGCGTTTTGCTTCAATCGACGCACAAGATTAATGTTGCTCGAAAGCCCATCCATACTAAAGTCCGGCGGATACTCACCCATCTTTAGCTTGTAACTCTCTAACGCACTCGAAACACTGGCGATCTCTACAAGAGTTCGACCATCTTTCGCTTTTCCGATAGCAAAGTAGACCGCAGGTATCAACAGTGCCGCGAGGATGCCGATGATGGCGATCACCACCAGCAGCTCAACCAGCGTGAATCCGCGGCGCTTTCGATTTTGGCACAAGCCAGAATTCGTAACGTGCATTTCTCGTATCCCTCCTCGCCCCTCGATAAAATTCGATAAGTTCGATTGGTGTTCGTTGTTTGCGACAAGCCGTCCTTTGGCCTGCCGAGTACCTTCGCCTCTCAGGCCGTTGCCCAGATTCGAGCGAACGGCCTAACTTCAGCCCGGATCAACCGGACAGGTTTTGAATCAAGCTGACCAATGGCAGGAACAGCGAGATCACAATAAATCCGACTGCACCACCCAGGAAGATCACCAGCAACGGTTCCAACAGCTTGGTTAAACTCTCTGTGATCACAGCGACTTCTGCGTCAAACGTATCTGCGACTTTGTACAGCATCGTGTCCAGCTCGCCCGTCTCTTCACCGACGTCAATCATGTTGACAACCAAGTGATCCACGACTCGACGCTTCATTCGCATAAAGTAGTAAACGCCACCGCACAGCGCGCCGGCTCCTACCATCGACAATCCGACTTGTTGCAAACCTGGCATGAAAATTGTTGGCACCATCGGGCCAGCAAAACACAAAACCCACAACAGCAGTGCCACAGGATGGAACCCGGCCGCCGCGTTATCGTGAATAGGCTTGGCAATCGTCTCACCTTCGCGAATCGCTTCACTGACCTTGGTGAACAACCGCTCAAAGAGTGCGTTACCACAAGTCTCTTTGGTAATGTTCAGCCCTTCAAGAATCGGAACGCCCGATTGGACCAACGTACCCAGCGTTCGCGTAGCACGAGCCAGCGAGTTCTTCTCCACCAACATGCCAAATACCGGCACGTTCAACATGAAAAGGTCCCACCCCATACGACCTTCTTTGAATCGCCGTAACAACTTGATAAACAACCAAATCGCGATTGGAATCGTCGGTATCAAGTACCAGTAACGAGCCGTTGCATCTGAAACCGCAATCAGCATGACCGTCGGAGCAGGCAAGTCGAGTTCAAAGTCGACGAAAATCTGACGGAAGGTCGGCACGATCTTCATCATAATGAACGTCAAAATACCGACGGCTACTGAGATAACAATGATCGGGTAGATCATCGCACCCTTCACCTTTCGCTTCAGATCCTCAGCCTTTTCCATAAAGTCGGCGAGACGCTGAAGGATGACTTCCAAAGCACCACCCGCCTCGCCGGCTTTGATCATATTCACGTACAAACGATCAAACGCCTTGGGCGATTTCCCCATGGCTTCGGAAAGCGTCGAACCACCCTCGATCTCGTCACAGGTATCCATCAGCGAGTTTTTCAGTCGCCCTGGCTTGGCCTGCTCTTCGAGAATCCGCAGACTGCGAAGAATCGGCAAACCAGCATCCTGCAGAATCGACAACTGACGAGTAAACATCGTCAATTGACGACTGCTCACCCCACCAATGGCGAAGCCACGCTTCTTGCCGCCGCCCTTCTTTTCATCCGACTTGCGCGATTTCTTGACAGAGATCTTCGTTACGAAGTACCCCATCTCTCGAATCGTCTCTTGTGCCTTGTCTTCATTGGCAGCCTCAATGGTGTCACGAATCTCTTGTCCCGTGGCATCCATGGCTTCGAAGGTGTACATCGGCATGATGAATCTCCAGTTCGCTCTAAGAGCTGTTTCTTTCCGCTTGGCTTGTCACCAGATAGCCCGCAACTGGCGACATGTTCGTATCTACTTTCTCTTAACTCTCTCAAACTCTCGCAACGAGCAACTTATTCGACCTGCGACGACTTGCCTTTCGTCACTGCGATTATTTGCATCGTTTTTCCGCAAGGCAAAAAGAGGAACAATCCACCCCTTCTCGATGCCTTTTGGTTACCACGGTGTCGCGATAACCGCCATCACTTTCGTCATGACTTAGTCTAAAACCGTTTCCCGAATCACTTCGTCCAAAGTCGTCACCCCCTCTTCGGCGTAAGCAAAACCCGCATCACGAAGGGTATACATCCCTTTGCTTCGGCCCAACTCACGCAGCTCATCCGTGGAAGCATTTTGCATAATCATGTCACGCAGGTCGTCGTCCATAAGCAACAACTCAAACAATCCGACTCGGCCCTTGTATCCCGTGTTATTGCAGGTATCACACCCGGCTCCGTGGTAGTACGTCTTCCCTTCAAAGTCAGACATCTCCATCCCTGCCTGGAAGACCAGCTCTTCATTGATCGAATCAACCGGCTCACGACAACCGCTACAAATGCGTCGCACCAATCGCTGAGCCAAGATGGCTTCGACCGTCGCCGTGATCATAAAGGTAGGAATGCCCATGTCTTTCAGTCGCGTGACCGTACCGGGAGCATCATTGGTATGCAGCGTGCTGAACACCAAGTGGCCCGTCAACGACGCCTGCACTGCGATCTCTGCTGTTTCCAAATCGCGAATCTCACCCACAAGGATTCGATCCGGGTCCTGCCGCAGGATGGCTCGCAAACAACCTGCAAATGTATTCCCAACATCCGTATCAATCGGAATTTGAATGATGCCGTCGATGTCGTACTCGATCGGGTCTTCCGTCGTGATCACTTTCTCCGTGATTTCATTCAACTCGCTCAACGCGGAATAAAGCGTTGTCGTTTTCCCCGAACCGGTCGGTCCCGTCACCAGCACAATACCATTCGGCTTGTGCATCATTTGACGAAAGCCTGCGATTGTTTCCTCCTTCATCCCGACCTTGGCAAGGTCGAGCGACACGACGGAGCGATCGAGGACTCGCATAACCACGCTCTCACCAAACATCGTCGGCATCACACTGACCCGAAGATCCACCGGGTGACCACCAATCGACAATTCGATTCGACCATCCTGCGGCATACGCCGTTCAGCAATATCAAGGTTCGCCATCACCTTGATACGCGTCGTAATTGCAAACGCGAGATGCCGAGGCGGAGGAACCAACTCATACAGCACGCCATCCGCTTTCACTCGAATGCGGAACTCGTCCTCAAATGGCTCGAAATGAATATCGCTGGCATGCTCCTTGATCGCCGTCAGCAACACGATATTCAACAATTTACGGACAGGAGCACTGTCGGCGAGATCCTCGACGACTCCCAGTTCGATAGGACCATCCTTCGAAAGCGAATTCGCCAACTCAGCAAGGTCTTCATCATCCTGGAGCGAGTTGACCACGCTCTCCATACTCTCATTGTCACCCGAGTAGTACTTATCCAGACACTTCTGAATTTCAGGCTCAGTGGCGACCACCGTCTGAATGTCGTAGCCGAGAAAAGTCCGCATTTCGTCTTGGATCGCGAGATTCTGCGGGTCACAAGTCGCTACCGTCAGCTTTTCGCCTTTGATCTGAACAGGAATCACCCGATAGAGCTGAGCCATCGTTTCCGGTACCAACTCAATCAGATCGGCCGGCAACTTGGTTTCACCCAAGGTCACGACCTGCATGTTCAACTGTTCAGCCAAACCTTGCGCCAATTGCTCATGCGAAATCAAACCCATTTCGAGCCCAATTTTGCCAAGCAACTGATCCGGGTTACGCTCCTGCTCCGACAGCAGCATGTCAAGCTGGTCTTCGTCCAGGAACCCAAGGTCGATCAGGATTTGTCCAATTTTTCGCAATGCCATGCGAACATCTCTTTCTTTGGTGGAGAACATCTTGCGATGCCCAAAACCACGCTTTCAATTGTCGTTAGGTTTCTCGGCGGAATTGCCCATGCCGCCGATCGTTGTCATTAAGCCGCTAACTCTAATTCGCTACGTTGACCTACTCGTCTTCGTCCGTGTCATCAAACATGTTGGCTTCATGCGACGCGATGCGCTTGATCAAATCATCTGGTCGATGACACTTGGCGATCGCATCTTCCTTAGCCACCTTCTGGTCGCGCCACAACTTAAACAGCGCATCGTCCATCAACTGCATACCTTGCTTGGCACCCGTCTGGATCGCAGACGTAATACGGAAAGTTTTATTTTCGCGAATCAAGTTGGCGATACCCGGCGTCACCACAAGGAACTCGTGAGCCGCGACTCGTCCACCACCAAGTCGCGGGATCAGGGCCTGGGAGATAATGCCGATAATCGACTCAGCCAACTGGGTTCGAATCTGATCCTGCTGGTGCGTTGGGAACACGTCGATGATTCGGTTGATCGTGCCCTGAGCACTATTGGTATGCAACGTACCGAAAACAACGTGACCTGTTTCTGCAGCCGTAATCGCCGTCTCAATCGTCTCGAGGTCACGCAGCTCACCCACGAGAATAACATCAGGGTCCTGACGCAACGCTCGACGGATGGCTTCGGCGAATGACGGCACATCCACGCCGACTTCACGCTGGTTGACCGTTGATTTTTTGTGATCGTGATAAAATTCGATCGGGTCTTCGATCGTAATAATGTGGTGATCGACAGTCGTATTGATGTAGTCAATCATACTGGCAAGCGTCGTACTCTTACCGGACCCCGTCGGGCCCGTGACAAGAAACAGCCCACGAGGACGCATGCACAACTCTTTGACTCGCTCCGGCAGCCCAAGGACCTCCATCGATAGCTTTTCGTTGGGAATCTGCCGCAACACCATCGCGGTAAAACCACGTTGCTTGAATACAGAAACGCGAAAACGAGCCAACTCCCCAAAGGCGAAACCAAAGTCGGTACTGCCATGTTCGGAGAGCTCCTTCTGGCAACGATCAGGCGTGATACTCTTCATCAACGCAATCGTGTCAGATGCTTCGAGAACCTTGGTCTCGAGCTTTCGCATGCGACCATGAAGACGAAACACTGGTGGTTGGCCCACCGTGATGTGAATGTCGCTCGCACCTTGCTTAATGCACGCACTAAGCAGCTTATCAATTAGGACTGTGCCCATCTCTGCTGGTTCCCATCTCTTCGAATACTGTTTGTTCAACAGACGCGATCGGTTCATTCGCTTGGTTTAAAACCAAGCCGTCGACTGGCGCGCATGAATAATGCTCACCTGTGGACCGTTCGTCGAAGGACGGGACCTCTTCTCCCCGTTCGGGGCAATGGCGATCGCCACCACCCACTTCCCAAACCAAACGCCCCTTATGTTGGCTGAGCAAGTGATTGTTCACCGTTGGGCCCCCCGCTTCAAAGTGAAGCAGATTCCACCCCGACTTCGCGTCTCAACCCATTATCTTCAACCAACGTCACCGGCAAATCACCTAAACCCTTTAGTGAGCATGGTTTTCGCCGAATAAAGTCGAATTCTCTGCGTATGGCCCGCTGACTTCGCTGCGGGGAATTGCCCTTCCCCAACAGCCCGCGGTGGGACTCCACCAATCCGTAAGCGCAATCAAATTAAGTACTTACGCTACAATCCCAGACAATTAGCTGCGCACGATTGGCGGTAAGTCATACTCAACTCGTTTCGCGACTCGATATACCTCGGAAAGTGTGGTCACCCCAGTCAGCACTTTGGTGATGCCGTCGCGGTAAAGCGTCGACATCCCCTCTGACTTTACGGCCGCACGACGAAGCTCCTGGGTAGAAGCCCCTTCAAACGACAATTCCCTAATCTTTGAGGTCATGAACATGAGCTCGTAGATGCCGATTCGACCGCGATACCCGTTGTTTTGGCAGTGCGCACATCCCTTACCCTTCATGATGGTGGCACCCTCCATCATCTCATCTGTAATACCCGCCCCATCCAACTCTGCCTGTGGCGGACTGTAAGGCTCCTTGCAACGATTGCAATTCACCCTCACCAAACGCTGCGCTAACACCGCAATCACACTGCTCGCCACAAGGTATGCCGGCACACCCATGTCCACCATACGGGACACAGCACTGGGCGAATCGTTCGTATCATGTGTACTGAAAACCAAGTG
>CAYYHV010000380.1:0-7516 GCA_964471695.1 uncultured Pirellulaceae bacterium
CCTCTCGGTAATGTAAACGACCCCGTCACACCGACGCCGATGGCCGTGGGCGATACGATTGATTCCGAAACAAGCGTACGTCACGAGACAGATTCCTACTCGTTCACGCTGGACAGTGACTCCCTTGTCTATTTTGATTCGTTCACTAACGACAGCACATTGACTTGGACCCTGAAGCGTGGGCAACGCACCCTTGTCAACGCACGTCGGTTTGATCTGTCAGATTCGAGCGGCAACGCCGATCCCGTTCTGCGTCTGGACGCCGGCGACTATGTCCTTTCGGTCACGTCTTCGGATGCGGAACCGTACAGCTTCCGATTACAGGACCTCACAACCGCAATTCCAGTCGACTTGAATACGCCATTCGCTGGCGAACTAACCACTCCGAATCAAACCGACATCTACTCCTTCTCGGCCAACGCCAACGAGCTGATTTACGTGGATGTCGTTAGTACGACAACGGCATCTTCGTCGTATTACAAAATCATCAACAGCAGGGGCCAAGTCGTCATCCAACGAAATTCTCTTTCCGATCTGGATGTTATCCAACTAGAGGACGAAGGCACATACTGGCTGCTGGTTGAAGGGCGAGTAAATCAAACCGTATCCAATTCGTACGACATAAATCTTGTTCGTTCCACGGTGACTGAACTCCCACTCGCCGTGGGAACTACGCAAACGAATACCATTGCCAAAGCCGGTGACACCTTCGAGTACACACTGGACCTGACCGAAGACTCCTTGCTCGTCTTTGACTCGCAAACCAGCGAAACGACGTTTCTGTGGAGTCTTGAGGGTCCTACGGGCCAAGTCGTCTCATCCCGTCGACTGGACCTGAGTGATTCGTCCAACATCACTAATCCGCTGTTGAATCTGTCAGCCGGTCAATACAAACTCACAGTCGATGCCACGAGCACCAACGTGGGCGAGTTCGCCTTCCGATTGCTCGACTCGAAAGTCGCTACGCCAGTAGTACCTGGCACTTCATTCTCAGGCGAATTCACCACGCCCAACGCAACCGACCTGTTCCAATTCACCGCGTCAGCCGGCGACCAGTTCCTTGTGGACATTGAAACGATCGCCAATACCGGCACGACGATTTATCGCATCGTCGATCCTGCTGGCAACATCATTGAACAACAATCCAACCTGGTAGATAGAGAGTTGGCGCCGTTCACCCTGACTGGCACCTACACGATTCTTGTCGAACCTGTGCGAACCAGCACGACTCAGGGCACCTACTCCATCAACCTAAGAGAGTTATCCGTCCGAGACGGTGGCACACTCAATCTCGGTGTGCCGCAATCGGGTTCCCTCACCAGCCCCAATGAAGAGGTCACTTATTCGTTCAACGTCGCCGACGATTTTACATTGCATCACTTCGATTCGTTGACGAATGACCTTGGGATTCTCTGGAGCCTCGACGGCCCACGTGGAAACGTATACTCGAATCTACGCTTTAGCACCTCGGACTCGACAGCAACCAACAGCACTTCGTCAAATCCGACGACGGGCTTCGAGCTGATGTCGGGGGACTACACGCTAACGATACGAGGCAACGGAGATCGAGTCGGTGATTTTGCTTTCACATTATTCGACTTGTCCGACCCGGCACAATCCACACTTGTCGCTGATCCCGTGTCCGGCACCCCAACGACGATTAATGGCCCGCAAACGAATGGACTCCAAACACAGATTTATCGTTTTAACGCAGTCGCCGGTGACCAACTTTCGTTTGATGCAACCGTATCCGGTTCCATTTCTTCCGACTATCGACTGCTCGATCCCTACGGTCGCCAAGTCTTTTCGAGATTCCTCACCCAGGATCAGGCGTCGACCCAAGTCGCCCTAACGGGAACGTACTACCTGCTCGTGGAGGGACGTATTTCGAATGCCAGTCCCGACGACTATTCCATCGTCGTGACGCATGAAGGCAACGTGGCGCCGCCGCCGATCAGTGGCGACGCATACACGCTCGGTGCCATCCAGAGTGGTAATCTGTCGGCGGCTGGACAAGTCGACGCGTATTCATTCACCCTGACCGACAAAACGGTACTTTACTTTGATTCGCTCACGAACAATGGATCAATCCAATGGCGATTCAAGGGGCCACGAGGCACGGAGTTTGAGAATGTGCGCTTCGATCGCTCAGATTCCTTCAATTTAAACTCCGGACTGGACGAATGGCGTCCCGGCACCTACTTTGTCGAAGTCTACGCCAGCAGCGGAACCCCCGGTGCCTATTCGTTCCGGATGAGCAATCCGCTTACAGGCACCTCCATCACGCCAGGTACCGCATTCAGTGGAGAGCTGACGACACCGAATCAGACGGACATCTATAACTTCACGGCTCAAGCCGGCGACGAGTTCTTTTTCAATACCGAAGCTGCCAGCGACTTTAACGGCACTGAATACAAGCTGCTCGATCCCTTTGGCAAACTGGTGTTTATCTCAAACCGCCTGAACGACCAAGCCACCACAACAGTCGAATTCGATGGGACGTATACCTTGCTTGTCGAAGGCGGCACGACAAACACAGGGACGGACACCTACACGATGAACGTCGTGCCGGTAACGAATGTGGTCACACCGCTTTCGCTGGGTGAATCGCTAACGGCAACGATCGCAACACCCGCGCAAACTCACACATTCAACTTCGCGGTCACGGATAAGCCACTGTTTTTCTTCTCGCCGCTCAGCACCTCAAACGTATTGAGCTGGGAAGTCGCTGGATCACAGGGCAACTTCGTTGCTGGAGATACGTTCAACCGTGGCAAAAACTTCACCGAATTAAAGCCGGGTGACTATCAGCTTACCGTCCGTGCATCGGGCGACTTTGTCGGAGATGCCGAATTCTTTACGTTCCTTGGAGCCGGAACGCAGATCGCAACCGACGGGACAATCACGACGGCACAACTCGATTCCCAAAGCGGCGTTGAACTGTTCACGTTCACAGGAAACGCGGGGGACCATTTTGCCCTGACACCTGATTTTGGCATGCAGTTTACGACATCGGATATCGCAGCCGAAACAGCAACGCGTTACATAGCATCCGCCGATCCGGAAGATGGATACTCGGGTATCAACGCCGCACTGCGAGCCGACGTTTTCCGGGAAGGCGCCGCAGTCAATTATATCCTCGTGACCGACGAAGACCGCGATGTTGCGGAAGACGATGTGACTTTCGAATCGCTGTTCCGCAGTCTTACCGTGCAGAACGCGTTGGTCAACATGGTCACGACTTCGACATTCCAAGATGGCAACAACCAGGCTGCCATTGGCGTCGACAGTGAAGGCAATGCCTACATCGCTGACGGTGCAGGCGGATTTACCATCGGTGCCGGCGGGACCACGACGCAAACCAATGTGTCGTTCCGACAGGACTACATTGACTTGGCTTGGGCACTCGGTGGAGCGAACTGGAACCTGAATCTATTACGATCCGGTGGATTGAATGCCGAGTCATTCACCAACGCGTTTGTTGACGTAAAAGTCGATGAAATCCTCGCACAGACTTCTTTACAGCTTCTCACATCGAACCCAAATGCCAGTCTCGAAGTCGTCGCACCAGCGACAGGAGTCTACGAGAATATCGTCGGCGGCCAGCAGTATGACTTCGATATCCGTATCGACAATCTTGGCGAACCTATCTCGTACGACCTGCTCTTCAGCCAAGGCCAGACCGTGGGCTCCATTCCGGTCTACATCATTGCTCCATACCAATACGGGGCGTCTGCTGTCGATGCCGATGGGGATACGTTGCAGTGGTCGATTGTTGATGGACCTGAAGGCTTGTTAATTGATTCCGCGTCCGGCCTGCTGGCTTGGCACGCGGACGGAGTCGTCTTTGGAGAACATCCGGTTACGATTCGAGTCGACGATGGACGAGGTGGCTTTGATGAGCAGACGTTCACATTGAACGTAAATGGTGGCGATCCGTCCAGCATCAGCGGCAGCGTGTTTGACTTCGGGCTTTTGAACACCACTACAGTCGATGTAATTGTTGAAGGCACATCCGATCCGTATCTCGCGGGAATGCCCGATGGTTCGCTCGCAAGCAATGGTGACATAGCTCCAACCCACTCGCCCGTCCTGGTCGAAGGCTTGGTGCTTCAAGCCGGACAAGTTCTTACGTTCAACGCTTCGGGCCAAGTCTCATTTGGGGGCACACCGAATCCCAATGAGACACCCGACGGCAAACTGAGCGGAGCCGCTGGCCACACGGCCGGCGCCGAAAACGGAATCTCGAATCTGATCGCCAACTACAATTCGCTGGTCGGTGTATTCCTGACAGATGCGCAACCTGACTCGAACCCAGCACCGGGCACGCTCGATTTCATTAACGCCAGCGGTGTCCCCGGGGGCATCAATTACACGGAATTGGCACCGGAACTGCAGCAGGCCTTCTTCATCGGCGATGGAATCACCGATGACGGCACGATCCAGGAGATCACCGTCCCGGCGGGCGCTACGCGACTGTACCTTGGAACATGGGATGGATTCGGCTGGTACAACAACCAAGGCTTCTTCGACGTACAAGTCACCGGGCAAACCTACGCACCCACGGCAACGAACCTTGTCACAAATGGTTCCTTCGAGTCCCCCGACGCACCTGGGTTGATTGCAAACTTTTCTAATGGTCAATCGTTCGGTAATTGGACGGTTTCAGGACAATCCGTCAGCATTGTGGATAGCGCCTACGAAGAAGTCGGGATTACTTTCCAGGCTCAAGAGGGAAACCAGTGGATAGACTTGGAAGGGCTCGCAACACAGTTCCGAAACCAGATCAGTCAGCAAATAGCCACCGAAGTGGGCAAAGAGTACATCCTAAGTTTCCACCTTGGTTCCGCAACGGACGACTCCAACATCTTCGCCACTTCCGTTGATGTGCTTATTGATGGTGGGGATACCGTTATCTACACCAACGAAATCGCACCTCGCTCAGAATTGAATTGGAAGCGATTTGAGCATCGGTTTGTGGCGACAGATACGACGACCACCATCGCGTTCACCAACGCAAGTGGAGCCGGCAATTTCCTGAGTGCATTAGATAATGTCTCTGTAGTCGACGCGTCCGAATCTTTCACCGTTTTCCTCGACCAGAATCGAAACGGATTGTTGGACGATGGCGAACGTTTCACAACCACCGACACAACCGGGCAGTATTCGTTTGAGAACCTCGATGCTGGATCGTATGTAGTCACCTTGTTGCCACAAGCCGGATGGCAGCAAGTCATACCCAATGACGTTCTCCCATACGACGTTGATGTTGCCGCTGGCGATTCGCTAGTAGGAATTCAATTCGGCGTTGAACAAGTCGTTCTGGTGAACACCGACCCACTATTTGCATCCGAGCCTTCACTCGCCGTTGTCGCGGGTGACTTGCCACTCGCACCTGCCGGTATGGTGGTGAATCCAGTGAATGGGACCATTCGCTGGACGCCACGTACCGATCAGATCGGCACGCAAAATGTGTTGCTTCGAGTCCGTGATGGCAACGGCGGATACGACCTGCAGTATTTCCAACTGAACGTCACGGCACCCAACACTGCCCCGGTCTTTGTAACTACCCCAATCACAGGACCGGCCGGTGTTGGGTTGCCACTAACCTATTCGGCCAATGCTGTGGATGCCGACGGGGATGTCCTAACTTATTCCCTCACGACGGCTCCGACGGGTGCCACGATCGACGCAACGACTGGCGTGCTCAATTGGACGCCGACAGTTGCAGAGCTTGGCTCTCAATCGTTTACCATCCGAGTCGAAGATGCTCGAGGCTTGTCGGCGGAACAGTCGTTTGATCTCAACGTCGAACTCGATCCCGTGAACACCGCACCCGTATTTGTGACCGAACCACCCACCGAAGCGCGTTTGGGTGACACCTACTTCTACAAAGTCCAAGTCAGCGATGCGAATGGCGATCCGCTTACGCTCACGCTCGATGCGGGTCCAGCCGGCATGCTGCTGTCGCCGGATGGTTTGCTAACGTGGACTTTAGGAGTCAACCAGCTCGGCAACCGTACCGTACGACTGACCGTTGACGATGGCCGCGGCGGTACGGCAAGGCAACAGTACGTCATCAACGCTGCGACTCAGCCGGTCAACAACCCACCTGTCATTGTCTCGGAGCCACTGACTTCGGCGGTCGTTGACATCAACTACCAATTTACTCCGATCGCGGAAGATGCCAACAACGATACGTTGACTTGGCAGTTGGTCGAAGGCCCTCGGGGCATGACCATCGACTCATCAACCGGCCAGATTAATTGGCTGCCACTCGTTGATGACCTTGGTACGCACCGAGTCACAATCGAAGTGTTCGACACCCACGGTACCGGAGCCGGGTTGAGCTACGATGTGACCGTCCGAGCCATCAACACACCACCTATCATCTTGTCCGCGCCGCCAACGTCCACTGCCATTGGAGCAACATATCTCTACCAAGTCGCGGCCAACGACGCTGACCAGGATCGCTTGACGTTCTCACTCGATTCCTCACCATCCGGAATGGTGATCGACGCCGAGACGGGTCGAATTACGTGGAGCCCCATTGCGGGACAGGATGGAACGCAAGATGTCATCGTCACCGTGACCGATAGCGCCGGCGCCTCGATCTCGCAGAGTTACCAAATCCAAGTCGCCGCTGGAACTTCGAATCAGCTTCCGGTGATCACGTCGTCGGCCATTTTCTACGCGACGGTCGGTGAAGACTACACCTACGATGTCGAAGCCGAAGACCTCGACGGCGACGACTTGACGTACGCTCTACTAAGTTCACCGACTGGCATGACGATTGACGCGCAAACCGGGCTGATCCAGTGGACTCCGGCGACTGGCGATATTGGCTCCGTTCTCGTCGAAGTCCTCGTGACCGACCAATCGGGTGGCGGCAGCCTCCAAGGCTTTGGTTTGCAAGTCCAAGCCACCAACACCGCGCCAGTCATCACCTCGACGGCTCCTACCGCTACCCTCTCAGCCGGTGAGGCGTTCCGCTACGATCTTCTGGCGATTGACGCAGAAGGCGACTTCCTCACCTACGAACTCCTCTCCGGACCAACCGGTATGGTCATCGACGGGCTGGGCCGCATGTTCTGGATTGCCACTTCTGAGCAATTCGGCGCCAACCCAGTCGAAGTCGTCGTGACGGACACTCGCGGAGCTACAGCCACGCAGACCTTCGATATCGTTGTCGAACAGGATACGACGGCTCCGACAGTCGCGATTCTGCTCAGCCGCAACCCCGTGAACGTCGGCGAACTGCTCGACATCCAGGTTTCCGCATTTGACAACGTCGGAGTCGATTCCATCGTCCTCACTGTCGATGGTGCAGTCGTCCAACTCGACGCGAATAATACAGCCCGCATCGAAATGAGTACCGTCGGCAGCTTTGTGGCCGAAGCCACCGTAGCCGACGCGGAAGGAAATACTACGGTCGAACAAGTTAACATTCTCGTTAGTGACCCCAACGACGTTGACGGCCCGATCCTTAATATCACATCTCCAACCGATGGCGGAT
>CAYYHV010000381.1:0-873 GCA_964471695.1 uncultured Pirellulaceae bacterium
GCACCATGAGGATTCGCACCATGAGGATTCGCACCATGAGGATTCGCACCATGAGGATTCGCACCATGAGCATGCGACGGCATCGGTGGCGAGAAGTTATTCACAAAATGGCTTGATCCCAACAGCCCTAACTCTTCTCCTGACCAGGCAGCAAACACCACGTCTCGTTTTGCGTTCAATTTTCCCTTGGAATTCTGATCGGCAAGATATTGAGCGACTTCCAACACCGCCGCGACTCCGGAAGCATTATCGTCAGCCCCAAGGTGGATTTGATTAACTTCGTCTTCTCTCGCGAGCGAGCCGCCGGTCCCGCGTCCCAAGTGATCAATATGGGCTCCAACCATCACACGTTGAGCCGTCGGTTTATCCGCGACCCGCAACACGCCTAAAACATTGCGACCGATCTTCTTCTCCGTTTTTAGCTGCACTGTCGCTGCCAACTTGACTTTGGGTAACGAAATTCCCATCGCAATCTCGCCGCTATCCAAACCGGCTTGTAACCCCGCCAAATTTTTCCCGGCCGTCTTCAACCATGCATCGGCTAGTTCATCCGTCACCGAAAGTACGGGCAAACTCGACCCAGCCAGTGAACCGTCGAACCGCAAGCCAACCAGCTGCTTGGTGACCTTGGACGACGGACCGCTAACCACGATGACTCCCCGAGCCCCCATGTCTCGCAGCTTCATCGCCTTGAATCGCAAACTTGAGTAGCGAGCCAGATGCTGCCGCCGCTCGGGCGTGATGTTCTCCGGCATAAAGCGGAAGCACATCACCCATTTATCTTTGACATCCAGATGGACGAACGAGTCATATTCCTCTTGCTCTTCGTCTTTCGGCGCTTTGATTCCATAACCGGCAAACACGACTTCACTC
>CAYYHV010000381.1:883-7446 GCA_964471695.1 uncultured Pirellulaceae bacterium
CCGTTCTCCGAAAACGCCAACGGGCGCCATTGCTGGTCGACTTCGTACTCTTTGCCGTCCCACGCCAGCCGATTGGTGTCACCGAGCGAGATCCCCGAGGTAAATTCAAAGGGTTGGTACCATGAACCGTCATCTCCGGCTGGTTCAATCCCTAGACTGTCCAGATAAGCCGCCACGTAGGCCGTTGCTTTTTTCTCACCCTCAGTCCCCGTCAGGCGACCCTCCAATTCAGGCCGGCACAGATAATCGACATGACGCAACATGTCTTGATCACGAAAGCCCGTGGACGAAACAGCCAACGACTTGGAAGCCTCCGCGATCGCCGCAGGATCATCGACAATTGCTGTTGCAACGGTTGCTCCACTACCAAACAGATCCAAGGCCCGCTCGTGATTCCAGACCGCAATAAAGATTTGCGATTGCTTTGCCGCGGTACGATTCGTAGTCCAAGCCAACCGCTTCCCGTCAGGAGTAAATACGGGCAACCCATCAAATCCGGCAGTGTGGGTTACGCGAACTGGAGCCGTTTTTCCATTCACATCCACCAAATAGAGCTCGAAGTTTGCAAATCCATGTCGGTTAGTCGTGAAGATCAAATACTCACCCGACGGATGATAAAACGGAGCCCAAGACATCGCATTCAGTCGCGTGAGCTGCTTCTGGTCCGAACCATCCACATTCATGGTCATGATCTCGGCCAATGATCCATCCTTGTTGAATCGACGCCAACAAATCCGCGAGCCATCAGGTGAGAAGAACGGGCCGCCATCATAACCGTCGGTGTTCGTAAGTCGACGAACTCCCGTTCCATCCGACTTCATGATGTAAATTTCGTTGAAGTACGCCTTGTCAACCTCGAACAAGTTCTCTTCTTCCGGTGTCAGCTTGCGTTGGTATGCCTGACGATTTGACGCGAATGCGATCCAATTGCCGTCGGGAGAATACGAGCCTTCGGCACAGTATCCTTTCGCGTTGGTTAACTGCTTAGTCAACTTGGTCGCTCGGTCAAACGCGTAAATCTCAAAATTCTCGTCGTAATCCCACGAGTATCGCTTCTGTTTGCCGGCGGCTCGGTCTTCGAGCTCTTTCTTCTGTTTCGCTTTCGCCTCGGGATCGCTATGCGTCGAAGCGAAAAGGACTTTGTCACCTTCCGGATGAATCCAGGCGCAAGTCGTCTTGCCATGTCCGGGAGAAATGTGGTCGACATCTCCCGTCTCCATATCCATCAAGTAGATCTGAAAAAACGGGTTCCCCGAATACCGTTCGCTCTGAAAAACCATCTGGCTGCCGTCGCGATTAAAATAGCCTTCGCCCGCGCGACGCCCTTCAAAAGTCAATTGCCGCGTTCCAGAAAGCAATTCCGCTTCGCGAGCCGGATCGAGTCCATCTGCATCAGGCGATTGCGCAACAGTAAACATCGAAAGTAGCGTGACGATTGCTGCCGCGGCGATGGTTTTCGCCAAGCCGCTGGATAGCCGGTTGTTTTGCATGGTTTTCAATTAGTCAGTTAAGCTGATGGATGTTGTTTGAATCGGAGCCCGCAAACGCGATCATCAAACGGGCCGCCTGAAGACCACGTCAGTATATGCAAGTTGTCGCCAGATTTTGATGCCAAACCGCAACACATGGTTGGCTAGAATCACATTTCGAATCATCGAATGGTTCAAATGATGCTTCTCTCCGACAGGCAACGGTAATCCAGAACCGCATAACCGTGCATGGACACTACTCAGCAACGAAGAAATCGCTCAATTTGTCGGGTTCGACTCGAAAAGTCGTTCACTCTGGCGACTTGGCACACCCGTTGCCTTTGTACGCTCCCATCGAACAAATCTACCTATTCCCTACTGGAGTGCTCCCATGACATTTCGATTGGATCGAAACATCATTGCCCTGATGACCATTTTGATGTTCTCGGTGCCAGCCATGGCACAAGACGACAAAAAAGCAGAAGACTCGACCGCCGAGAAAACTGAAGAAATCAAAGCCAAAGTTGATCCGAACTTTACGGTACGCATGAAGAACAACAAGTTCCTTCAGGGACTGCCAATGGAATTCGGTTTCATTGACGTCTACATCCTCGGAACCAAAGTCAGCGTTCCCCTCGAAGACGTGAGCGGTATTCGCGTTGGTGCTGACGCAAACGACAAAGGCACAGTCGCCCTGAAGAACGGTGACATCCTCAACGGCCGTATCGACCTTCCTGAACTGAAACTCGCAGTTGATTGGGGCCAAGCCATCATCAACCGTGATATGGTCAAGTCGATGGTTCGCACGAATGACCTGTACTGGCAGATGAAAGATACTCCCAACGGTCCAATGTGGTTCCTTGCACCACGTTACTACCGTTCGAGTTCTTCAACTCAGCCCGCTCAGGCTCCTAAGGTCAAACCTAGCTCGAACAAAGTTGTCCCAGCCACTTTCGCTGCGACTTCAAGCACCAAAGCCAAGTCACTCGCTTTCCCAGCTCACAACAACGCTGAGTTCGCCTGGATTTGGTAGCTCGTTCGGTCGACACCGTCGATCTCATGTAGATAGAACTCGTACAACTAACAAAGTCGCAGCCCATCGCTGCGGCTTTCTTTTTGCGCAGATAGCATCAGACCAACCTAGTGTTTCTGCATTCGGCAAAGTGTCCGGATGCCATAAAAGCCGAAAATACCCGGCGTTGTTGTCACGTATGAATCCGCGCTATATCTACGATATCAACAACGATAAAATACATCCACAGAGGCTCGACCGGACCGAAAGGGACTCGGACTTGTTGCTAAACCTCACCATCTCGAAAGGAAATCAATGGCTCGCGGTGACCACATTTTTGTGCATTGCCTTGGATACTCACACCATGGAATAGATCTGGGCGACGGCAACGTTATCCACTTCGATTTTCATCCATGGCAAGCGCTCTCACGCAAATTGGCTACGGTGCGCCGCCCAGAGATTCGCAAGATGTCGATGGAGTCGTTCTCTCAAGGGCGAAAGATCGTCGTTCGCCGATACTCCGAATCCGACGATGTGGAGACGGTGATTGAGCGAGCCGAAAGCCAACTTGGTGAATCCGGATATCACTTGTTTGATAACAACTGCGAGCATTTTGCAGTCTGGTGCAAAACGGGTGAACGCCACTCAACCCAAGTCAGTGACTTTGTGGATGCGACCAAGCCACTTCGACAGACCTTGCCTGCAGCTACCGTCCTGATGCGCACGGCTCGTCGACTGCCAGGCCGTTTGC
This sequence comes from uncultured Pirellulaceae bacterium, assembly GCA_964471695.1. Taxonomy (GTDB): domain Bacteria; phylum Planctomycetota; class Planctomycetia; order Pirellulales; family Pirellulaceae; genus CAYYHV01. The sequence continues at coordinate 4,116 of CAYYHV010000381.1, forward strand.
GAGCTGTCGCTTACGGTGCCGCATTCGCGATGACTGCCGGAGCATTCGCTCACAAGTATCTCGAGAATCGAATCAAGCGATCCGCAAAAAGGGAATCGTAGTGCCCACCGGTCGATTACCAACCGGATTATGAACTATGAATTCCTGAGCGCCGCAAGTTGTGAATGGGCGACTTCTTTCACCCTCGCGTCGTCCCACACCTCCAGGGGCGAGTACGATGGATGGCGACCTGGCTTGTACGGATTGTTATGCTTTGTGTTGTAGCACGATATCAAGGACCAACGAGAATGCTCGCTCAGATTACGATCTGAGCGATGAAGCAGGTTTCCGTGAAAGAATAGCGCCATGCCCGGCTTCATCTCCACATACACGTGTTCCATGAGTTCAAGAGCCGCGGCGACTCGCTCCGGATCCGCGCCCGTTTGCTCACCCACCTTCATATGTTCAATCCGGCCAATCTTGTGCGAGCCGCGGATGACCTGCAAGCATCCATTTTCCTTCCCAGCCGGATCGAGCGCAACATAACAACTTGCCATATCGGGAAAAAGACAACCATAGTTGTACCAATAGCCATAATCCTGATGCCACTCCCAGGCCCCACCGACTTTGGCCTCCTTCAGCATCAGTTTGTGATGATAGTGATAGACCTCATCGCCCAGCAGGGCCGACATCGTTTGGCAGACTCGCGCCGATCGAGCCACCGCGCTAAAGACATCGTCGCCCAGCTCATTCTTTAGCGACAAACGAGTCACTGCGCCATCGCTATCCAGTCGATCCGAAGCGTTGGCGTGAACTCCGTCGTCAATCTTGGCAATCTCCAAGATCAACGCGACTTCTTGCGCATCGAACATTTCTTCGATGAGGACATACCCATCTTCCGCAAAACGTTTTAGCAACGCATCGTCAACAGGAACACGCATAAACCGAACCGTCCACTGATTGGAATGAATCGAAAGTTTCGTTAACCTTTACCGTTATCTTTGCACAAATCGGGATTCAGAACATGCTCAAACATACGCTTCTCCATCCAGAAATTACGGCCGTCTTGGCAAGGGCCGGGCACAGCAGCCAAGTCTTAATCGCTGACGGCAATTATCCGGCTTCTCACACGATGGGGCCAAACGCAACGCTCGTCAGTCTGAATCTCGCTCCGGGGCTGGTGACCGTCCGGCAAGTCCTCGAGACGCTGGCGACCGCCATCCCCATCGAAGTCATCAATACGATGGGCATGCCCGACGATGATCCCCATAAACTAGACGGTGATCCGGCTGTTTGGGACGAGTATCGTGAGTCGATTAAGGCGGCGAACCTCAATCTCCAGCTCCAACCGATCAACCGCTGGGAATTTTACGACGCCGTCGCCTCACCTGCCCATGTGTTGACAATCCAAACGGCTGACCAAGCGCTATGGGCAAACCTGCTGCTAACTATCGGCGTGCGAGAACCGGGAACCTAAATCGCATGGCAAGTCGTTGGGACAAACTGAATTCCGAAATCATCTCGTGCCAGAAATGTCCACGGCTGCGCACGCACTGCACAATCATTTCCCAGTCGAAGCGTAAAGCGTACATGGATGACGACTATTGGGGGCAACCTGTGCCCAATTTTGGAGTCGCCAGCGCGAAACTCTTGATCGTCGGGTTGGCACCAGCGGCTCACGGAGCCAATCGGACTGGAAGAATGTTTACGGGCGATCGTAGCGGCGACTGGCTGTTCCGGGCCATGCACAAAGCGGGTTTTGCGAACCAAGCCGAATCGACAGATCGCGATGACGGCTTGCGTTTGAAAGGATGCGCCATTACCTCCGCCTGCCATTGTGCACCACCAGATAACAAGCCAACATCGGAAGAGATTGCTAACTGCCGCGAGTGGTTTACTCAAACGGTTTCGATTACCAAACCCCGAGTCCTACTGGGATTGGGGCTGATTGGCTGGAACATGGTGCTCCGATATGCACGCGATCATGATTGGTTCGATGGCAACCTTCCCAAATTCGGCCACGGCGAAACCTTTGAGCTAACCGACAAAAAGACAACGCGCTGGCTAGTTGGCAGCTACCACCCCAGCCAACAAAACACATTCACCAAGCGACTTACCGAACCAATGTTCGACGCCGTTTTTGCCAAATGTCGCGAGCTGCTCAAACCCAAAAGCTCAACCTAACGCGCACCATAGGAACACCAGCGCGCCAATTGGGGCTTAAAAGCACGCCAGCCCTATCTACGTTGAACTGCGTCACGTAGAATCGAGGCACAAGCCACGCCAGAAACCGGTGCAAGCCGGTTTTTGGTCGCCTGACTCGGATGGTCCCGAGTCGGGCATTTTTTTTGGACTCAACGTCCATTTCCATCAGCCCGTCAATTCCATCAGCCGTTTTGGCGTTAGCCACGGTTCCCTCGGAACAACAGTCGCCAATCATCACTGGCCCAAAACGCATTTCAACCCAACGGCTTTGGCGGTTAGCTTCTTGGCAGCGCAACGATGGCATCCGTCGACTGAACATCTGCGAACGTGTCGCTCAGCGAGGCCAGAGACGCTTGGTGTAACACGTCATGAGAAACCGTTCTGCCGTCGTCACCAGTTAAGTCACGCGTTGCGCATGCATCATCAGCGACGATGACTTCATAACCCAATGGCACGGCATCGCGGGCTGCGCCAGCAACACAGGCATGAGTCATCAATCCGCTGACCAATAGCGTCTTGATACCTTTTGCTTTGAGCTGTGCATCGATGTCTGTGGTAGGAAACACACTGATCGACGTTTTCTGCACGACCGCGTGATTCTCGGTTGGTTGGATTTCGTATTGAAAATCGACGGTACTTCCGTCTTTGGCAAAGATTGGGGCTCCCGGCGGAGTCAAATGCTGAATGTGAAACACAGGCATGCCAACTTCATCTGCCATAGTCATCAATCGTTTGGCATTTTCCAACGCCGCATTCCCATTCGGAATCAACATTTTGCCGGAGAAGTACTCCTTTTGAAAATCAATAAGCAACAACGCCGTGGTTCTCGGGTCGATGCTTGCCGTCTTGCTGGCGCCAATCATGGACCGGATAGTCGGATGTGTCATAGTTTCTCTTTGAGTCTGTTTTGCGGCAAATCGCGTCGCGGAGCGTCGTCAATCCATAGCTTAATTTCTGTTGCGCCAAGATATCACACCAGACAGAACCACTCCAAGCCGTGCTGCCCGGTGACAAGCTCACCGGCACCTTTCTTAGCTGCGCCATAGCCCCACATCCCGCGGACGACGTTCTTGTACGTTGTATTGGTTGGCCGGTCGAATAAAGGGGAGCAGGCACCTCTACGGCGTCAACGTCTCCAGATCATGGC
>CAYYHV010000382.1:0-4649 GCA_964471695.1 uncultured Pirellulaceae bacterium
AGCCCACTAAGCACAATTACCGGAATCCACATATCGAATAGATCAGCGGCAAACAATAGGAGCTTCACAATGAGTGGTCGAGATATCATTTCCCTGGTCGGCCAACGTCAGGACCTGAATCAGTTCAAGAAGAAGAACTGGACGGGTGATTTTGCCGCCTATCTGGATATTGTTCGAGAGAATCCGATGATCACGCGAAACGCGTACGAGCGCGTTTTCGACATGATCCTCTCCTACGGCACTCAAACCTACGAAGAATGCCGCGAGCAACGAACCCACTACAACTTCTTTGACGACCCAGACAACGACGGCAAGGATGCGGTCTTCGGATTGGATGACTCGATTACCACTCTCGTCAACGCCTTTAAAAGCGCGGCTCGTGGCTACGGGATCGAAAAAAGAGTCCTTTTGTTGCACGGCCCGGTTGGCAGCAGTAAAAGCACCATCGCCCGACTGCTGAAACAGGGATTGGAATCGTACTCCAGCACCGACGACGGCGCGCTCTACACCATGGGCTGGCAGGACGACGACGAGATTCGCTGGTGCCCTATGAACGAGGAACCTTTGCATCTCGTTCCCGAGCGTTTTCGTTCCGAAGTCGCCGCGACCCTCAACGTGAACCGTAGCGAACATGAGTATCACGTAAAAATTCGAGGCGAAATGTGCCCATATTGTCGCTACGAATACACCGAACGACTGAAGAAACACGACGGCGACTGGACGAAAGTCATCGCTGAAGTCCAAACCAAGCGCATCGTGCTTAGCGAAAAAGATCGAGTTGGAATTGGCACGTTCCAACCTAAAGACGAAAAAAATCAAGACTCAACCGAACTTACGGGCGACATCAATTATCGCAAGATCGCCGAACTGGGAACGGACAGCGATCCCCGTGCCTTCAATTTTGATGGTGAATTCAATATCGCCAACCGAGGCATTATTGAGTTTATCGAAGTCCTCAAACTGGATGTTGCATTTCTCTATGACCTGTTGGGCGCCTCGCAGGAACACAAAGTCAAACCGAAGAAGTTCGCCCAAACAGACATCGACGAAGTCATCCTGGGGCACACCAACGAACCCGAGTACAAACGACTTCAGAATAATGATTTCATGGAAGCCCTGCGTGACCGAACGGTCAAGATTGACATTCCCTACGTTACGCGTCTGAGCGATGAAATCAAAATCTACGAGAAGGACTACAACAGCAAACGCGTCAAAGGCAAACACATCGCCCCGCACACGATTGAAATGGCAGCTATGTGGGCAGTGCTCACCCGGTTAGAAGAACCGAAGAACGCCAGTCTCACGATTCTCCAAAAGATGAAACTTTATAACGGCAAGTCATTGCCCGGATTCACTGAAGAAAATATCAAAGAGCTGCAGGAGGAAACAACACGCGAAGGCATGGAAGGTATCTCCCCTCGCTTCGTACAAGACAAGATTTCCAATGCACTGGTTTCGCATCCCGATGCCACCAGCATCAACCCTTTCATGGTGCTCAATGAACTCGAATCGGGATTAAAGCATCATTCGCTGCTCAATTCCGAAGACGTCAAGGTCCGCTATCGCAACCTGCTCGATGTCGTTAAGGAAGAGTACGAAAACATCGTCAAGAACGAAGTCCAACGAGCCATCGCGGCCGACGAAGATGCGCTCAAGAGACTGTGTGGAAACTATATCGACAATGTAAAAGCGTATACCCAACGCGAGAAAGTCAAGAACTCCTTCACCGGTCAGTTCGAAGAACCTGACGAACGACTCATGCGTTCGATCGAAGAAAAGATCGACATCCCGGAATCCCGCAAAGACGATTTCCGTCGCGAGATTATGAATTACATCGGGGCGCTAGCCATCGACGGAAAGAAGTTCGACTATCGCACGAATGAGCGCCTGAACAAAGCGCTCGAGCTCAAGCTGTTCGAAGATCAAAAAGACACGATCAAGCTTACCAGTCTCGTTTCCAACGTCGTCGACGCCGATACGCAGGCAAAAATCGACGTCGTTAAAGGCCGTTTGATTCGCGACTACGGATACGACGATGAAAGCGCTACCGATGTCCTCAACTATGTTGCCAGTATTTTTGCTCGCGGCGATACCAAGGAAGGCTAGACAGCAACTCCGACCGACTTCCGCAACCTTAGACCAACACAAAACGACTGATTGACTTACACCATGAAGATTCAACGCGACACAGAACGTTTTCGACAAATTGTGCGAGGCAAGGTGCGCGAAAATCTGAAGAAGTACGTCACTCATGGAGAAATGATCGGACGCAAAGGCCGCGATCTCGTCAGTATCCCCGTCCCCAGCCTCGACGTCCCCCACTTCCGTTACGGAAAGAATGGTGGCAAGGGCGTTGGGCAGGGTGAAGGCGAAGATGGACAACAGTTGGCTCCCGGTGACGACGATGGTGGGCCAGGCGCCGCCGGCGGTGCGCCCGGTCAACATGTACTCGAAGTCGAGATGACACTTGATGAATTGGCGGAGATGATGGCCGATCAGCTCGCGTTGCCACGCATCGAGCCTAAAGGCGCTGCCAACATTACTCACGAGAAATCCAAATACAACAGTATTCGTCGCACTGGCCCTGAATCGCTACGTCACTTTAAACGTACTTACGTTCAAGCGCTGCGTCGACAAGTCATCACGGGCACCTACAACCTTCGCAAACCTCGCATCATTCCCATCAAGGACGATAAACGCTTCCGAAGCTGGAGCACCACTCCCGTCCCGCATGCCAACGCTGTCATCATTTACATGATGGACGTTTCCGGCTCTATGACCGACGAGCAGAAAGAGATTGTTCGCACCGAAGCCTTCTGGATTGATACGTGGCTCAAGAACCAGTACGACGGCGTCGAGTGCCGTTACATCATTCACGATGCCGTAGCCAAAGAAGTCGACGAACACACCTTTTACCACACCCGTGAAAGTGGCGGTACAAGAATCAGCTCTGCCTACAAGATTGCTGCCGAACTGCTGAACAACGACTTTTCGCCGTCGGAATGGAATATTTACTTCTTCCAATTCTCCGATGGGGACAACTGGGGAGAAGACAACTCCCAAAGCCTTGACTTGCTCAAGAATCAATTGCTGCCGAACTGCAACTTGTTTTGCTATGGCCAAGTCGAGAGTCCCTACGGTAGCGGCGAATATATTCGAAGCCTGGAGCACGAATTTGCTGAGACGCAGGAGAATCTGATTCTCTCCGAAATTGAAGACAAGGAGGCGATTTACGATTCCATCAAACTCTTCCTGGGTACCGGGAAGTAAACCAACGACAACGCCCACCCTACGGTGGCGGAAGCGAGACTACGATGCTACGACCCAATTGGAATAACGAATTCGACGGACAACACCGCTACGAAGTCATCGTGGGGCATGCCTCTGTGCGAGTCACCGGAGCCTCCCGCGACGAAGCCGTGGAAGAAGCACGACGCCAACTTTGCATGCAGATGCCACGCATGTGGGACGTCATCCAGGCCCTCACCCACGATCGCTTTACCGTCAACGAACTCAACTAACCAAGCCTGGCCGAGCGTTTCGGCGGCTCCGATCGCTCTGTGATCGGAACGGCGATAACCAACGATATTGATCGGCCAAGCACTAGCCGCCGGTATCCAGCAAACCTTCCCAACCTTGCAAAACCACAGCCAAGACCCACAGCCACCCAAACACCGATCACCAAACCTATGTCCATCTCACACCTCAAAGAACTGCCGCAACTTCTGGCCGACGTCCAAGTCGAAATGGAAGCCCACGCCGACACGTACGGACTGGACTACTTCCCAACCATCTTTGAGCTTGTCGACGTAGATCAACTTAACGCGATCGCAGCCTACGGTGGCTTCCCCACACGCTATCCACATTGGCGTTTCGGTATGGAATACCAACGACTTGCCAAAGGATACGCCTACGGACTGCAGAAAATCTACGAACTCGTCATTAACAATGACCCCTGTTACGCCTACCTTCTCAGCAGCAACTCGATCACAGACCACCGGATGGTAATCGCTCACGTTTATGGCCACTGCGACTTCTTCAAAAACAACTATTGGTTCAGTCAAACGAATCGCAAAATGATCGACGAGATGGCTAACCATGGAAATCGCATCCGCCGTTATATGGATCGCTTTGGAGTCGAGACCGTTGAGAATTTCATCGACGCCTGCCTCAGCATCGAAGACTTGATCGACATTCACGCTCCTTTTATCAAACGTTCGCACTCGCCAAATAACTACGAGTTCCGCGACCCGATTGCACCGGACGAAGACTCCCAACCCACCGGCAAATTCAAAGCCAAAGGGTATATGGATGCTTTTATCAATCCGCCCAATGAAATGGCTCGCCAAGCCGCGGCGCGTCAGCAAGTCGCTCTTCCCCCTGGCTTTCCTAGTGAACCCATCCGCGACGTGATGGGGTTTCTCCTCAACCATGCACCGTTGCGACCCTGGCAACTTGACGTGTTGGCCATCATTCGGGACGAAGCCTATTATTTCGCGCCACAAGGCCAGCCCAAAATCATCCACCTTCACGATCAAAGCCACCGCGCCGTAGACCACCACTGTGATGACGATGCCAACCAATGCCAAAACCCCGGCGCGGGTCAGCAAGTCTTCGGCGGCGACCTCATTCAATGTGATGGCCATAAC
>CAYYHV010000382.1:4659-7441 GCA_964471695.1 uncultured Pirellulaceae bacterium
ACCTACTGGCACTCGACGATCATGACGCGTCACGGCATTTGCCACGGTGGGGACGTAGTCGATTACGCGGACCATACCTCCGGCACTCTCGCCAGTTCACCGACTCGATTAAACCCTTACAAGTTGGGAGTCGAATTATTTCGAGACATTGAGGATCGCTGGAATCGTGGCTGCTTCGGACGTGAATACGAACAATGCGATGATATGACTGCTAAGCGTGAGTGGAACACCGGTATCGGCAAGGGCCGCGAGAAAATATTCGAAATTCGCCGCATCCACAACGACCTGACGTTCATCGACGAGTTTCTCACTCTCGATTTCTGCCGTCGATACAACATATTCTCGTTCGGATACAACCAAAACTCTGGCTATTACGAGATTGAGAGTCGCAAGTTTCAGGAGATTAAACAAGCACTACTGTTCAACCTCACTAACATGGGACGCCCGATCATTCGGGTTCGCGACGCCAACTATAAGAATCGCGGTGAGTTGTTCCTCGAACATCAATTTAGTGGCCCAGAGATCAAAATGACGACCGCTCGGGACACCCTCAGTAACTTGTACACACTGTGGAATCGACCTGTGCATATTGAAACAGTGATCGACGAAAAAGTGTGCATCATGTCCTTCGACGGCACAACTCACGAGCTGACACGGACCAAAGAAAATCAACCAGAATCCGACCCCGACGCAGGCTTGGACGTTGGGATTTAGCATTCGATCGGAGAAAACTTATGAGTCTTGCATTGGAACTGAATTCGAAGCTGACTCCATTGGAGAACGACGAAGTTTCCGTCAACTCGCCTGCCAGCATCGAACTCCCTACATCCGCCGGAACGCTACACGTTACGCTCATTTCGGTTCACGGCTTGGCCTGTGCCGTTGCCGAACTCTCTTTCACGACTCCGTCTCTCTATGATTCGAATTCCGACGAGCTCCAGCAAATGAGCGAGCAACTCGCCAAAAGACTCCATTACCTTCTCGAACCTATATCGCCAATCGAAGTCGACCGACAATCTACCACCATTCAGATGCGATCCGATCCACCAAACTCAGAAAATCGCAGCAGTCGAAGTTACTACGAACTTACCACCAGCCCTAAGGGTCTCAGACTTCTCCGATTCCAGAAGAAGCGTGGTTCACCACGCCACACCGTCCCGATGACCTTCACCCGCGAAGTCCTCATTCGACTTGTTAATGACATGGTCTCTGCCACAACTGAAACAGAAACCGACCATCCCCGAAGTCGACGCAAAACCTAAGTTCGGTGGAACACTTGTGAGCTGCAAGGCGCTAGCGGATACCAAGTCGTCTTCAATTGAACCTGCATAAGCCTACGCCCATGGCTTCCGCCATGGTACGCCCCACCAACACACGGGCTTGTCTGCAGGGCCAACAGAATACAGCTACTCCCGTCAACCCGACGTTCGCGCACCACCACAATCCAACATGGCCGACTGGGTGGCAGCGTCCCGCCCCCCTATTAGCGTGATTGAAATTTTTCGGCGGCTCCGCACGATAGAGTGGAATCAGGAGCTAGCCGTGCGAACGCCGAATCACACCTACATCAACGGCCAACCTTACCGCCCATCCCGCGGGCGCAACCAGCCAAGAACACACTTGGAGGATTACTGCCAATCCACGCATGCGGTGATGAACCTTGCCCTTGAACAACCTAGCGTCAAAACCTTCATCGCCAAAATCACTCGCGAATTGAAAATCAGAGGCTATCAACCAAACACCATCAAGAGCTACCGCAATCGACTTCAACAGTTCTTCCGTTGGTTTGACTTTCTACCCCACGATGTCGTAAGAGAAGACATTCGTGAATACCTCGAATTCATCGTCGACGCTGATCTAAACAGCCTTGTGGGTACGTCGCTCGCGGTATTTCGTACCGCATTCGATAAAATGTGTGGAAACGATGTCACCCTTGGGTTGGTAACACCAAGGCCCTCAAAATATATTCCAGTCGTCCTCTCTCGCGAGGAAGTTCAACGTATGATCTCAGCCGCCGACAGGCGGCGCGACAAACTTCTCATCGGCCTCCTCTATGGTGCCGGTGTCCGAGTCAGCGAAGTCACCAAGCTCCGTGCTCGCGACCTCGACTTTGATCGTGGTGAAATACGAATTCGCCGCGGAAAAGGTCGCAAAGATCGAATGGTGCTGCTCCCAAAGACGTTTCGACCGATCCTCAAAACCATCGTCCAACAACGTTGTCCGGAAGATTTCATTTTCCCCAGTCCCATGCGGCATAATCGCCACATCAGCTCTCGGACCGCACAACGAGTCATCAAACGCGTCGCAGCCATTGCTGGTATCGCCAAAATCGTGACTCCCCACGCTCTACGACATAGCTTTGCCTGCCACGCACTCGAGAATGGAATGGACATTCGCTATATCCAACAACAACTTGGCCATGCCAACCTCGAGACCACGACCATCTATACGCGACTCGCTCGACCCAACAAATCTGCCAACCAAAGCCCGCTAGACGTGACTCAGGGATTGTGCCCTACAACCCAGCCTAGTGAACAAGTCGGCAAAATGCGTATCCACATGCGTCCAACCCCAAACCATCAAGCGCATCGTTCTGCTCAAATCACCATCGAGATCTGTGCCCACCGCGACTACCCACGGACATTTCTCACCGGAACGATCGCCACCGAAAAGCGATCCGGCTGGCTATGCGTTGAAGTCCCAGACAATGACCAATGGGACTCCCCCCTTTTCTCTCTCCCTACATCCGTCCGCGAACGAATCGCCTCCCCCCGCTTTTACC
>CAYYHV010000383.1:0-4294 GCA_964471695.1 uncultured Pirellulaceae bacterium
GCCACCCGATCCGTAGATGCTTTGCGCGAGTCTCTGACAAAACAACAATCGGCCGAAGCTATGGAATTACTCTGGGCGGACATGGTTGCTCGATTAAAAACAGAGCGCGCCGAGGAGGTCAAATCGAAAAGCATCACTTTGGGCGATCATACGTTGAAGTACGACTATCGCACCTTTGGCAAGAAGGGCGATAACGGTCGGTCTCTTTTCATATCCATGCATGGCGGTGGGGGTGCTCCCGCAAGAGTCAACGATCAACAGTGGCGAAACCAGATTCGGTTGTACGAACCGGAAGAAGGAGTCTACGTGGCTCCTCGAGCACCCTCCGACACATGGAATCTTTGGCACCGCGGACATATCGACCCACTCTTCGATCGACTGATCACCAACATGATCGTTTTCGAAGACGTGGATCCGAACAAAGTCTACTTGATGGGGTACTCGGCTGGTGGAGACGGCGTGTACCAACTCGCACCACGAATGTCTGACCGATTCGCGGCGGCTGCCATGATGGCTGGTCACCCCAACGAAACATCTCCATTGGGTCTGCGAAACATTCCGTTCACACTGTTTATGGGCGGGAAAGACGGCGCCTACAAACGCAATAAGATTGCAGGCGAATGGAAGGAAAAACTTGCCGAACTGAACAAAGCTGACCCCAAGGGCTATACCCACCTCGTAACCATCTACCCCGAAAAAGGACACTGGATGGACCGAGAAGACGCTTCCTCACTTGCTTGGATGGCAAAGTTTGATCGCCGGCAATATCCTCGCAAGGTGGTTTGGAAACAAGACGATGTAACGCACAATCGCTTTTATTGGCTGCGCGTTCCTGTCGCGGAGGAGCGCAAAGAGATGCGGGCCGAAATTACCGCCCAGAAGATCGACGTCGAATCGGATGTGAACGAGTTTGTCATTCGACTGAACGATGAGATGCTTGATCTCGACCAGGAAATTGAAATTACCTCCGACGAAAAATCGCTGGCCAAATTGAAACCTGAACGAAACATTATGACCATCGCCAAAACCCTCGACGAACGACGCGACCCAGGAATGTGGTTTTCAGCCGAAGTTCGCGTGAAGCTCGCCGAATAGGACTTATAGGCTCAATCGCTATTTGACCACACGCTCGGTGCCCTCGAGATCATTGAGCGCGCGATTGATCACCCGCACGACATATTTCCCACCGGCATACAGGTCTCCACGAGGCTTCAACGCTTCCCGCATGGATTCAATGACTGGGCGAGCTTGCTCATCGCATTCATCCAATACAATGGCGGCATGCAAACGTTCCCATTGTTTCCCCGACTTGAGTACCCGCACCAGCACCGGCAATCCTACATCTGGATTTCCACGCCGACAGAACATTCTGGCGGCAGCGATCTGAACCGTCACCGACGAATCATCCAATAACTTCGCTTGCAACGCATCCGTTTCCATTCGCGCGGAAATCCAGCGTCTCAATGTCGAGCTCCCGTTACCGAAGCCGCCTGGTAGAGTTCGAAAATCCTCAGTCTGAATTTCTGGTGGCTGCCCCCAATGCGCCGGAAAGGCCCTGCCGCCTGGAGCCGCTGCGCCTTTTTGTATCGTCGATGCAAGGTTCCCTAACCCTGTCACTGCCCAGTATCGAACCGCCGGGTGTTCGTCCAAGGCGGCCGCTTCGAGCTCAGTTTGGGACTCCACGCCAGCCGATGCGGCTCGAGCAGTTCTGGAGATTCGCTCAACGAGCGAACGATCTGCATTTTTGAGCAAAATGTCGACTCGATTGCCAGCATAGGTTTCCAAGTCGGCAAGGATAGGTTCGGGAATCAATCCGACATCTCTTGAATCTGCAACCCACTTTTCATGCGCCGCGCGCAATCGCGTTAGCTCCCCACGAACACCCGCATCTTTGGCAAGATTTTTTAGTTCATTCGGGTCAACCGTGATGTCGTACAACTCCTCGACCATTTTGCTCGAAGCAAAGAACTGTTCGGCGGCGGGTGGCAAGTTGCCTTGTTGGTGCCCTTCACGGAGCGCCCGCATCGTCGCGCCTTTTTCCGGCGTATTCATATACTGATAGTAAACCTTCAGTGGCTCATAATTGCGAATGTACTTCCATCGTTGATCTCTCACCATGCGGATAATGTCATACCGCTCATCCATGCGATCGCGAGCACCGTACACAAACTTCCGCGGGGGTCTCAGGTTGTTTCCAAGAAATGCTCGGCCCTGGACGTACTCGGGAGTCACGACTCCGGCGATGTTGAGTACCGTTGGAGCAAGGTCAATGGAACTGATCAATTGCGAATCCGTCGAGCCTTCGGCGCCTTGATTCCCTAACCGGAATCTCTTCGGAATACGAATGATCAATGGAATGTGAACGCCAGAATCGTACAGCCATCGCTTTGCGCGAGGCAGCCCCACGCCGTGATCCGACCAGAACATGATGATCGTATTTTCGTACAGCCCGTCATCTTTTAGCTGCTGGATCAATGCGCCAGCCCAATGGTCTAACGCCGTGACAAGTTCGTAATTTCGTTTCCAGTCTTCCCGGACGGCCGGCGTATCAGGATAGTAAGGCGGCAAGGTGAGGTCCGCAGCATCTTGTCGTTCGTCATCACTCAAGACTTGCGTGACTTCGCGATACTTGGAATCGCGAGCTATTCCACTCTCATGGCAACCGTTGTAGTTGAACACAGCAAAGAACGGCTGAGCCTCGTCCTTCCGATTTCGCCAGTGCGCTTTCCTTGAAGACTCGTCCCATGTCCCTGGTGGAGTCACAAACTGGTAGTCCTCTTTGGAATTATTCGTGCAATAGTAACCTGCCTCTCGTAGGTATTGGGGGAATGGCACGATGTGATCAGGCAACTTCGCCCTGCAACGCATATGATGCGTCCCCAATGTGGTTTGATAGCAACCCGTAATAATTCCACTTCGGCATGGAGCGCATACGCCCGCCGTCGTAAATGCGTTGGTGTAGCGGACACCCACCTCAGCCAATTTGTCGAGGTTGGGAGTTTTGGCGTTTTCGTCACCGTAACAACCGATCTGTGGACTAATATCCTCAGCCGACAACCAGACAATATTTGGACGATTGTCCGCATGCCCTACGGAACATAATGCCATAACAACAGCAATGCACCATGTGATTTGCCATTGAGAAAAACGCGAAACGAAACCGGAGCAATACATCGGCTCAACCCCCTCTTGGTCTGATAGTATCATGCACACATCCTATCGACTTAAAAAAGCTATCCGGCGGTCTTGTCATGACAAATAGAATCACGCTCGTGTTAATCGTTACGTTTCTCTTGGGTCATTCACGCGGCTACGCGGAAAAGCCGAATGTGCTGTTCCTTGTTTGCGATGACCTCAACTGCGACCTTGGTTGTTATGGGCATCCTCATGTCCAGTCGCCCAGTATAGACGCTTTGGCTCAGCGCGGCGTACGGTTTGCCCGAGCTTACTGCCAGTATCCGCTTTGCGGTCCAAGTCGCGCAAGCTTTCTGACTGGACTGTATCCCGACCAAACGCAGATCCACACCAACGCGGTTGAAGTCCGGAGGTTTCTGCCCAAGGTGTTAACGATGCCACAACACTTCAAGAACCACGGCTACTTCGCCGTTCGCATCGGCAAACTTTACCACTATGGAGTCCCCAGCCAGATCGGCACCGGCGGACACGACGATCCGTACTCGTGGGATAAGACGATCAACCCACGCGGCCGTGACAAAGACGATGAGCATCTGGCCTTCACACTGCGCCAAGGCAAATACGGCGGAACACTCAGTTGGCTGGCGGCCGACGGATCCGATGAAGAGCAGACCGACGGAATCGCAGCCACTGAGGCGATCGAACAACTTGAGAAGTTTGCCAAGTCCAAGCGGCCGTTCTTTCTCGCCGTTGGACTGTTCCGGCCGCACACTCCTTACATTTCGCCGAAGGCCTATTTCGAGCGATATCCAATCGACCGCCTAACCGTGCCCAAAATCCCAGAAGGATATAAAGAATCACTACCCGAAGGAGCCCGGTGGTCTCTGACACGAAAGAAAGACCAACAGAATTTGCCTAACGAGTTGGGATTGAAGGCTATCCAGGCTTATCACGCAGCCGTATCGTTTGCTGATGCACAACTCGGACGCATCCTCAATACGTTGGATCAGACAGGCTTGGCAAAGAACACGATTGTTGTCTTCACCTCCGACCACGGATACCACATGGGCGAGCACGGTCATTGGCAAAAAACGACGCTATTTGAAAATGCCGCGCGCGTCCCGATGATCATTGCGGTCCCCAATCGAACCGGCGCCGG
>CAYYHV010000383.1:4304-7395 GCA_964471695.1 uncultured Pirellulaceae bacterium
GGACGACGGTTGAAGCTCCGGTTGAAATGGTGGACATATTTCCTACGCTGGCCGAACTGTGCAATCTCCCGGTCCCAGCCATCTTGTCGGGCATTGATTTATCGCCCACCCTCGCGGGAAAAACACCCGAACGAAACAGTGCGCTCACACAGTACGCATTCGGATACAGCATTCGAACAAAACGGTACCGGTACACAGAATGGGAAAAAGGCGAACGAGGCGCCGAACTGTACGATCACCAAAACGACCCCGACGAGATGAACAATCTCGCTCAAGATTCATCGTCGAGTAAAGTATTGGCAGAATTGAAACGACAATTGAACATCCGAATCAAGGCGGCTAACGAACCTGTTTCACGAAAGCGACTACGTTGACGAGCCTGCTCCAACCAAGCGATACCCAACAACGAGAGGCCCGCAGTGATTCGAGCAGCCACCAATAACTGGTATAGTACTGAGCGTGAATCGACTCGGTCGTCTTGCGCGTAGCGAAGACAACAGTCGACACCTAATCCTGTTGACTCGGCGGAATTACTTTTCTGCCGCTTCACGCAAACAAAACCTGGCCCGCTCAGTGCAAGGAGCCACAAGCAGATGAAACACCATTGGATCACCGTCTCCGTCGTTATGCTACTTGCAACATTTTCGATGACGGCTGCTGCGAAACGCCCCAACATTGTCCTCATCATGGCAGATGACCTTGGTTACGAAGCCTTACGCAGCAACGGTGGCACGTCCTACGATGCGAACTACCTGGATCGCCTGGCAAATATCGGGATGCGATTTACCCATTGTTATTCGCAACCCATTTGCACACCTTCCCGCAACAAAATCATGACAGGCCGTTCCAATGCCAGAAACTACAAAGCATTTGGCATGCTCATCCCAACCGAAATTACCTTCGGAAACATCATGCAACAGGCGGGATACAAAACTTGCGTCGCGGGGAAGTGGCAATTGACTGGTGGTACCAGCAAGAAAGGTACGACCCCCACCAAGTGTGGATTTGACCAACATTGCATGTGGGCTTACAAGCACAACTTGCCAGAAGGCGTTAAGCATACCGGCGGATGGGAGCACCCCGGCAAGACTTCCAGATTTTGGCATCCCAGCATCATACAAGACGGAGAGTATCGTCCGACGACTCTCAATAATTACGGCCCCGACATCTACACACAATTCATCACCGACTTTATTGACAAAAACAAAGACAACGAATTCTTCGTCTACTATCCCATGGCACTGACTCATGGCCCGTTCTATCCGACGCCTCACAGTCAAGATCTCCGTGATGACATCAAATTCAAAAGCAACGGCAAAAAGTACTTCAATGATATGATCTCCTACACTGGCCACTGCGTGGAGCGAATCATCAACACGTTGGAGTCGAATGGACTGGCCGAGAACACCCTCGTACTCTTTACGACTGACAATGGCACACATCGTTCATTAGTTTCATGGATGGGAGACCGTGTTGTCCCCGGCGGGAAGGGACTAACGTGCGACGCAGGTTGTCACGTGCCAATGATGGCATATTGGAAAGGCGTCACAGCGCCTGGCAAAACCTGCAGTGACTTGATCGACTTCAGCGACTTCCTGCCAACGATTGCTGAAATTGGAAAAGCCAAGCTTCCCACGGATCGAATCCTCGACGGCAGGAGTTTTTTACCACAACTACGAGGAAACCCCGGCAACCCTCGCACCAGCGTCTTCGTGCACTATGACAAGACGCCGGACAAGAAGAAGCCGGATTTTCGCCGTGTGCGTTTTGCTTACAACGGCAAGTACAAACTTTATCAAGACGGACGCATTTACGACGTCCCGAATGACGTCGACGAGCACCGCCCCTTGGATCGTGCCACGTTGGACAGTGACGCAAAATCAACGATCGACATGCTGCAAGCCAAACTTGATTCCATGCCCGCATGGCAACCCGACAATTCAGCGCTGACCAAGGTATTCGATCCTGGTATTGCGTTCCGAAACAAGCTTCTCAAAAAACACGCCGCCGATGTGGCAAAATAGGCCACGCCGGCACCATCCATCTACCGTCCAATAACCAAACCCTGGCGTCCCAAAATGCAAGAACACGAGAAAATCAACTACGTCGAGTATCCGGCCAAAGACCTTGAAGCGACGAAGGCATTTTTCACAAACGCATTTGGCTGGAATTTCGTCGACTATGGCCCTGACTACACCAGCTTCGCAGATGAAGGGCTCAGCGGTGGCTTCTTTCGTTCCGAGTTGCGTGCTTTGACTGAGACCGGCTCGGCATTGATCGTGTTCTACAGCAATACGTTGGAACAGACGCTGCAGAAAGTCGAGCGAGCCGGCGGCGTGGTGAAACCCATCTTCTCGTTTCCCGGCGGTCGCCGTTTTCACTTTACAGAACCCAGTGGAAACGAATTCGCCGTCTGGTCCGAACACGACACCGAAGGAAAAATCATCGAATAGCGTTTGAGCCGTTCGGCAACCATTATCCGTTCGGTTCTTTGCCATCAATCCAGGGGCCAGCCAGCTTCATGTGCTCTGGCTCTTCAAGCGTACTTCCGTAATCACCGGCCTTCCAACCAGCAATGTGACTCGGCTTACCGCGCTGGTGCGACCGCTCTTCCCACGACTTGGCCCAACCGGGGTCGGTATCGCTGACGGTCATTGCATCGCCGTCAAAGAAGAACACTTTGCCTTCTCGATAACTTCGGGCGCCCAAGATGACCGTGGTAATTGCCGCAGCGCCTAGCAATGGATCATTATTCACCATGGCTGGATCATCCGCTTTTATGGCGTCGATCCAATTCTTGAAGTGGGCATAAGTCGTGTCTTTTACCGCCTCAGTCTCAATACGCTTCTCTTTCAACTTACTGTTGCGAGTCACTTGGGGACGTTCCGGAATAAAATCAAAACCTTCGAATTCCTCACCCGTCCCAAAAACAAACGATCCGAAGTGGCCCCGAATTAGTTGTTTGATAGGCGTAGCCTGACACGCCATCGTAGCCGTCACGGTCCCTTGTACGCCTTCCGGAAAATCGGCGACCACGGTGGCGACGTCAGGGACGTCTCGGCCATCATATTCGACGTACAACCCACCGGCC
>CAYYHV010000384.1:0-7392 GCA_964471695.1 uncultured Pirellulaceae bacterium
TGTCGATGCTGGCCAAGATGTCCAATCTCGTTGTCGGCGCTGGTATTTGGATGAATACGCAGCGACCGGAGTGGAATGATGCAAACAATGCCCTGGTAGGCCACGGTGTTTCGATGGTGACGCTTTGTTACCTGCGTCGTTATATGAAGTTCATTGGCAAGTTGGTCGAAGAAGCGAAAGACATGGAAGAGGTGGAGTTGTCCGCAGCCGTGTCCGATTGGTTAACAGAGATTGCTGGGGTTCTGGGGAGGTACCAGCCGCTTCTTCAAGAGCAGGATGTGACCGACAGGCAGCGCCGCGAACTGTTGGACGAATTGGGGCTTGCATTTTGTCGCTATCGTAGTCGGGTGTATGGGGAAGGCCCTGTTGGTCAGTCGAAGATCGACAAGTCGATGTTGTGCGACTTTTTGAAAACGGCGGTTAAGTATGCCGATCACTCGATCCGACTGAATCATCGGGATGACGCGTTGTATCACGCGTATAACCTTTGCGAGTTTTCCGGTGATGAATTGCGCGTTCATCGGCTCTACGAGATGCTCGAGGGGCAAGTGGCGGTGCTTAGTTCAGGATGTCTCAGTCCAACAGAAGCTGGGGATCTGTTGGACGCGATGTTCCTCGGACGCATGTATCGCCCGGATCAAAATACATTTATGTTGTATCCCGAGCGGGAACTCGCTGATTTCGCGGACAAGAATGTGGTTCCCGAGTCGGGCGTTGCTGCAATTCCGCTGTTGAGTGAATCGTTGGCGAAAGGCAACGATCGGCTGATACTGGCTGATCCCAACGGAATATATCGTTTCAATGCCGATCTGCATGAGCGAACCGAATTGGAAGCGTGCTTGAAGGAAATGTCGGCTGACGAGGAGTGGCGAAGTCTCGTTGAATCGAGCGAAGATCAAGTCATTCAGCTCTACGAACGTGTCTTTGAGCATCACTCGTACACGGGCCGTTCGGGAACCATGTACGGATACGAAGGGTTGGGGTGCATCTATTGGCATATGGTGTCCAAGCTGTTGCTGGCTGTGCAAGAAAACTATCAGGCGGCAGCCGATTCGGGTTCATGGGAATCGGCTGAGCGCCTGAAGCAACTCTACTATCAGGTACGGGGCGGATTGGGGCCGGCAAAGACGCCTAAGGAGTTTGGTGCGTTTCCAATGGATGCCTATTCTCATACCTCAAGCCACTCTGGTGCGCGACAACCAGGCATGACGGGACAGGTCAAAGAGGAGGTCCTGACGCGATTCGGTGAGTTGGGAGTTCGGGTTCGCAATGGAGTCCTTTCATTCCAGCCGACATTGCTGCATGCGACTGAGTTTGTCACGCAGTCGCGATCATTCAGCTATTTCGATGTTGAGATGCAGCCCCAAGAGATTGCGGTCCCGACGAACGGTTTGGCGTTTACCTACTGCCAAGTTCCGATCATCTATCGGGCAGCAGGCGACGATTCTGCAGAAGTCGTTGTTTCACTCAAGGATGGTGGGGTAGTCCACTGTCAGTCGATGCAGTTGAATGAGACACTGAGCTCGTTGGTGCTTGGACGGACAGGGCAGGTCGAGTCGATCGAAGTGCGACTGGATAACGTTTAACGTCGAGGTCACTAGGCACAGTCGCGTAGTGGTGCCAAAATGCTCTGTGACGCGGCGACCGGTTCAGGTTCCCGCATCAGATTCTCATCTGCGAATTAAGGTAAAAGGCGGCTCCGATGAACTCCCCTACCTTTCAAAAGCCCAAGGCTGGGCAAATAACGATAATTCAGTATGCGGCTTATGCGATTGGCATGTTGGTAAACAACCTGCAAGCCGCCGCCCTTCCGGCGATGATGATCAGCCTGAATTTAGGGCTGGGGATGGACCCGGCCCTAGTCGGAATCATTGGATTTATCCCACGGATTTTCGACGCCGTCTCCGATCCGATGATGGGATACATTTCGGACAACACGCGCACGCGCTGGGGGCGTCGTCGTCCCTACATTATGATTGGCGCGATTCTGGCAGGGCTGGTCTTCGCGGCGATGTGGCAGTTGCCCCGGGGGTATTCGCAGAGTTTCTACTTCTGGGTATTCCTGACGGGGCTGGTTGCCTACTTCTTGACCTATACCGTCTATGCGACTCCCTTTGTCGCTTTCGGATATGAGATGACGAGTGACTACCATGAGCGAACGCGGCTGCATGCGGTCGCTAATTCTCTGGGGCAGGTAGCGTGGTTGGTCGCCCCGTGGTTTTGGTGGATCATGACAAGCGACATGTTTACGGACACGGTCCATGGCGCAAGTGTATTGGGGATTTGTGTGGGAGCCGGCATTGTCGTGATGGGACTCGTTCCGGCGATCTTCTGCCGTGAGGATATGTCCAATTTGAAAACGCTTGAGCCAGCTTCGGGCCTGAAGTTCTCAGGGATTGCTGAGAATACGAAAGAGTTCTTTAGTGGGATCGGCAAGACGCTAAGCTGCAAGCCGTTCGTGAAGTTGTGTGCCGCAACATTTCTTGTGTTCAACGGATATCAGTTGGGTGTTTCCTTCTCGCTTTACTGCATGATCTACTATGTGTTTGGTGGCGGAGAAGGCGCCGATTCAACGGCTGGTGTGTTGAATGGACAATGGGGTTCACTCACGGCAATCTGTACGCTGCTGGTCATTCCACTGACGGCAGTAATCTCCGAGCGCATTGGTAAGCGCGAAACGTTTCTCTTGACCATTTCCTTGTCGATGGTCGGCTATGCTATGAAGTGGATTGGTTACAATCCGGAGCATCCGAATTGGTTGCTGGCTTCGTGTCCATTCGTGGCCTTTGGAACGGGATCGCTGTTCACGCTGATGGGTTCGATGATTTCCGATGTCTGTGATTATGACGAGCTAAGTTCAGGTGAGCGGCGCGAAGGCATCTTTGGAGCAATTTACTGGTGGATGGTCAAAGTCGGCATGGCGCTAGCTGGCTTGCTGACGGGGATCTTGCTCAATGTTTCCGGTTTCGATGTCGAGCTAGGCGCGAATCAGACGGAATCGACTTTGCTCTATCTGCGATTGTTTGACATCGTGATCCCGATTGTGACTTCGTTTATCGCGATTGCGATCATGTACTCGTATCAGTTATCCGAGTCACAGGCTCGAGACATTCGGGCTCAACTGGAGGAACGCCGCAAACAAGGCTAAGGACGATTCGAGGCCTTACCCAGTCTGCCTTAGCGCGTTCGGCCGAGCAGATCAATCCTGCCGGGACTGATTCCATGGACGGAGTTCGAGACGGTAAAACAGACTTGGAACCACCTGTCCACGTGAGCCAGCGTAACTTGTTCGATTCGGTGGGACTCTCTATTTCCCACCTTTGGGTCGTTTTTTGGCTGGTTTTGGCCATATCTCTGCTCCCGTGTTGACGCTTGATCGTGAGCGGGCGAATATGGTGTGAAACAAGTTACAGAGTCAGGAACAGAACGTTGACAACAATTCGTAAAGTAGCCGCTGACGCGGAAGTCTCGATCGCGACCGTCTCGCGTGTTCTAAACAATCAACCAGGTGTGAGCAGTACTGTCCGAGCCCGAGTGCTCGAGTCCGTCAATCGGTGCGGCTATGTGGCCAGTATCGGGCGCCGTGTAACATCGTTTCTTGCCTTGGTATTTACGGGGCCAACCTCGTTGGGTTCCCAATACGATGCCGCACTTTGCGCTGGGATGTCCAATGCGATGGGCGAAAGCGAATTTGATCTCGTGCTGATCAATTTGCAGCGTGATAAGAAACCGGGCGAGTCGTACACGCAGTTCTTCCTTCGCAAAGGTGCGCGCGGTGTCATCCTGCGCACGACCAAGCGGACTCGGCATATCTGCGAAGCCATCGTCGACGAAGGATTTCCGTGTGTGGTCGTAGGCGATCGGTTCGAGCGTAAGGACATGAGTTACGTTTATTATGACTCCAAGCATTCGAGCTATCAGGGCGTAGAGCACTTGATTGCATTGGGGCATCGTCGAATCGCGCTTGCCATTTCCGACTTGGTGCAGGACTCGGATCATGAGGATCGACTTGAGGCCTACGAGTCGGCGCTAAAAGACAATGGAATTGAGTTGGACAGAAAGCTGTACTTTCACATTCCGGCTGGGCGTCCAGATGGTGCTCAGGTGGTGCGCAAGATGATGAGTGTCGCCGAACCGCCAACGGCCATCTTCTTTACTGACCCGGTTGTTGCCGTTGGCGCATTGATCGAGGCGCAGAAGCTTGAGATCAAGATTCCAGGCGACATTTCCATTCTAGGGTTTGATGACAATGATGTTCGAAACAGCGTTTATCCAAAAATGACTTCGGTTTGCCAAGACGCGGTAAGATTAGGGTATGAGGCGTTCACGGGGCTTTCCCAATTGGTAACTTCGGAGCGCAACGACAAACCAGTGGTCCGCGAGGCGTTTCCAAGTTGGTTAGAAGTCAACGAAACGACAGGCAAACCGTCAGACCGTGGCGTGCGGATATTGCCCGACGGCACGCGTCTGCGAGAAGACTAATTCTATTACAGGTAAGCATGTCCTCTTTCGTTGGACTGAATCGAACCTTCCGGCTCGTCACGATTTTCGCGACTTGGATCGTATTGACTCAAGGTGTACGCGGCGACGAGTCCGCGGTTAATCGCATGCTTGAGCTTGCCGGCGACTCGACCAACCCTGAAATTGCGATGGACATCATTTCCGGGATCAGCGCGAGCGTCCGTCCCGATCGACGGTCCGTCCCGAAAGCCTGGGCGAAGTGCTTTGACCGATTTGTCCGCAATGATTGCGCATGCCGCATAGCCGCAATTCAGCTTGGAATTCAGTTTGGCGACCCACAATCCGTATCGTCTTGCGTGGCAGTTGTACGGGACTCGATGAGTTCTTTGGCGGATCGTATCGCGTTGATTCGAGCCGGAAGCAATGCGCGTCTGAAGGGATTCGAGCAAGAGCTGGTGGCACTGCTGGATGAGGATGATTTGCAAGTCGCGGCTATCGTCGGACTGGCCAGTTTTCAAAGTCCACGGGTTGCTGACGAATTGATCAAGCGGCTACCGGGATTGAATCTACAAAGTCGTACCGCCGCAATCGAGACACTGGTGACGCGTGAGGCGTCGGCTCGTGAGTTATGTATTGCGATCACAGCCAACCCGAATTGGCGGGAATGGATATCGTCGCCCACGATTCGTCAACTACGTACCTTCAACACACCGGAGTTGAAGAAACTAGTTGAGCGATTGTGGGGAAAGTATCGCAAGTCGAAAGGTGAGCATCGCATCACGATTGAACGTCTGCGCAACAAGCTTGTTGCGCAAGTGATCGCGGAAGCCGATTTGACAAATGGTGAAAAGTTATGCGCGACGAATTGCCTGACCTGCCACGAATTGCACGGTAAGGGAAAGCATCTGGGTCCGAATCTAACCGGTGCACAGCGCTATGACATGTACTATTTGCTCAGTAACATTGTTGACCCGTCTGCCGACGTAGATCGCGACTTTCAGTTGTCGGTGATCGAAACCATTGATGGACGAACACTTTCCGGGATTGTGACTCGTGACACCGACAAGATGATCACGATTCAAACGCAAACCAACACGCTGTCTTTGACCACCGATCAAATTGAGGATCGGAGTTTATCCCGCAAATCCATGATGCCTGACGGATTGTTGGACGCGATGAGCGACAATGACATACGTGACTTGATCGCTTACCTGATGTCTGACTACCGAAAGTGATTCGCGATGAGTAGTGGATGCATTCGTTTATCGATTCGACAATGTGCTCCGTTCGTCAGGTGGTTGAGCGGATGGTTGGTAATGGCAACGATGCTTTTACCGGCGATGGCAGAAGAGGTCTCTCAAACATCAGGGCTACCTGAGGGTGTGGTTAATTCACAGGATCCTCGTGATGTGCCCCTGTCCCCCGCAGCGTCCTTGGCGAAGATTCAAGTCCCAGAGGGGTTTCGGGTAACCCTGTTTGCCGGCGAGCCGGACGTCGCGCAGCCAATTGCATTTACTTTTGATGATCGCGGTCGGCTTTGGGTAGTTGAGTGTTATTCGCATCCCGACTGGAAAGCGACCGGTAGGGATCGAGTCGTAATTCTCGAGGATATCGACAACGATGGGGTGTTCGACAAACGCACCGTATTCTGGGACAAGGGAAACTACTTAAGCGGCATTGCGGTGGGGCACGGTGGCGTCTTCTTGTGCAATACGCCGGAGTTGATCTTCATTCCCGATCGCAATAGAGACGACCAACCGGACGGCCCGCCCGAGAAATTACTCGACGGCTGGAGTCGCAAGAATCCCCATAACGTTTTTAACAATCTGGTCTTTGGTCCTGATGGCTGGTTGTATGGCTGCGTTGGGCAGCGAGATGGTTCGCATGTCGGCAGGCCGGGTTCGCCACCGAGTGAGAGGAAATCTATTTCGCGTGGTATATGGCGTTACCATCCCTACGACCGAGAATTTGAAGTTTCGGCTATTGGAGCCGTGAATCCGTGGGGGCTGGATTTCGACCAACACGGGCAGGCTTTCTTTAGTAATTGCGTCTTGCCTCATCTTTGGCACCTGGTGCCAGGTGCATATTATGAGCGACGAAAAGGGGAGCGCGACAATCCATACGTTTATCAACGCATGCAACCTTGTTGTGACCATCGTCACTGGGCAGACGGCAGTTGGACGGATTCGCGTGGCGGGCACGGTAATCACGGGGACGCTGGAGGCGGACACGCACATACCGGTTCGATGATCTATCTTGGAGACAATTGGCCCGCGAAGTATCGAAATACTTACTTCGTCGGCAACCTTCACGGAAATCGAATCAACAACGACTTGTTGGAACGTCAGGGGTCTGGCTATGTGGCTCGCCACGGACAGGATTTTCTTTTCGGCAACAATCCCTGGTTTCGCAGTCTTACGCAGAAGTATGGTCCAGATGGTGGAGTCTACATTTCCGATTGGCATGATGTTGGAGAGTGTCATGACAACGACGGGGCTCATCGCAGTAGTGGTAGAATTTTCAAGATTGTCTACGGAGACGCGCCTCCGGCTCGAAAAGTCGACTTGTCACAATCATCTGCGGCAGAATTGGTTGCGGCTCAACATCATGCCAATGACTGGATGGCTCGCCATGCACGCCGCGTGTTGCAGGAAAGGGCGGAGCAGGGAGTGTCACTCGTAGCAGAAGTCGACGTGCTCAAGTCGATTCTGTCTGGCGAGCACGACGAGGTGATACGGCTAAGAGCCTTATGGTGTCTCTATTCTATGAATGTATTGGATTCGCCATCTCTTCAAGCGTTGCTTGAAGACGAGAACGAACATATGCGACTTTGGGCCGTGCGTTTATTGACAGATCGAGCGAAACCAGACGATAGTATCGAGCGAGCGCTAGTCCTTCATGCACGCGCAGAGCCGTCGGCGTTAGTCAGGT
>CAYYHV010000385.1:0-2349 GCA_964471695.1 uncultured Pirellulaceae bacterium
CCCGCCAAGACCGGTTTGGGGATCATGGCAGCGTAGTTCCCCGCGCCAAGGAGACCGACGAGCAAGAAGACCGCATGGATCATTCCTGAGTTTCGCGTCCGGCCGCCCGCATTGACATTCACGATCGTGCGTACGGTGGCTCCGGCACCGGGGAGCGCACCAACAAGCGAGGCGAGGACGTTGCCGATTCCCTGGCCTATCAATTCTCGCCTCGAGTCGTGGCGTGTCTTGGTGACGTTGTCCGCCACGACCGATGTCAGAAGCGAATCGATCGTTCCCAACAGGGCCAATGACAACCCGTACTGAATGATGAACTGCAGTGATTCCTTGCTGAGGGAAATTTGCGAAAAGGCTTGCAGTTGAAGCTGCGGAAGCCCCGACGGAATCTCGCCGATCCTCGGCACCTCGAAGAACGCCAGCAGGGAAACCAGCGTCATGACAATTAGAGCCACCAGCGACGCCGGGATGACTTTGGTGATTTTTGGCATGCCTTTAACAATCACCACCGTGCCCAGACCCAATAACAGCGCACCAACATTGATCGACTGACGGAACAACGCAGGGAGATTGGCGAACATGTCAATCACACCGCCCGGGTTGCTCTCACCGAACAACGGGAATATCTGCTGAAGGAAAATGATCGCACCAATTCCCGACATGAACCCGGAGACCACCGGATAAGGAATGTATTTGATGTAATTTCCGAATCTGGCAACTCCAAACACGATCTGCAGAACGCCGGCAAGCAAGAACGTCAATATGATCATCCACATGCCTTCCTCCAAAGACCCAGCAACCTGTTTGGCAGACAGAATTGCCGACAGAGCCACCAAGGTCATAGGAGCCGTAGGTCCGCTGACTTGAGAAGGCGTCCCGCCGAACAGAGCCGCGAAGAATCCTACGATGATGGCGCCGTACAGCCCCGCGATGGCTCCCAGTTCGGTTTGATCACCGAAGGCCAACGCGAGTGGCAGGGCCACCACGCCGGCGGTCAAACCGCCGAAGATGTCTCCCTTAAGCTTTTGCATGTTCATACTCAACGACTCTCATATTTTCCTGGAGCAACCTTGCTGACTCACGGCTTCACGAGAGTATAGCGTCGGCAACCAATCTGAAAGCCGTCAAAACAGGGAGATAACGAAAGGCCAATCGGGGACACCGAATCTTTTCCGTTCCCTCTTTCCAACGCAACGCACGTCGCAGATAGATCGTCCCAAATCAAGGGCTTGGTGTCTCAAACACTGACGGAGCCTGCTGAACCGCATCCGTAAGACTTCCGGACAGCCCTCCGTGGCCACACAGAATGGCCTAGTTGTCTATCGGTGTGAAGAGCAATATCGCCATCCTGCAATAAGAACGAATTCGATTTGCTACGACAATTCCCACAACGCGTCTTACAACGGTTTCAACTGCGACGCCCTTGTCGAAGAAAAAAGCAATTCGGGCGCCGCGAGAAGACACACGGAATATTCCTAGAACGTGTCAAACTTAACGATTTGCCATGGCGGCTGGTTAGACTCGTCGTCAGTTTCATCTGCCGCTGTTGCGAAAACAGATTCGATGATCTTCCCATTCCGCTGTGGAACGCCTATCGAAACCATCGGTTGCGTTGGAACGAACCCTAAACTCGTTTCGTCGAGTTGACCATTCGCATTGCCTAAACCGACATTGCTGGTGGTTGGGTCATCGAATGGAAGCGAAATCGTGAATGGCACGATTTCTTGAGGATCGGGGCTGCCCGCAAGATTTTTAACGAGCGCCGTGCCGGCAGTCGTACCGTCACTCGAGAACAGTTCGATTTCCCCGGTGGCCAATTCAGCAGCAAAGTAAAGTGTGCTTCCTACGGCAGTCAAATTACGTGGGCTCGAATCCGTAGTTCCAGCGATATCTTTCAATCGACCGGTACCAACCGCTGAGCCGTCACTGGAATAAAGTTCGCGTTCTCCATCGGTTCCGACGGCTGAGAAAAACAGGGTGTCGGCGACAACCGTCAAGTCGTCGGGGAGTGAGCTAACGGCACCGCTCAAGTTGACAAACAGCCCAGTTCCAGCCTCGGTTCCGTCGGAAACGTGAATTTCCGCTTCTCCGGATGGAGTGACGGCAACGAAGTAGAGCAAGCCATCGTACTCCGTAAAGCCGCGAGGATTGGCGTTCACGCCGGTTCCATAAAGATCACGAACTTGGAACGTTCCTGCTTCTGTCCCATCGCTGGTCCAAAGTTCCGTCTGACCGTCACCGCCTCTCGCACGGAATACCAATTGGCCGTTGTATTCCGTCAGGTTGCGTGGCAGGCCATTGATGGGGCCACCAATGTCTTCTACCAGAACGGTTCCCGCAAACGTCCCATCA
>CAYYHV010000385.1:2359-7315 GCA_964471695.1 uncultured Pirellulaceae bacterium
ATAGAGCGTGTTGCCAATGACCGTCAGATCACTGGGGTCGGCGCTCACCGAATCGCCATACAGATTCCGAACGCGAAAAGTCCCCGGGCCAGTTCCATCGCTAACATAAAGCTCCCGTTGGCTTGCAGGGCCGTCGGCCGTGAAATAAAGCAGCCCATTCATCACGACGAGATCGCTCGGATTGGAACTGATGTTTCCTGACAGGTTTTTTACACGGACGGTGCCCGTGTTTGTTCCATTGCTCGTCCAAAGTTCAACTTCTCCGTCGCTACCTTGCGCGGCGAAATACAACATTCCGTTGTACTCCGTCAACTCGTGCGGATCGGAACTAATACTGCCTGCTATGTCTTTCACACGAGCCGTTTGCCCATTGCTTCGAGTCCGAAACAGTTCGACTTCGCCATCAGCGCCCGTCGCTGCAAAATACAAGTCACTGCCCACCACCGTCAGCTCGTGTGGGCTCGAGCTTTGGCTACCACCAACATTTTGGAGGAGACCGGTGCCCGGCCCATTCGTGCCGTCTGATTGAAACAATTCGACTTGACCGTCAAGCCGAGTCCCGACAAAGACCACTGGTTCGCTTCCGCCGAGCATCTCAAATTCGACGCTAATGGTGGTGGAACCGGCCGAATTGTAATTGTCGCTTGCTACGGACAGTGCGAAAGTATCGCCAGCGGAAACACCTGATTGGGTCAACGTCTTGGTACTCCCCACGCCTCCCGAATCGCTGGAGGCTAACAAGGCACCTGTCGAGTCATCAAAGAGGGCAAGCGAAGTATCCAGACCGCTTGTGGCAGTCGCGGTGATCGACAAAGAACTGGCCCCAGCGGGTGCCGTAAATACATATCCATCCACATCTCCATTGCCATCGACCGATACCGCGAGGTTTGCAGCTCCGTTGCCGTCAAGCGATATGACTTGTCGTCCAAAAAAGTCAGTCCCAGGAGCATCAATCGTGATTTCAACGTCGCCGGTTGTATTCGAACCGTCATCGGCGACGGCCACGATGTATCGCTGCCAGTTGTTGAGGGGAATTGACAGTTGTGCATCGTCGTCAGGTCCTGCGTTGTCATCGATCGACAGTTTCGCGCCGGAATCTGCGTCGTAGACCGCAAGGACAGGATCGACTGCATTGCCAAAGTCACCGATCGTAATGGTATGCGTGCCGGAACGTTGGGGAGCAAAATAAAATGTGTCGGTGTCGCTAACCGAGTTGATGAATGCGTCGAACTCGAGCGTGTCTGCAATAATCTCGCCGGTGGGCGCTGCGTACCAATAGGCATCTCCCTCGATTGACGCCGGAGCAACAAATGGCAAAGCGGTAACGTGGGTGTCCAACGCTCCTTCCAGTCGCTCGATGTGTCTCTGAGTTGCATTTCCCGCCTGCGCGTTTTGTCCCGAGATAGCAAAATCGCGTTCGAGGATTCGGTCTTGATTGGGAAGGTCGATCGCGCCTGTGCCCATGATGGGCGGCAGCCCCGAGGGTGTGCTGGTTCCGCTTTTGTTGATGTGCAACAGCGACAAAGCGTGCCCGATTTCGTGGGACGTGGTTCCAGCAATCGCATTCACCGTAGCGCTCAGGTTACCGGAAGTTAAGGCGTTCGAAGGTGTGAGGCTACCGAGGCCGTTGATGGCGTCGGTAAAGGTCGACCCGACAACAGAACCAACGGCTCCCCCGGGGTTGCCGGAAGAATCACGAATTGAGTTCAGACTCGCTTGGCCAAGGAAGCCAGAGCCGCCGACTTGATCTCCAATTTGCAGGTAGTAATAGTCGCTTGAACCGTTGATCGGTGGAGTCCCGATGTCGCCGATTTCAAACTCAATGTCAAGCTGTTCGCCAGACGGCAAGTCGATGGGAATGTCGTGATAGTGCTCCTGCACTTTTGCCAGAATCGAATTGTAAACAAACTCTCGCTGTGATTCCGCGAATCCATACCCTGTCACACTAAATGTGCTGACAGTATTACCAATTCCGTCAGTCGTATTGGCTTGGCCAGGGTCATTAAAATCGAGAATGACCGTCAGTGGAGTATCGTCATGATCTTCGTTCGGGCTGTCCTTATAAAATCCCCCATTCCAGTTCGTTGGGAATTTTACAAAATCATCCAAGTCATGATTGTGCCCGTCGCCCATGAAATGCCCGTCGGGCGTGACGTCGGAAGCCTCAACCTCGCAACCAAGACAACTGGGACATGCACAACCGGCTCCGTGGGAAGGCACGCCCTCATCAACCGCCGCGTTCGTGTCAAAACTAGATTCCACAGACAGAACGACTCGCTTCTCCAACGTTTCCACGCTTAGGTACTTCTTCCGACGCTGCATTTGGTGGTCCTTACCTATTGCTTACCGATGTGACTTTTTTTCGACGCGTGATCATTAGACTAGGAACCACCTCGATTCCAAACGGTAGAAATGCACATTGAGCCGAATTAATCCAAAATCCTCCCATGGAGCCCCTCCGTAGAAGGTCACGGAATCGAACCTGCCCGATTCCGAGTCTCGCAACCAGAAAACGGTTCCTCTACCGACCAGAACTCGTCTGTTTGAATTTGTCGGAGTTCATGACGGCTCCTCCATTAGCCGAAGGCCGCTCCCTCCGGTGGGGACGTCGATCTGGCAACAACCGCGGCTAGCGCCCAACGGCTGATACGTTGACGTCGAACTGGCACATCAGCTAGACGAAACGTTCGACCTTAAAACCAGATCGACCTTAGAACCAACCTAGATAGCCCCGCATTTCCAACTCCGGTGCATTTCATTGGGGCGTCGTTGACAAACCAAAAGACAAATAGACTACGATATTATTGCTGTTAATGTTTGAAACGTTTGAGGAGAGCGCGATGGGAAAAGAGAGCAAGATTGAAGAACTGACTCATGAGGTCTATCAAGTGCTCAATGAGCTAACACGTCAGCAAGAAGAGTTGGACAATTTTGGAAGTGAGATTGGTGAGATACCCGAGTACAAAGAGACTGTGCAATGGCTAGTTGACAAAATGAACACGTTCGCAAAAGAGAACGCCTTCACATTCAAGAAAGCGTAGTTCATAGCTCACCTTGTAGACCGTTCGTCAGACGCCTTCCTCAGCGCGATTGCTTCTTTCGCTCTGACTCGCAACCAGAGAATGGCGGCAAACGCAACTACGGTGCAAAAAGTGTGGTTTGAGTTTTTCCGTTTCTGCACCAAGCAGTTCCAGCCATGCCCCACGCTGCGGCAACTAAGAATCCGCCCGTACCCCGTACCACCTCATTCTGGCGGAATTGATTGAACCCGCGCAGAACGTAGTCAACACGATGTATGCCGGGATCGCAGTTGTCCATGAGTGCTCAATTCGGTGACGCCGATTAATCGAATTTGATTGCGGCGGTTCGTAGGGATTGATGGTCATTAAAGTTAGTTCGTAGTTTAGCGGCAGAAAGAATCCGGACAACTCCAAGGTTTGGGGGCAGGATCGGTTGCTTTACGTTGCTGGCTAGGCGGTTGTCACAATAGCTGTGCGACAAATCCTGGCCCTCAAACTCAACGACGGATTTAGGAAATTCAAGTCATGGTGCGTTCGGCGGCATACAACGCCGGGAGGGCGTGAAGTTTTCCGAGAATGTCATCGAGTGGTGGCATAGAAATTCAGCGTTAATTCATTCGTTGACACGGACGTCAGGTCTCGCTGCCCGAAATTCAAGAATTCCCGATTCGGTGATATTCGTGCTGGAAAGTTTCAGCTCCTTGAGATTGTCCATCCGAGCGAGATAACCAAGACTCGCGTCAGTCAGCGGATCTCCGTTTAGGTCCAAGGTAGCGATTGAATTCGATCGACAGATCATCTCGACGTCAGAATCTGATAAGCTTCCTTGGATGATCTTGAGATGGTTCAGTTGTTTCATGGCCACGAGTGCTTCAAGTGTATCCTGGGAAATGTCAGTGCGTTGTATCTTCACCCAACGCAAGAATTTCATACGCGAGATAATGAACTGCAAGTCAGTAGTACTAACATGCGATAAGAATGTCACTCTCGTGATCCGAACGCATTTCTTTTGCCCAAGGAGTTTCTCGAACAGGTAACGCTTCCAACCTCCCCTAAGTTCTTCCCCGCTAATCGGACCACCCGACACGAGAAGACCTCGATAGACCGGAGCGGCGCGCCCAATCTTGCCAGATAGAACATCTTGGTAACGGTCAATCGCCAAAGACTGCTGGCGATAGGGCTCTACAGTCGACAGCCAAACAGAAAGTAGCCCCGCGATTAGGGTCACCGCCGCCAACAAGATTCGAAGGGTGAATTTGATGCGTGGACGATGCAATTGAAACTCTCGCCAGCCAGCGTGCGCCGATGAAATAGCCCGGTGCGATAACTTCTACCTATTCGTTGCACGTGCCGAATGTATACGGAATTGCGTAGTTTCTCGGCTAGCGAATATCACTTATCCGCCGCGCGGAGCCCATATTGTGGCATCCTTGGGGGCAGCCGGCAAGAATGGGCAAATGGGGACAGCAATAACGTCACACGGATAATCGAGCAGAAGCTGCAGAAGTGTGGATGTCCCCGACTAATGCTATGGTTGGCTTCAAATAGCACATTTGGGCTCGACATTGCCGCTGGTTTACGTGGAAGCGCGATGTCAGCGGCAAGGTGTGCTTTTTCAAACACTGGCAAGCCAGTGACACACTTTCAAGATGTCGCCCGTGCCACCCAGCCACCCAGTGCGACGCCGCATGCTAGGTGGTGTGGGGGCTGCGATTAGAAATGGCCGCGCCTACCCGATTTCGTCGCACGGCCACGCCATCATGTAGCCGTCAGATTGTAACGCCCAGTCTCCAATTTTGCCACGACATCGTTGAGGAACTGACACAACGAACTGGCAATGACTGTAGATTCCGAGTTCTCGTGCCACCAGTCGAGGATTTGCCCCACAGTACCGCCCGGCGCCGGATCGTAGTCGACTACAATGTTGTCACCGCAG
>CAYYHV010000386.1:0-7283 GCA_964471695.1 uncultured Pirellulaceae bacterium
ATTTGCTGGGCCGTCTTCCTATCAAAAATCAGCGAACACGGTCGATGCCTACGACCTCGATTCGATGGACCCGTCTGGTGCGGATCCCAGGCTGCATGACTCCGATCCATTGAACGACACGTTCGCATTGTTTCCGTTGGTGTTTTCGACAGGTCCAGATGGTCTCGCAAACATCCGCCGTGACGCAGATGTATCGGGGCAGGTTTTCAGGTATCGCGATACAGGGGGCAGCGTGAATTCGCTTTTGCTAAGCGATCCTTTCGTCTCGATCGATTGGGGGAATGGAAATGAATACTTTGGAAACGTTGAATCGACGACAGGCAGCGAGCACATAGACAATATTTACAATCACAGTTTGGAAACGAGCATGCAATGATGAATTCAGCGAGTCTTAGACGACGCGGTTTGACATTAGTTGAGCTGCTTGTGGTAGTGACAATTATGGTGATCCTTCTCGGGGTTGTCTTGCCTTTGGCTCAACCCTCTTTGAAGGGGCGGGAGGTTCGGGAGGCGTCGCGCATTCTCAATACTTTGTTCGCATCAGCTCGAGCAAAAGCCTCAGCCGATGGTCGTCCTGCAGGAATTATATTGACGCCATCAGGGGATACAGATCGTTGCTTTCAAGTTGCGTTTGCAAAAACGCCACCACCATTCGCGGGCGAATCGCAGACTTGGAAAGCTGGATTCAAGAAAGTCGGAATCGGTGGGTGGGCTAATTTGAGTTTCGCAGATCTTGAAGTGGCGTCGGTTTCTCCTCGGTTATTGCGGCTGATTCCTGATGGTGATTCTTTTGAAGTACGATTTAACTATCGCGGTCGATTCTACAAGGGTATACGTCAAGGCAATTTTTTCCGCGTCCGGTTGCCTGGAGGTCTAATTCCGCCCGGCGTCAAGATGTTCGATCAAGCAGGTGGGGGCCTTACCGGCGGTCTGCCGTTTCAGGTGTTTCGGTCGCCACGGAAGTCAGCAGCAAGTCCCGTCGACCTTCCTGTCGGATCGTACATCGATTTGAATGCATCTTCAGATGGTGCGCCGACTGGAAATTCAATTCGGATTATGTTCTCACCGGAGGGTGGAATTGATCAAGTTTATGACGGTGATGAGCTTGTCGCCTCGAACGAGGTATATCTGCTAGTGGCAAATGGTAAAGAGGCCGGTGCCGCAAATTTGGCGGCAACGACAGACAGTCTTTGGGTTTTCGTTGATGGTCGCACGGGGAACGTGCGAACATTGGAAAATGTGGGAGGGACAACACCTGCTGAGGCAAGGTCAGCATCGCGTGCCGGCCCGGACGTAGGAGGACGGTAGTATGATGATCAGACAAAAGCAGCGAGCAGCAGTTTCATTACTCGAAGTGTTGATTTCGGTTGGCGTCATTGCAGTCGGGTTGTTGGGCGTTTTGTCCATGATTCCTGTTGCAAGTCATGAGGCGGAACTTGGTGCCCAAAAAGACGCAATTGCGATCGCTGGGCGCCGAGCGGTTCGCGAATTCTCAGCGAGAGGATTCAATATAGCTGGGAACCTTTTGTCACCGCGGCTGATGACAGCTAGTGGACCTGTTGAAGACATTAATGGTGTTTTAGTGGGTGTGTCTCCAGTCGCGGCGAATCGCAAAGCATTCTGCTTCGACCCGCACGGATACGCGTTATTTGAAGAGGCAAATGGATTCGACGCAACAAATTTCGTCGTTCCGCCTGCGATTTATGCGTTTCCTTCTTTGGATCAAGATGGCAACCTTCCGGCTTTTGCAGATTTGTCCACGCCAACTCGAGTTTTCTTGCCACGCTTGAGAGTGAGGGCTGGAAGTTCACCGGCGCCGATGCCATTGTCAATGATCGACGAGATATTTCGATTTGGCGATGATCTGGAATTCGATTTACCAAAGCGTAGCGGCGATTTGCCAGTTCAGATTCAAGATTTGGATAGTACGAACACAACTAGCAAGCGTTTTTCCAAAGGGCGTTTTTCCTGGTTCGCTACGGTTGTTCCAGAAACGTCCCGATCCATGTATCGGTTGTCGGTAGCAATTGTCAAAGAGCGAAACCGATTTGAGGAGTCTCAGTTGATCCCGGTAACTGCATTTGCGACTTTCGGAGGTGGCGGCGAGTTACAACTTCCTGGGCCCGTTGAAGGCTTGGTGGCTGGAAACTGGATAATGGTGATGGATGGCCCGGCGGGATTGGTCCAGAATCCTGGGGGGGCGGGTAGGTTTCAGTACAAATGGTATCGCATAATTCATGTTGATGGTGCGAACTTATCTGTAGCCGGGGAAGACTGGGCGTCGACGATCGCTCCTCCCCCTCAAGCTTACGTTGTAGTAGTTCCTCGGGTTGTTTCGGTTTACGAACGGGAATTCAATTTGCGACACAAATAGTCAGTTTCTCACCGAATGAGAAATCGGATTCTGTCTTGGGCAAGGCGAATCATAAAGAGGCATAAGTTATGAAGTTGCGATCCCATCGCCGAAAAGGCGTGTTGTTACTAGTAGTTCTCAGCTTGCTAGTGCTGTTTGTCTTGATCGGCATGACCTTTCTGATTGCCGCAAGTCAATTCCGCAAGGCTGCAGCACAGGCCGGCAGGGTCGAACGCAGTGGTGGTTCTCCTGCAGCCTTGATGGATCTCGCAATCCATCAAATGCTTGTCGGAACGGCCGGTGGCGAAGGGATTGGCTACCACAGCCTTCTGGAAGATCTCTACGGTCGTGATGGGTTTGGCGGAGTCATTGCTACATCAGTGTCTGGAGAGAATGGAACTGCCCTTGTACAGGTTCGTGGGCTACAGCAAGTCGACTTCGGGATGTATTCAAGGCAAGCCGAATATTACAGCGGTGGCGTCGCAACGGTAACCAGTCAAACGGGGCAAGTGCAAAGTGGTCGTGTTTTACGTTATTCGTTTGATAACGCCGCAAATGCAGCAACGATCGCAATTGCGGGGATTGCAAATGTTCAAGTAGGCGATCGGTTATTAGTTAACGGCAATCCATTCAATGGAGTTGGGGCTGGGTTCGAT
This sequence comes from uncultured Pirellulaceae bacterium, assembly GCA_964471695.1. Taxonomy (GTDB): domain Bacteria; phylum Planctomycetota; class Planctomycetia; order Pirellulales; family Pirellulaceae; genus CAYYHV01. The sequence goes on from CAYYHV010000386.1 coordinate 3,010, forward strand.
TCCACGAATCCTACAATGCCAATGGATCTTGAGGCGTCTGGGTTGAAGACGGCGTTTCTTTCGAATTACCCCGTTTATCGAAATGTGGTGACGCCCTATGATTTGCTGAATGGAGGTTGGGACGAGAGTTGGGATGTTGCCGACTATCAAAATCTCTTTTTGGGTTGGCAACCAGCAGATGTGACCATAGAAGCGGCAAGTCGACTGAAGATAATTCCTTCGTTTCATCGTCCATCAGTTGCCGCCTTTCACATCAATCAGGCGCTTCAGCTGAGCGGAGTTTCTATTACGGTTGATGAATTGTTCGCCCCTTCGCTCATTGATACAGCGCAGTACACCCAAATCGAAAATGCACTTGTAGCAAACAAGGCTCGCCTAGAGGCTGCGATTATGCGTCCTCTAAGGTTATCGAATCCAAGTTTCGGGACTCCGCTTACTACGGACCCAATCACGAATGTACTGGGTTTTAACCCAGTTGCTGGACCTTGGGATATCGACAACGACGGAGATGGGATCGCCGAGAGTGTCTGGATTGACTCGGGGTTGCCCGTTCAGCAATCTGAGAATGGTCAGCTGTATAAATCGCTTTTTGCGATCCATTGTGTAGATTTAGATGGGCGATTTAATGTCAACGCTCATGGCAGTTTAGCAGCCGCGAATCAACTTTCGTCGACGGCGGTAGATAAGCTTTTTCCAAAACCTCAGTTGGCAGGTAGTAGTCCGCCTGTAGAAGTTTACGGGGGGAGTGGTTATGGTCCCGCCGATGTGGACTTGGGTATGGCGTGTTTGTATGAGTCAACTCCTGGAACGTTAGAGTATGACCATGCGAACTATCAATCAATCTTGAGATTGCGGTATGAACCCGTTGCAGGAGGTACTGCTCCGTTTCAGCCGGGTGCCGAGACGATAACTGAGTCCGCAAGCCACGACTATACGACAAATCTTTCACGCTTTGGAACAGACCTTGCTGGAACGAGTACGGCATCGCTTGGGCTAATTAATGGGTACTTGGCGAATCGCTCATCGTTCATGAGCCCACCAAATTTTCATGGACATGGGGCAATCGCAATTGATCACGCTGGTCAACCGCTCTTTGCCCGTTTTCACCTCGACGATGCTTCGTTTAGTAGTCTCGCTAACAACCCCTACGAGTCCAACCTGCTGAACCCGAATCGCTTCGACTCACTTTTTTCTGCGGACGATCTTGAAGGAGTCATGCGATTTGATGACCTTGATTCGTCGTTGTCACCGCGGCTTTCGAGTATGCCTTGGATGGACGGTGCGGAGGGCGTGGATGCCGTAAATCGCAAGCTGATTACGACTCATTCGTTTGATGTAAGTGCGCCCAAGGTGCCTGGTAGCGTCTTGGATTTGTTTGGTGGGGTTGCTGCGAACAATATCAGCGAAATTGCGCCCAGAGAGTTTTTTCATGGGGCCAAAATGAATCTCAATCGCCTTTTTGGTGATGGGATCGACAACAACAACAACGGTGTCGTTGATGAATTTGATGAGCTGGCGTCCAACACGACGCTAGGGAATAGGCTGCTTAATGACATGGGTGTTGATATGCAAACGGGTACAGCATTTACAACGCCGTTACCGAATAGCCAGACGTTGCGGCAACTCTATGCTCGGCACCTCTACTGCACCCTAATGGCGATTTTGCCGCCAGCTGCGTCCGGCAACGGTTTACGTCCAGACATGCGCACGGAGACTCAGCTTAAACGAGCAAGGATCGCGGCACAGTGGGCGGTAAATGCCGTCGATTTTCGTGATGCAGATTCGATCATGACACGTTTTGAGTACGACCCCAACCCGTTGAATGGAAGCTGGGCACCTGGGCCTGCGAATGTTGTTTGGGGATGCGAGCGTCCTGAACTACTGATTACCGAAACGTTCGCGACTCATGATCGTCGCACGGAAGATGGTGAGGATGAAATTGCATCTGACGGTGGCACGACTGGGATGGTAGGGGCTGGCGATACAGATCGAGATCAGCGTTTGCGACCTATCGGGTCACTCTTTGTTGAATTGTACAACCCATGGTTGAGCACTCGTGCACAGCCGAACAACCAACACAGTTTTGAGAAAGCACCTGCTGAGTTTTACGACGCTCGCGGCGTTGATTTGGATAGAGTTACGCCCAGTGAAGCCGGGCCGAGTTCGCCCATATGGCGACTGCTAATTGTGGGAGGTGATAGTGTTGGTGTGGACAACTCGGTGGGAAGTGATCCTGACGAACATCCTGATGAAGGTGCGCTTTACGATCCTGGAAATGTAATGGCGCCTGCTATCGGGTTTGCTGAAGCTGACGTGGAGCGAATCGTCTATTTTTGCAAAACGAGCGACGCAACCGCAGGTTTGCCAAACACGTTTGGTGCAATGGTGTTTCATCCAAGTTTGCAGATGTCGGGATTTGCTTCAATTGCTCCTGGACGATATGCGGTAATCGGTCCTGGCACATCGCGAGTCGACAATGGGACGGCTTTTCACTTGGGTGGATCACCACCGACTGGATTCATGACAACGTTTGGGAGGCTTACAGGGAAAGCTTGGAATGACGCTCCTGAATACAATTTGACGAGTCGCATCGAGATGTATCCGGGGGTGAACAACACACAGCAGCAGGTTCGGGTAATTCGCGACGGAACTGCTGCCTCGAATGATCCACTGCCGACGCCAGCCGTCGCGGTCGTCATCGACCGTCCCCAGCGGCTGAGCGTGTCAGAGCCTGTTACGGACTATCTTCACGCTGATTTCGGGAATCCAGTGCAGACCGTAGATGCCGCGACGGGTGAAGCGATTTTTAATACTGGTGGTACGCTTGACGTGCCATTGGACAGTATGCGAGCCGATCTTGATCTTGGAAATCGGTGGCCCGATAACTTTCTAATGGATTCAAGAATCTACAGGCACTTTCGGATGGTCGCTTTGCAACGTCTCGCGAATCCATTAAAGCCTTGGAACGCCCTGACTAATCCGTACCGAACGATTGATACGCAAACGGTGGATTTGCATTCCTTTAATGGCTTTGACGACGCAGATAATCCAGATTTCGCTACTCATGATTTTAGTTCTTTGGAACGCGGAAGGTGGGACCGATTCAATACAGGAACTGTGACTAGAGATCTGTGGTCGCATGAAAGGCCTCGTAGTGATTTGCCGCTTGCTTCAATTCCACTTGTACCGACTCATGAACTAAAGGTGCAGGCTAATCACTCGCTTGGTCGTATGAATGACGCGTATGGCGACTACTACGGAACCGCATCGACGCAGCTGGGCAGCGTTCCGAGTGCCTACTTAGGTCAACCATTTAATAACGCTCCACCCTTTCCATGGCTGACATGGAATAATCGTCCCTACGCGAATCACTTTGAGTTGATGATGGTTCCAACCACTTCGTCATCGCGGCTATTGCATTACTTCAGCACAAATGCCGATCCGACTTCTAGCCTCTATAACCGTGCTCCGCAGGTTGGGAAAAAGGCCCCTTTTGCTCATTTGATGGGTTTCTTCGGGCCGGCGCGGAACAATCTATTGCGATTGTTTGACTACGTGGAAGTGCCGTCTCGATTTGCCGGATCTCAAATGGAGTTTGAGCAAGCTTTTACGAATCCTGCGATTGGGAGGTCACTACAGTTTCCGTTTTCGTCTGGAGTATCGAATCGACGAGATCCAGGCTTGATCAATATTAACAGCATTAACAGCTATTTGACTTGGAACGCTCTGGTTGGATTGGATCAGGCTTCGCAAGCGACTCAAAATTCGGAGAATTCGAGTACACCATGGGACGACGTGCAGAAAACACTGCGGTTGCCAAGTTACGATCCGGCCTTGCCGACGTCCCACATTGATGTCTCGCGACCGACGCAGTTCCTCAATCCATACCGAACCGCAACGGCGACTCAATTTGTGCCGAGTACACTTTACGTATCGGGGCTGGCACCGATGGTCGAGGCGGCGACACTCCTGCGAAGATCCGGTACTAATCAAGATGAACCAATGCCTGCTTCGGGGATCACCGCTTTTCATGCGGACGCGTCGCGAAGTGCTTACATGGCATTCTCGCCCATTATGAAGCAGGGGAATGTCACTACGACAACCTCAAGTGTGTTTGCCGTTTGGGTGACCGTTGGCGATTTTGAGGTGACCTACGACGCCGCTGGCAATCCTCAATTAGGACAGGAATTGGGGAGTGATACAGGAAGCATTGAGCGGCATCGAGCGTTTTACATTATTGACCGGTCAATACCTGTAGCATTCGAGCCAGGCGT
>CAYYHV010000387.1:0-7270 GCA_964471695.1 uncultured Pirellulaceae bacterium
CAATTATCCCATTCAATCATCTGCATACCAACCAACCCGAATCAATGGGTACATCGTAAGCGGCATTCAATCAACGGCGACTGGTAGCGCCGCACGCCCCACCGAGTCGATGGTTCCGAATCGCACCGCGCCAAGTTCAGCACCCGTTAGTTACGTCGACCGTCAAATCGTCACGACTCGCAATGTCACGCCAGTTTCGGGAATACCAACTCGCCAGTTTCAGGTGCCTCAGTTTTCCATGCCAGGCACTGTTGGATTTATGGCTCCCGCAATGGGTACCTCTTGCCAAACCGGCGGATCGTGACGACAACCGATTCGCTGACAGTTTGTCAGCTCAAATTGGTTCTGCCGCTCATTGATCGTCGCGAAGTCTGGGAGTGTATGGTATTTCGCGTTAACCGCCGCGAAATCGTGCTACACTGCACGTCTTGTTCAAGTCGCTTGTTCATTCCCAAGGTGCGTCGTGATTCGTTCTCTCATCTCAGGCGTTGTGCTGATTTCTCTCGTCCAGTGTGCCGCGGCTCAGACAAAGCAATTGCCACGCAGCTCAAAATCTGTGGCCAAGCGGGCTGCACGTAAACCTGCCAGCAAACGCGATGCAGCCGAAGAAGCACGGTCGCAGGCTGCCAAACGGGGAGCACGATCAACGAGTCAACCAACGGACCAAGCAGCGACAACAGCCTCACGCCCCTCCAACCTCTACTCGCAAGAGCGTCTGTACGACTACCCGGGATACGAGGCCTACGAGGCTCCTCGAACAATGCTGCCGAAGCCGCCAGAAGCACCTTCGACAGATACAACACCCACCTTGCCTAACCGTCCACTTTCGACGTCTTTGCCGTTCGGGTTTGGGGCAACGCGATCATCCATCAAACCGACCACGGGCCATTCAACGTCTTTCGGTACCAGCCGCGGTCGTGTTTCTCCGACTCGCTCAAGAGTCAGCCTAAGCACTCCTCCGCCGCCGAGACGAGCCGGCATCAGTCGCGGTGGTGGCGGTGGCTGACGTCCGCGAAGCCGCTAACAGTTGTTAGCATTTTTCCTTTCATCGAAACCACACCACACTCCGTAGAATCCGCGGTATGGTGCAGATCTGCGCTGGTTCCGGCTACAATGAGACCAGTCCATTTTGTTTTGAACCTTGACTACGCCGGCATCTATGAACGCACCTCGATTTCGCCTGAAGCAGCTTGCTGGACTTTGTCGTCGACTGGGAACTTCACTAGAGGCAGGCGTCGACATTCGCAGAACGCTTTCTCGCGAAGCCCAATCGGCGAAGGGGCGATTTCAGGATACGCTGAATGACGTCACCGACAAAATCAAGGAAGGGACCACGGTCACCGAATCCATCAAGGGAACCGGCGAAGCATTTCCACCTTTGATGCATGACTTGGTGCATGTGGGTGAACAGACGGGCAAGCTCGACCACGTACTGCTGCGACTGGCTGATCACTTCGACGGCATGCTGCGGCTGCGCGGAATCTTCCTGGCTGGAATCGCTTGGCCCGCCATACAACTCTTGATGGCAATTGGTGTCATTGGGTTGTTGATCCTGGTTATGGGAATGATTCCCGGCGGCGATACAGGTTGGGACCCATTGGGATGGGGACTCAAAGGGGTTAGCGGATTGACCATCTACCTGATGTGGGTCGGTGCGATCTTTACCGTGGTCGCTGTCCTCTTGGTTAACTGGTCGCGAGGAAAAATGGGAGCCCAGTACGTGTGGCCGGTGATTGATCGTGTTCCCATGCTGGGAAAATGCCTGAGAACGATGGCACTCAGCCGCATGGCGTGGACGATGTCGCTCACGAATGATACGCCAATGGACGCGTTGACTGCCATGGACTCGACGCTACGATCCAGCGGCATGCCCGTGTATTCGAATCTTCAGCAAGAAGTTCGCGATAGCCTGATGGATGGGCGAACCATGCACGAGGCCCTGCAAGCTACGAATGAATTTCCGAATGAGTTCCTCGATACCGTACTCGTCGGTGAAGAAACTGGGCAGATCAGTGAGTCGCTTCACAAGTTGTCCAAGCAATACGAATCTCAGGCGGAAGTCGCTGCAAAAACATTGACGATTTTCGGCTCCATCGTCGTATGGGGAATGGTCGCCAGCATCATCATCTACTTTATCTTCAAAATGGCTCTCGCCTACACCGGCATGCTGCATGAAATGACACAACCTGATTGGTTGTAGTTGGACGACATGACCAAAACCGAATCAATGATCGCTCTTACAGACTGCGTGAGCTATTTTTTGCGGACAGTTGAGTCGGCTCTCAGTTTCAAATCCGAAATTTACCAACATAGTCGGTTGTAACCTGAATCACGCGTCCGATGGGCTTGTTATTTCCAAACCGCCTGAGGAACTGCCGGCTTAATAAAACATTCTCCTTGGACGACGTAACTACGACGTGGGCAATCTGCCTTACCGAAAGTCAATTGTTTCGCCCAATTCGTTGACTTTCGAGGCCAGCCTCTTATCCTGACAAAGTCAATTACTTTAGGAGATGTACCAATGAGGCTTAGAGTTTTTCGCGCTGCAATCGCGACAATTCTGATTTCGGCGACCGCAACGTTCGCCGTGACCGTCGGACAGACCGACGACTTTCAAGATGGAACAACAATGAACTGGCGAGAAGGTGGCTCTTCACCCAACCCGCCTGTTAACGTGGCTGATGAAGGCCCATTGGGTGCCGGGGACAACGCACTATTCGACGTCTCATCAGGGACGCAGGGGCCCGGCGGCCGTGCCGTCTTCTTTAACACCGACCAGTGGACTGGCGACTACCTCAGTGCAGGCGTCACCGAGCTCACCGGGTACGCTCGTGCCACGACAGCGAGTTCGCCGTTGTCATTGCGAATCGGCCTACAAGGCGGAGCGACGACGCGCTTCGTTACCGACTCGGCGATCACGATTCCCAACGACGACCAATGGTATCCGTTTTCCTTCGGTATCAACGCCGCAGAGCTAACACAGGCCGAAGGCTCCGACAGCCTGGCGACAGTACTTTCTAACGTCGACGAATTCCGAATTATCTCCAGCGCTTCGCCCGCATGGCGTGGCGACGTAGCATTCACGGAAATCTATGTGGACAACCTCACCGCCGTACCTGAACCGTCAAGCATGCTGTTGCTTTCGATTGCTGCACTTGGACTATGCCGGCGTCGACGTAGGTAGACGATAAGACCGAATCAAAGATTGCCCCTGCAGACTGCGGGGGCTATTTTTTTGCCAGCGCTTAGTTTCAAAGACGTGAAATCTCATTTCTCATATCCGATTCTCATTAACTTCCGGCTAAGAAGCTCACGACAACCGGCGCCCTGCAAAACTTCTCGACTGCTCCACAATCGAGATCCCTACCAGCTCACTCCAGGCTGCAAGCAACTGCTTGTAAACCGTCCCGGGCTTGCCATCCGAGACTGGGCGTCCATCCAGGTGAAGAACCGGCAAGACACAGGGCGAGGTGCTGCACAGCAAGATTTCGTTCGCCGCGGCGAATTGATCCGGTGTGATGTCCCGATTAACGAATGGAATGCCCAAGCCAGTCGCCAACTCGCGAAGTACCGACATACTGATCCCCGGTAATATCTTCTCCTGTTTCGGGGCGACAAGCCCTTCACCGTCGATGTACGCCAGAATATTCGCCGTCGAAGCCTCGCAAACAAACCCTTCCAGGTCGAGCAACAATGCCCGCGCGTGAGGATCCTTCTCACGGGCTTCTTTATCAGCCAAAAAGTAGTGCATGCGACTTCGGCACTTTAATTCTGCTGGCCAATTCTCTGTCGAGACCTGACGAATCTTCGAAGTCACCAACCGCACACCCGTTTCGTACTGGTCCACCCACGAGTGAAAATCAAGCGGATGAGTATGACAACAGACATTGGGTCCGGGCCGCGTGATCGCTTCAAATTTTTTATACGGACCGGGCGTAACCCACAACGCGACTCCAATATCATCGCCGTCGGTCAACAACGAGTGATTACGGCGAACCATATCGTTCACGATATCGGCAAACTGCGACTGACTCAGCCCTGGATCGACTCCGACAATCTCCAGAGAGCGCAACAATCGCTTCAGGTGATCTTCGATTCGAAAGATCTTGCCACCGAACGTTCGCAGCTGCTCTGCCACCGTCAGCCCCTGAATGAATCCCGCGTCAAACACGGGCACGGCCAACGATTCCGTCGGAACCAACTGTCCATTCCAATATGCGACCGTTTCCTGCTGTTTTGATTCAACCATGGCTTCCAAAACGCTATACAAAATGACAAAACTCGACGTTCAATCGACATGACCTGCCGATCGGTAAATACCGCCAGTTCGGGCTGGGCCTAAAATCGACTGGTGAGCGATCTTCGGAAAGTCCGATTAACGATATTATTGTACGGTACTCGCAAGCATTGGACACGGACGGGCGTCATGACCAAACGAAACAAAGACTCACGTGGAGACTGCACGCGACACAGCTGGTCAGTTGAACGATTGGAGCCACGTTGCATGTTGGCCGGCGTCGTGACAGGAGTCGTTCGCGGCACCACTCTGACGCTGACCGGCGACGCCGCCGACAACGATATCGTTCTCTCCAGTGTCGCGGGCGAGGTTCAGGTAACCAGTGGAGCCAACGCGACGGACATCAACATCTCCGGCAACATCTCGCGCGTCCGCCGAGTCACCGTAAATACTCGCGATGGGGCCGACATCGTTTCCGTCTCAAACCTTTCGCTCAACGGGCCACTCACCATCACCAGCGTTGGCGACAACCAAATTGATGTTGATCAAACCGACCTGAACGGTCCCCTCAAAGTCGACTTCAATCAATCCGGAATTCGCACGCTGACCATCAGCGATTCTAACCTGCCGCGCGGCGTCACAATTACCAACGATGGTGGCTCACTGGATACCACCATTTCCGGCGACTCGACCATCAACAGTCGACTGCTCAGCAACACACGGGGCGCTGACGATTTTTCGATGGTGGATTCAGCCAGGATCAACGGCAACCTGTTGCGGACTTCAAGAAATGGCGATAGCTCCACCGTGCTAACAGATCAAGCGCGTGTCACAAGTCTTCTGCGAACCAGGACGACTGGCGGTGCCGCTGATGTTCAGATTATCGAAGACGCTGAAGTCGGTCGATTCCTCGGTTCCGGCGTGAACACAATCCGCAACGTGACTTATGCGACTCGGAGTGGCGAATCCCTCAAAGCCGATGTCTATGTGCCCAAAACCGACGGACCGCATCCGGCGATTTTGACTGTCCATGGTGGCTATTGGCGATTTGGCAACAAAGCCGCGATGGCTCGCCGCGCCCGTGCGCTGGCAGATCGTGGTTATGTCGTAGTCAACGTGAACTATCGACTCGCACCTACCGATAAGTTTCCATCACAGATTCACGACATTAAATCAGCGATCACCTGGATGCGGCAGAACGCAGCGACGTATGATATCGACCCTGACCAGATCGCAACCTATGGCTACTCAGCCGGCGGACATCTCGCCCTGCTCGCCGCCACCACCGATGGCTCGGAGGGATTAGAAGGGCCTGATGCAGACGCGGGAGTTAGCACACGAGTCCAAGCCGTCGTAGCCGGTGGGCCTGGAGTCGACTTCCGTGACTTTGCCGCAAACGAAGATCGGCTATCCTATTTCCTTGGTGGAACCATCAGCGAATTGCCGGACGTCTATCAGGACGCCTCACCTGCTCACTGGCTGTCGGCGGATGACCCACCCACGATGATCTTCATCGGCGCGAACGACACAGTCGTCAGCCGCCCGAAGGTCGATGCCTATATGGCAGAACTGGACTCACTGGGAGTCACCAATGAGTTTTACGAAGTCGCAGGCAAGGGGCATGTACCAGCCGCTTATGACGCCAAAGCGATGCTCGAATCCGCCAAATTCTTCGACGAGATTTTGAAGGCGTAGCGGTACTTTTATTCAACAAGTCGCGTGACCGACTCAATCGCCAACGCTACCGAGCCGCTCAATCCAGCGGCTGCCAAAGCACATAGCGACGAGTATTCTCCATCACGCACGCTGAACCGAAGTAGCGCACCCATTGGTGTCGCCTGGTAATCTCATCGGTAACATCCAACTGCCGCAGTCGATTCGCACAATTTCCCAGTTGGCAGTTGGGAACTCCCACGAAACCAAGCGCCTTGCTACAGGCGTCTGGAATCAGTCGATCGTAGCGTCGCAGAACGGGATCGCATTGGTTTATCATTACCAACCCCGCATTGATCGACGACAAAGTCTGACCATAGACATTCCCCGGCACGATTCCGGTTGCATCGCAAGCCGCCGCCCAGACGACGACTCGCGGAGCAACAACCGGAGAACCGTTGTTGGGTAATTGTCGGCCGGCAATTTGACCACCACCGAGAGCATGGACTGCTCCCAGGATGACACGACTGCCAAAACTGTATCCGAGCATTCCTACGTCCACATCAGGCTGAATGCGAGACAAGAAGCAGGCCAGATAAAAGGACTGGATGGGCGTCCGCTCGGCTTTCACTTGCGCATCCCTCACGAGGGCTCGGGTCTGCGGAATGGGTGCCGATGGCCAAGACCATACAACGTGACGAATCGGACGATCCGTATGAGCCGAAAAATTGCAATAGGTCTTGTAGCCGCGGTCATTGACCCACTCATCTGTCATCCGATTGCCATGGACAAATATGGTCGTCAACACATCCGGGTTATCGGTCGCGAAAAAGTCTTCACAAGTCGCTGGCTCCCAACCCGGACAATTCTTCCGCAGTCGAAAGAACTCGAACTGAGGACATACGCTACTGCATTGATCGCCGAGTTCGCCAAGATGCCGAGTACTGACAAGCCAGACTTCGTCCGATTCTCGGATATCGCAACTATTGAAGGGGCAGGGGGAAGGCTGACCACCTCGGCCTGCTTCAGCCGGTGCAGCAGAGAAGATCGCGACGATCGAAAATGTAGCGAGGAGAACCGCGCAGGAGCGCACAGATCGTGGGAGCGATTCGTCGTGACGACAGATAATGGTGGCTCGCAACTTCATTCGGCTTCCATGCACAGCTTGAAGTTATTTCGTTATCGTTCTTTCAAGTCCATCGGTCAGAGCCAATCCCCGGCTAGTAACATTCCGTTGCAGTTCGTTCAGCGACAGTCGTAGCCAATGGTGGGGATGTTACTTTTTTGCAACGCATGATGGACCTGGGTAGTTGCAATTTATCCTCATGATTCACTTGCACATCACTTGGTGTGATGTAGAGTTTCTTGCCCCGCCATAAC
>CAYYHV010000388.1:0-1421 GCA_964471695.1 uncultured Pirellulaceae bacterium
CCCAGACCCAGTCCGCCGCCCAGACCCAGTCCGCCGCCCAGACCCAGTCCACCGCCCAGACCCAGTCCGCCGATGGATGGCAGGCAGATTCCTGTTGAGCAACCACGGCCGAGCAGTCCACCGCCCAGTAGTCCCCCGCCCAGTAGTCCCCCCCCGAGCAAATCGCCATGGGCAGTTGTGGTCCAAGCTCCGGTGAACCCTGTGAGAACAATCGCCAGGGTAAGCTTCAGGATTTGTTTTATCATGGCACTTCGGTAGGTGAAGGGAGTTGTCGTTCGTTCAATGCGTCCGCGTGAAGGCAAGGGACTGCGCCGTTGGATTGTTGATTGCTTCATTTGGTTCATCGTTTGAATGCAACTATGGTTTTGGTAATCGAGATTCCGTCGTATTCAGATTGGTTGGTCCTGTTTAGAATCGCAGGATCATGTCAAAAGCAAACGTGAATTGATTTTGGTCGCTGAAATCTCCGAACACGCCGTTGCCGGCCGGCGGAATTACATCCGAGTCGTCCCATCGAATCTCAGGACGAACTGTCAGGCGATCCGTTGGCATCCAGTTCAGTCCAAAGGTGTATCCAAAATAGTTCCCACCTTGGACGGATGATTCAAAGGGAATGCCCAGTACGCGAGCATTGTCTTGATCGCGGAACCACTCGAATCGCATACCTGCGGTCAGCTTGGAATTGATATCCATGAACAGGTACTGGTTGAGGCCATACCACTTGGCGCTGTCGGCTCGAAAGCCCGCGTCAAACTCAGCGTTGGATTCCATGCCGAAATCATGTTGCAGTACGTATCGCAGCTGCTGATTGATCTGGCGGGTGTAGACGATGCTATACACCGTTCGGTCGTTGATGCCGGCTGCATCTTCACGACCGGTATGTACCGTCGCGGCCAAAGAGGCGACGTCGCTGGGAGTCCAGGACAGTCCAGCGAGGTAACCAGGAGTTCCATTGGGATCCTCCCAGGTGTCCCAGCCTCGGGTGTAGCCGAAGTGCCCCGACAATTTGTTGGTGATGCCAAAGTCAGCAAGAACGCCGGTGTGCGTGAATGGTTCACCGTACTGCATGGTATAGGCATGCGAGTAGAAAAAGTTCTCGGGAGCCATAACTGACTCGTAACCGATGGTTGTGTAGAAATGGCCGATCTTGAAATTGATGCCGCCGAGGATCGGTGCATACACTTCCATGTAGGCTTGTGGCATTGCCAATCCGTAGAAGGCGGCTCCTGTGCCGCGCGGTCCATTGGATGAATTCCAGCGTGGCGAGCCGTCGCCCCGTGTCTCCAAGCCAACCGATTGCGTAAAGAAGTAGTCGGTACCATACAGCAAGTCGACTCGACCACCGATGTCCCACGAATCTCCGCAATCTCGTACGCGACGTCCCAACGTCAGGTAGAGCTGGTTCATGGTCCACTCATCGT
>CAYYHV010000388.1:1431-7236 GCA_964471695.1 uncultured Pirellulaceae bacterium
ATCGTCCTGATCGTTGAACGTGAGTGGGAAGTTCAATCCGCTTGGCGGGTTGTTTGCATTGGCGGTGTAGCCGACTGAGACCCATGCGTCGGTGTAGAAGCCACAAGAACTATCGCACTGATCGCATTCACCACATCCGTCTTCGCAGGGGCGTCCGCCACCGAAGATTCCGCCGCAGGATGGTCCTCGTCCTGATCCACATGGCAATCCGCCGAAGGCAGATCGCGTCCATGACATGCTGCCAAGGATTCCACCGCCACCACCGCCACATTCGCTCAGACTAGCCGTGCAACCTGGGTCGCTGCATCCAGTGCAGCCTGGATCGCTACAGCTTTCGCTGGAAAACTCATTTTGATCGGAGAATTCCATGTAGCCATCGCCGATAGGCGTTGGTTGCGAATCACCGGTTAGATCTTCCACGACTCCGTTGGACGGCAACGTATCGACCGGCTGTGAATCGAGGATCGTTTCAAGCGGCGAAGTGAAATCATTGATGATACTTTCCGTCGCTGGGTTGTTAATCGCTGGAGCCGGTGGAACCGGATTCAAATCTCCAATGACTTCGACCTGAGGGGTCGGTGACTTACTTGGTAATGGATTCGGAGCGCGAAGTTGTTGCGTTGGAGTCAACGACTTTTTGGGTTGGGCTGAATCACGAAGCTTGGCCGTTACGGCTGGTTTGCTCCGGAGTGGCCGGCCAACAGAACTCTTGGTCGTCCGCAGTCGTGCGTCGTTGAGTTCAAATTCAACCGCGACGGCGGTAGCTTGCCAAAGCAAGGCAAGGCAACCGGCGATAGTGACGGTCCTTCGAAACATTTCATCCCCCTCAACGTTGGTTCATGGCAATGCCACGTAACCTTTGCTCTTGAATTACGACGGCGACACGAATCTGCCGCGCCTTGTCTGGTCCGTGGACCAGCCTCGGTATCGTTTTCGGTTCTGCTGCGTGTGACGATTGAAGCTAATAGGTAAAATTTTCCGGAAGTGACGGATTATCCGGTCCTATGGATCGTCAGGGTTCTACCGTGATAGCTGTGCCGATTGCCGCGTAAGTGCCGCAATATCGACGAAGTGTCGCCCCAGAATGGGGGCGATGTCTGGGAGAATCGGAATCTCCGCTGTCACTGCTTCCGGCGTCAAAACCCGTCTTTTTTAGGCAAAAAGTGCATGTTTCGTGGGCAACGCAATCGTTGCACTTTGCCGAGTCGCTGTGTTTAATGGAATTGGGTGAACGCTTTTTTTTAAACGCCCAGCGATGGAACAGAGAATCTCAACAGAGCCACCGCGATTGGTCATCACGATCCAATCAGATGTGGAACGGCTTCAAGTGAGCGTGCAGCATTTGCTGTCACGACTTGTCTCAGCGTCTGTCGGTACCCGCGTACGTCGGGGGCTTTTCGCTTTTAGCAGGAACAACCATGAAGAAGCATCGAATCAACTCCGGCAAGCCGCGTCGTATTGCCAAGAAGACTCTCCCCCTGAACATGCTGGCGGGATTCGAGTCGCTGGAACGACGCGAAGTCCTTGCAGCGAACGTCCTGGCATCCTCGGTTGCCGCGTTCTCGGGACAATCAGCGACTCAACAAATCACGATGGTCGTCGAAACCCCGGGCTCGACCAACGAAGCAACGCTGAGCATTACCCTGTCACCAACGGATGGCAGTTCGCTTGATCCTGCCGCAGCCACTCTGGTCGACAGTAGCGGAACGGCAGTGACGACGCTCAGCCAGATTGACCACGTCGATGGCGGGATAGCCGGCACAACAATCGTGACGGTGCCTGCTGGCGAATATCAAATCAATATTGGCAGCGAGAATGCGACTTCTGGCAGCTATTCGATTGACGTATCGCTGATTGGCGATGTCGACAATTCCGTTCAGGACTCGAGCGTCAGCGAATTTGAATTTCTGCGAGCTCAGGCCGCCGCGACTCAGCATCTTGGGACGGGCAACTTTGTAACGGAACATTTCTTCAACGTCTTTGGTATCGACTTGGCTGTTGATCAAGCCGACATTGGCATGGATGGCAATGGCGATGGAGTCATTGACAATAACGACCTGGCAATCATTCAGGCGAATCGCGACGTTGCTGTCGTGAATGTTGAACTGCAAACGGATAGTGATGCCCCGGCAGCGAGCAACTTCCAGCTCACGAATGATACCGGTGTCAGCAATTCAGACAATATTTCTTCAAGTGCTGCTGCTAGTTTTGATCTGACCGATGAAAGCCTTATTACGTCAGTCACCGCCAGTATCAATGGTGGGACAGCGGTTGATCTCAGCCAGTTTGTCAGCGATTTGAATGCAGGAACGATTTCTTTGTCCGCGTCCGAGATGGCAACGATTGCCGGCGGGACGGTCAATGACGGTGTGAATACCATTTCGATCTCAGCGACCGACAGCCTCGGGAACTCAGGATCGACGGACTTTACGTTCACGATTATCTCGAACAACTCGGCTCCTACGTCTTCTGGAATCGGCGCTGCGAACGCCACGGAAGACACAGGATTCTTGCGAGAGGTTTCAGGAAGCTTCTCGGATGCTGATGCGGGTGACGTATTAACGTTCAGTCTCAGTAACAATCCTTCATGGTTGTCGATTGACAGCGATGGCACGTTGTCGGGTACACCCGCTAACGCTGATGTCGGAACAACGACGGTGACGATCACCGCAACCGACTCGCAAGGAGCCACGGTTTCGGACACGTTGGACATCACCGTCATTAACACGAACGATGCCCCGGTTGCGTCGAATATTCCAGACCAAACAACGCCTGAGAATTCGTTGTTCAGCCTTGATTTGGCCAATTTCTTCAGCGATCAAGACGTGAGCGACTCGCTTACATTCACCACGGGAACCCTGCCAAGCTGGCTGTCGCTGAGCGGTTCGGTGCTCTCAGGTACGCCGACGGATACGGACACAGGCACGTTTAACATCTCTGCCACGGCAACGGATACGGGCGGACTTTCCGACAACGCTTCGTTCTCCGTTACGGTATCGGGCGTCAATGACTCGCCGGTTCTCACCAGTGCGATTCCCGACCGAACAATAAACGAAGACAATTTGCTGACGATTGGTTTGGCAAATTTCTTCTCGGACCCTGAAAATGACACACTGACGTTCAGTGTTACAGGGCTCCCGTCCTGGTTGACTTTGAATAGTGCAACTGGAGTTATTTCGGGAACACCCGGTGATGCCGACATTGGAACGTTTACGCTGACTGCGACTGCTTCCGACCCATTCAACGCCTCCGCGTCAGATGTGTTTGATGTTACGTCGATCAACATCAATGATGTTCCAGTCGCGGATGATGCTTCATTCAACGTGCGACCTACGGTAAGCAATGGCGAGGTTGTCGGGGCTGTCAATATTGTCGATGGCGACATCGGCGATACGTTGACGGTGACCATTACCAGTGGCAACGCGAACGGTGCATTTGCAATCGACAACAGCGGAGTCATCACGGTTGCCGATGCCACACAACTGGTTGACGGTAACGTCGAGAATCTGACGATTACGGCGACGGACGCGGCCAACGCTTCGGATACGGCTAGTGTCACGATCAACGTGGTTTCCAACTTTGCTCCAACTGCAAATGATGATTCCGGCTTTGTTGCTACGGAAACGACGATCTTGACGATCAACGGAAGTGCGTTGACTGGCAACGATACCGATCCTGACGGTGACTCGTTGGTTGTGTCGGCAACGGCCACTAGTACGTTGGGAGCAACGGTAACGGTATCGGGCAACGTCGTCTCGTACAATGCGGCGACTTCGCCAACCTTGAGCGGATTGAACAACGGCCAACAGCTCACCGACACGTTTGTTTACACGGTCAGCGACGGTAACGGTGGAACGGATACTGCGACGGTTACGGTCAGCGTAACCGGCGTTGATACCACAGCCGACGTGGCTTATCGCTTGGCAGTCGTCGACTCGACAGGCACCGAAGTCACTTCGCTGGATCAAGGCGATACGTTTGAATTGGTCGCCTTTGTTCAAGATATTCGAGATACGCCAACGGGCGTCTTCTCAGGATTCATTGACGTGACATACGATCAGGCATTAGCGACTCCAACGGGAGAATTCACGCACTCAACGACTTATAGTTCTGGACCTTCGGGTGACACGGACACCCCCGGGCTGCTTGATGAAGTCGGTGGATCGGACGGAATTACACCGCTCGGCGGAGACGAGTTTGAGCTTTGGCGAATTTCGTTCACTGCGGACGCCGAAGGAACGTTGGCGTTTAGCAGTGATCCAACGGAAGACCAACTGCAACATCCGACGTTGCTGTTCGGTGGTTCGGCGAATGTTGCTAACGAAGACATCAACTTTGGATCAACGATCATCACGATTGGGGCTGGTGCGAATGCCTCTTCAGACTCCACGTTTGGTGGTTTCACAACCAATAGCAACAACCCGCTTGATGTAAATGGTGACGCTTCGGTATCGCCGCTGGATGCCTTGCTCGTGATCAACGCGATCAACACAGGGACTCCGGGCAACGGGACGCATGAGGATGTCAACGCAGACGGACTGGCAACGCCGCTGGATGCACTAATCATCATTAACGAGTTGGTTCAGGTTCAATCGGGGGCTTCCACCAATTCGGATGTATTGGTTGGAAATGACTCGGATGTTTCCGGCTCTGACTTGGCGGACGGTTTGGATATCCTGTTTGCTGAATTGGATAGTGATTTGACCCAGGATTTGACGGTTGAGGAATTGCAAAGTTCTCTCAGCCCGGCTCTGGTCGATGCCATCAATGAAGTCTTGGACGCTGACGAAGAGCAGCAGGACCAATTGTGGGCTGATTTGGCTGACGAATTAGGTGCTTTGCTCGGCAGCTAGTGTGAAATCGGGTTGCGACCCGAAACCTCGAGAATCTACACAGACTTTACGGCGTGAATTTCGATTCACGCCGTTTTTTTGCGCGCGTTAATTGGTTTGCTTGGTGCTTTGGCTGGTTTACACTCTTGGTTCTTAAACCAGCGACTTAGCATTGAGACATAGAATGAACGACACCAATTCTTCGCGCTCGCCAATGACGCGTGTGAAACTCTGCATCATGATGTTCCTTCAGTTCTTCATTTGGGGCGTATTCTTCGTCACCATGGGAACTTATCTTTCCAAGTTGTTTGAAGGCCAGGACGGAATCAACTCGATCGTCGGGCAAAGCTATGCAACACAGACTTGGGCGGCGTTGTTTGCCCCACTGATTGTGGGATTTCTTGGTGATCGTTTGATGAACAAGGAACAGTTGAATGGGATCTTGCATCTGCTCGGCGCCGCTGTGCTTTGGTGGGTAAGCACGATTACGGATTCTTCGACTTTGTTTTGGGCTTTGCTTGCCTTCTTTATCTTCTACATGCCGACTTTGGCGTTGGTAAACACGATTACATTCCAGAACGTTGACAATGTAGAGCGAGAATTTCCACAGATTCGACTTTGGGGCACGATTGGTTGGATCGTGGCTGGTTTGGTTATTTCCGAATCGTTTTTTGGGTTGTTTCCACTGCCTGTCTTGCCCGGGATCACCGATGCGGGAAGCTCAAACATTCAATTCAAGCTTGCCGCGGTCGTAAGTGCGATCTACGGAGTTTTCAGCTTTACGCTCCCCGCATCGCCACCGGAGGGTAAGGGGCAGCCAGTTGATATCCTGAAAATTCTTGGGTTCGACGCCCTCAAGCTCATGAAGAATCCATCGTATCTGGTTTTTGCGCTGTGTTCGTTCCTTATCTGCATCCCCTTAGCGTTTTACTACGCTCGAACGGGGGAGTTTGTTGGTGCCATGGCGTTTGGT
>CAYYHV010000389.1:0-7159 GCA_964471695.1 uncultured Pirellulaceae bacterium
GGAGTGCATGTTCCAAGATTCGGGCCTTCTCCAAGTGCATCCACCTGCGCACCATGTTTCAGCAGCAGCTTGACGATTTCCAGATGACGCTCCGTTTCGCGGCGGCCGTCCCCCGGCATCACAAGATGCAATAGTGAGTGAGTCTTCTCTGAGTGCCCAAAAGGTATAGGCACGTTGACGAGCTTAGGGTTGGCATCAAGCACCACCATGCACGTCTTCAAATCTTGTGATTTGATTGCAGCTACAACTCGAGAAACTTGGCTATCAAACATCGCAAGCTCCACACAACAGCAAAATTGCCGCTACTATTTGATAGCCGCCCAAGGATTCATTGCACGCATGGCCCGTAAAGTACGCGAATCTACTTGCGATAGCAATAAAACGCACAAGTTTGCGGACCAGGTAGCGTTGCAGTGAAGTCTGCCGGCCAATCCTCCGATGATCTAATTGACAATCTACATACATATAGGTAGAATGCCGACATGAGCGATACTCGAACCAAAATTCTGGATGAAGCCGAACGCATGACGCAGATCGGCGGAGTCAACGGCTTCAGCTACCTCGATCTGGCAGACACGGTCGGCGTGAAGACATCCAGCATTCACTACCACTTCAAAACCAAGGCCGATCTGATGTTGGCCATGGTGGAGCGGATCGAGAACGTTTATGGGAGCGGATTGAATGAGTTGCAGGCCACCATCGACTCTCCTCAGCAGCGATTGGACCGCTACCTGCATCAAACCGGTCGTCAGACAAAAGACGGCAAGTTCTGTCTGTGCGGTATGATGGCCGCCGAGCTGCAGTCTGTCAGCGAGGATGTGAAAGCGCGCCTGAAAACGTTCTTCAAGCAGTTTCAGGATTGGCTGGAGAAGCAGTTCAAAGAGATGAAACGAAAAGATGCCAAGGGACTCGCGATCGGATTCATGAGCGGCTTGGAGGGCTCATTGCTTTTGGCACGCCTGCACAACGACCCGAAGATCGTAAAAAAAGCGGTTGAGGTCTACTTTTCAGAGTAAGTTTTTTTTTCGCACCGAAATCTATCTACATATAGATAGATATCGAGTTCAGACCGCACTAACACGAAAGTCGAGAGAGACCGATGGCCAACCTAAACAGCGACGAAGCCAAAACGTTCACGGAATACAAAGCGGTTGCCGAGGCACTGCAACCTTACATCGAAGCGGCGAAAACCGGCGACGGTGCTTATGGTCGTACAGCATTCTTTGACCACGCACACATCGTCGGCTCTATCAACGGCGAGTTTTCCCAAATGGGTGCGGATGCGTTTAGCGACGCGGTTTCATCAATGGGAGCGTCGAAAGAAGTGCAACACCGCATCGTTTCGATTGACGTTTCCGGCCCAGCCGCAGCCGCCAGAGTTGAGTTTTTCAACTGGGGCGGTTTCCGATTCACAGACTTCTTTGTGCTCTATAAGCATGAAGGCCAATGGAAGATCAGCGGCAAGGTCTACGACTCGCACTCAAACAACTAAGGCAACTCTTGCGAGCCTGCGACTTACCTTTAAACATTTCAACCTTAGAGACGGAACCGAATCCATGAAAGCCATCTACTACCACGACCGCGGCGATGTTCGACTCGGCGACATTCCTGAACCGAAAATTCTAAAGGACACGGATGCCATCGTGCGAGTGACGCTCGCGGGAGTTTGTGGTGCCGACCTTGACTTCGTCAATAACGGGCCTGAGATGGGCGTGCAGCAAGGCATGCGATTGGGGCACGAGTTCGTTGGTGTCGTCGAAGCCGTTGGCAAAGACGTACACAGCGTGAAAGTTGGCGATCGAGTTGTTGCGTCCGCAATGTTTGTGGACGGAGAATGCCATTACTGTAATCGCGATATATCGTCCGCCTGCGAGCACGGCGGTTTGTTCGGATCGCCGATGTTTGTTGAACACGGCGGCGACGACATTCAGGGCGGGCAAGCAGAACTCGTTCGCGTTCCGTACGCCAACGCAACACTATTCACACTACCAGAAAGCTTGAGCAGCGGTGCCGACGACGCCAAGGTTTTACCGCTGGCCGACAACTTCGCGACGGGCTATCACGGAGCCATCAATGCAAACATCCGACCCGGCGAAACTGTCGTGGTAATGGGTGACGGAGCCGTCGGTCAATGCTCCGCACTGGCATCCAGCCTATTTGCCCCTTCACAAATCGTGCTTGTTGGTCGGCATGAAAGTCGCTTGAATTTTGCTCGCGAAAACAGCGGAGCAACGCATACGGTGAACGCCAAAGAAACCGACCCAGTCGAGTTCGTCAAAGAGCTAACGGGTGGCTACGGAGCAACATCCATCATCGATTCAGTTGGCAACCCTTCTTCAATCAAGCAGTCACTCGCCATGTCTCAGGCTGGAGGAAAAATGAGCGTATTGGGATTCGGCCATTTGTTCGCGCCCGCCGAACCGCCCTACTCGGAAGCACTTTTCCGCAATCTCACCATCCACACCGGCATCGTCAACGTGGTTGCGTACATGAAAACACTGCTGCCAATCGTGGAAAGCGGTCGTATCGACCCCAGCGTTATTTTCACCGATACGTTACCGCTCGATGAAGCCGTCAAAGGCTACGAACTTATGAGCCGTCGCGCTACCGGGACGATCAAGGTTGCCCTTTCAACAGGTGCCTAGCGAAGACACGTGCCAAATGACACTCGTTCTGGGATGTTACGTTGTCCTGTGGATGCGGGCTATCCGAAACAGCGTTTGCCGTTCTTCATCCCCTGCAGCCAATGTCGACCCACGCGTTGAGCGCGGTCGAGCAACGCTTGGGGGCGACCCACGATAGAACCAAATAGCGACTCGAAATCGGTAGTCAACTCCAACCAATGCTGGCTGACGATTCCAAGTCGATCAAGAATGGCAGAAGCGAGCTCTGGAAGGGACGCCTTGCCACTGCGAACCATGCGACCGCTTGCGGATGTTCGCTGTGAGGAGGAATCGACTCGCTCTCGCTCGTTTGGCCTGAGTTCGCACATCCATCCAACCCGAACGTGATTTTGCGTCACGTTTGGTCGACTGAGCGAGGCCTTGCTGCCTATCGGAATCCGATCTGCGGCGGAAGTGTGAGTCGCGTGTTCAGGGAGTTCGAATTCACCCGACCGGTGGTTTCAGATGGTTGCATGCGAACGAGCGGGCACGCGACGCCACCTGAGAAATCTCTACTGATTTGAGCGGAACAGAGTTTGTATTCGCTGCGCGAGCTGCTTGTCGGTGGCGAAGAGGATCCCTCGGTGCCCCATGAGCGTGGAGTCGGCTCGGTTGAGGTCGAAACGTTGGCCGTAGATGTCCGTGGCAACCGCACCAGCTTCGCTGAAGATGCACGCCGTCGCCGCGTAGTCCCACAAGCTTCCGCCGCCGTTTTGCTTCGGCGACTTCACATAACACGCGAGTGGATTCGCCAGCACCTTGCACGCGTTCATCACTGCTCCGGCGCTCGCATCGACATCTAGACTTGTCAGACCCATGTCTCGGGCGATCTCTTCCAAGCCAGCGGTGATCTGGTCACGCCCCTCACTGGAGAGAAAACTCCTATCATTAAACAGCGAGAGCACCGTCCCGCTGGACGACGGCTGGTCCCAAGGTCGCCCGTTTCGGAATAAGCCTGCGCCAGCGATTGCATGAACTACGGTCTCCCCGACCGGGTCATAAACAACACCAATCGTTGGAGTGCCGTCGCGGCGAACCAGTGCGATCGACACCGCGTATCCAGGTGTGCCTTCGATGAAAGGCAGCGTGCCGTCGATCGGGTCGATGCACCAGAAGTAGTCAGCGCTGAATCGGCCACCGTAGTCTGGTTGTTCTTCGGTGAGCACGCCAAAATCGAAACGCTTGAGCGTCGGGTTGAGCGCCTCGAGGATGATGGCTTCGCTGCGGCGGTCGACTTCGGTAACCACCTGCGACGCGAGGCTGCCGCCAGTCGACTTGTACTCGATTTGCTTTGGTCGGGAGCGAGCGATCATCTCACCGGCTGCAGTGGCAGCGACGATCGCAAGATCAGCGAGTTCGGTAAGTTCGATTCCAGAGAGTTTTTTCATAGGGAGTTCAGAACCTCACTTGCGAGCCGTTGACTGTAGCGATGAGCCTTCCAATGGCCAGGGCTCCACCCTTGAAGAAAGCGGAAGAAGTCAGTCCATGCCACAGGGTACAGCTCACGCCAGTTGGCTTCGAGCGCGCGGCTGTCAATTGCGTTACCCGAGCGTTTCAACCCTTCGTGGAGGAACTCGAAATAGCGATCGAGCAAAGTCGATTCCAGGCGCTCGCACTCGTCCTCGTCGAAGCAACTGCTAATGAAGTAGGCAACATCTTTCATGCCACAACCACCACCGACGTACTGAAAATCAACAGCGGCCGCATTTCTCCCATCCGCACTAAAGCAGAAGTTCGCGAGCTTTGCATCGCCATGAACAGACGTTTGGAATGGGGTGTCAGTCAGTCGACGATCGAGCTCGGCGGCTGCTGCTTTCAGCGGACTGTCGTCGAGCGCGTCGAGCTCATCGGGGCGCGTGGCAAGGTGCCAATAGGTTCCGATGGTCCACAACTCTTCGGACTGCTTTCCCATAAACGTGGCGTGGAAGTTAGCCAGCCATGATAGGCACGCGTCAACCTCGGCGTCGTTCACGCTTCGGCGGCGACCAGCAAAGCCTGCGGCGTCCAAGTCCTCCAAGAGAAGAAGGACTCCATCAGGACGATGCTCGACGGCCAAGCAACTGGGCACCCGACATGCATTGTGGCACCGCTCGGCATAGCGTCCATACCAAGCCGTCTCAACCTGATAAGATTTTAGCTTTCGCTGATGCGAGTGATTGGACGTCCAGCCGTACTTATGGGTTTGTTCGTCAGGCCAGCGCACGTTCTTCAAAACAACGCTTGGGGTCGCGCCACCCGTGAGATGACAACGCACAATTTGCCCATAGCCACTCCACAGACTCTGAACGACCTCGGTACTTGATATTGTCGCTGCGCCCGTCGACCGAAGCACGATTGCAGTAAGACTATCGTCCAATCGATCCGACTCGGTCACGTTCCCAGCTCCTTAGTGAGTTCGGTTTTGTTGTATCGGCTGCCGTAGGTTTTCGCAATTCAAAAATGGAACGACTTGGCAAGTTCATAGGTTGATTACACCGCTCGCAATGAAGAGGAAACCTTCGAGCGTGAAGGTGTCGATCTTCGACAGATTCGGCTGGAGCACTCGCAGCGGTGTCTCGACAGCAAGACGGTTTTGTGCCAGATGACGATTCGTTCGATGGGCAATTCACTCGCTTGCGCTTTCTGAAGTTGCACACTTAGTGCAACTTCAAAACTTGCGCATCGGGCTTGTATTGTTGTGCCGACCAGTAGTTCAATTGGTGTCAGTTCGAATTGAGGTCTTCAACCTTTATCTCCTCGCTGCTGCAGAAGTGCTGTGAGCATTTGCAGCGGGCGCAACCGCTGCCGTGCGGACGAAAGTCATCTGGAAACGGATTGACTGGGGCAGGTTTGGGTTCGACACACTGACGTCCAAGGTCATTCGGGTCTTGTCTCGGGAGAGTGTGTACACGGTAGTCCTGGAGACCGCACCGCTATCGACTTGCACAACGAGCCTGCCGTTCTTGCGAGCAGCTTTCACGGTCCCCGAATTTTTCGGGCCGTTGAGTTTTGTAACCTTGCCATCTGTCGTCACATTAATGCGTTGACCGACGGTTGGTCCCAACGTGACATTATTTCCAGCATCAACGATGCTCAGGCTTTCTTTCAAGGCAGTCGCAGCACGAAGCTTCTCCTGTGCACGGCTACGTTTGAATCGCCCCATCTTGCTTGTCACTTGATCAATTGCTTTGAAGCGACTGGCTTTTTGTTGCGCCGTTTCCTGACGTTTCCAATTTCCGGTCAATGTTGAAGCCGCGGCCGAATGGGCCCTGGATGCCTGTGAGGTGGCAACGTTCTGCCCTAAGTTGGATTGCGCTGTCGCCGGGGCGACGAACGCAAACAACCAAATTATCGCTGCCGCTTGCAGAGTCAGAATGATTTTCGAGCACTTCATCTTTCACATCCTTGCGATTGAGGGGTATTTGTAACGTAAACCGAATTGTTCATCCGGCTATTTGTCTCGGAGTCCTCAAACGGGGACAGAAACTTTGATGATCTGATGAAACTTGTGGGCTCTCATGGCTAGCAGTCGTGGGCGAGACGCCACTTCATCTCGCCGCCGCTTACGGCGATTACGAGATGATGGAAATGCTCGTGGAGGCGGGCGCCGATCCGGACGCAAAGGATTCGGATGGCCACAATCCGCGGTTCTACTTTGCTCGACATTCGCGTTCGAAGGAACGAGAGAAGATGAAGGACTTGTTGCCGTACAAAGATCCGTAAGAACCAACCAGGACTTGGAGCCGGATTTGTGCCCGAGAAGAGATCAGGATGTCTGGTTTCAGATCCTCGCGAGTGCCTCTAAGGACTACCGCAACGTCCCTGTTACGGCTCAAGGTCCGGCCGTCCATGGAACCCCACGGCCATCAAGCGGCGACGTCCATGATCGCCGCATTTTCTTCTTGCGGCAAAGTCACGATCACTCGCAAGGCAACCCGTCATGAAACCCGCACAGCCATCAAACAAGTTTCGCCGCGACATCAACCTAGGCGCGCCAAAAACGTCGCTCGTCGCGGCGTTTTTTTAATTGCTGGCGGCACTGAAAACCGAAAACCGAACCTGACCCCGCGAGCTTTTCTGACCCCGCGAAGCTTTTCCGGTATCGCAGCTGTAACAGACATGGCTAGAACGCGACACGATATGTCGCTGATCTTTTCTTGGCGGCGCGATGCATTTTTCGGCGAGCGTCGACACTGTATTCGAACCACAGCTCAAATGAACCACGGTGTAGACTCAAGTGCGGGATGTAGTTTGAACTCACCGGTTTGCCTCAAGAATGCCGCAGTAAGATAGGCAATATCGGCCGCATATTTGATCGTGATTGGCTCTCCGCAAAAAGCATCAGTCGAGGCCCAGTTCAATTTCGTTAGACTCAAGACCTGAATGGCAAGGCTTCGTTGATCATAGTCTGTCGGCATGTCTTTGCCGGAACCAAAATGCATGGCGGAAAGCTCAAGTGGGCGAGGTGTTCCCATAGCTTTACGGTAGGGATTTGCTCCAGTCGTAGAAAGCAATGT
>CAYYHV010000390.1:0-2575 GCA_964471695.1 uncultured Pirellulaceae bacterium
GGCGGAAGGTGGGTGTGATAATCGAGGATCGGTTCGTTGGCGGCGAACTCATGGTAGAGTCGCCGAGCTTCGTCCGAGTGCAGTAAAAAATCGTCGTGAATGAAAGGCATGGCAATCGAAAAATTGGAGTCTCAGTAATTCTTGCTTCACATCCTTCGGATGCAAAAGTACCGGCAGCGAGCAAAGAGTATATCCAATGGGCTCTGGGCTGCACCATCACGGTGCGTTGTAATTCAGATACTGTTCCAATGGCTACGGAAAAAAACGAAGCCTTTTCTCGGCAAATTAACCCACATGGATCGCGAGTTTAGGGCCGTTCATGTCATCCATTGGTAGCTTCAGGTAGAATGGCGTTGTAGCGGTCACCTTCGCGATTGATGCCACGTCCCGTCAAGGTCGTGAGCAATTCAGCAGAAAGGCCTGGTCACTTGTCTCAACCACCAATTCCTCTTCGAATACTTCTCGCAGAAGACGGGAAGGTGAATCAACAGGTTGCGGCGGGATTACTGTCGCGGCGGGGACATCACGTGACGATTGCCAACAATGGACAGGAGGCGGTTGAAGCTGCGTCTTCAGGCGAGTTCGATATGGTATTGATGGATCTCGAAATGCCGATCATGGATGGGATTGCCGCGACTTCGGCAATACGAGATCAAGAAAAGTCGACGGGTCGCCGACTGCCGATTGTTGCGGTAACCGCCCATGATAACGACGTCGAACGTCAGGAATGCCTGGACTGTGGAATGGATGACTTTGTGTCAAAACCGTTCTGTCCGGAAGAGCTATTTGCTCTAATCGAAGGAACCAGCTTCCAGTCCCCGACGGCGACGGCATCGGCAGCCGACGTTTCCGATGTGTTTGATCGCCAGGCAGCGCTCGCCAACGTAGATGGCAGCGAAGAAATCCTGACGGACATGATCGGATTGTTTGGCACCGAGCACGTAAGGCAACTCGAGGCTATTCATCAAGCCTACGAGGCTGGCGACTGTGAGCAGTTGCGCAGAGCCGCCCATGCGCTGAAGGGAACTGCATCGTTATTCTCGGCTGGTCCAGCCGTTGCGGCTGCAAAGTGCATCGAAACCATTGCGGCCTCCGCAGACTTGCAGGGGTACGACGCGGCGTGGTTCAAATTGAATCAGGAATTTTCGCGACTAAAAGACGCATTGGGGTCCCAGCCATGATGCGTGTATTGATCGCGGAAGACAACCCGCTCTGGAAAGCCTCTTTAGAACGACAAGTGAAGGGCTGGGGGTACGAAGCTGTTGTCGTGGACAATGGCAAGGATGCACTGGAAATCCTCGGCCGTGATGACGCGCCGCGTCTGGCTATTCTGGATTGGCAAATGCCAGAGATGGACGGTATCGACGTCTGTAAGCTCATCAAAAGAGACCCCAAATACTCCTTCACCTATGTCGTGATGCTGACCAGTCGCGATGCCGATGCGGACATGGTGGCTGGCTTGGATGCGGGAGCCGACGACTATTTGATCAAACCAGTTGAGTCGGCGATTCTCCGCAGTCGCTTGATGGCCGGTAAGCGGATTGTCGAATTGGTTCCGCCGAAGGAATGGGCGATTCCACGTATCCCCAATTATGAGTTTCGACAAGTCATCGGCAAAGGCGCTTTCGCCACCGTTTGGGAAGCCTTGCATGAACCCGATCAACAAACCGTGGCGCTGAAGATTATTCGAGTTGATCTGGCTACGGAAGATATCTTTAATCGCTTCGGTCGTGAGATACAACTGACGACGAAGCTGACCAAGCATCCCAACATCGCGCAAGTCTTGGACAGCCATATCGACAAGCAATTGGCTTATTACGCGATGGAACTTGTGGACGGCATGACGCTCAGCAGTTTTGTTAAGAAGCATCAACCCGATCCAATGGCGATTCTGCGTTTCATCGCAGACGTTTGCAACGGATTGGAGCATGCGCACAGCCACGGAATCATTCATCGTGATTTGACGCCGACGAATATCATGGTGAACAAGGAAGAGCAGATCAAGATCGTCGACTTTGGGTTGGCTCGCGACATGTTCACGGTCGATGCCGAAGCCGAGACGAGTCGTTCGCTCGATGGAGCCGTGATTGGCACACCGCTGTTTATGGCTCCCGAGCAAGCGCGAGGCGAGCTTGATTCGCTAGACGCTCGTTCCGATATCTATGCGGTTGGCATAATGCTCTACGTGCTGCTTTTGCGGCGACATCCTCTCGAGGTCGATATTGCCGATCGTCGGAAAACGATCCGCGCCATCGCTTTAGGCGAAGTCTGCAAGCCAACCGATTTGAATCCCGCCTTCAGCAAGCGACTACAGCAGATCATGATGAAGTCGTTGGCTGAAAACCCAGCCGACCGTTTTCAAAGTGCCGGCGAGTTCGGAAAACAACTTCGAGGGTACATAGCGCGTCGAGAAGAAAAGCAACGACGACGAAAAGCTGCCGGGGGTTCGAATGGTTCTTCTGGGCAAGCGGAGAGTTAGCAGCGGGGTTCACGGTCTGGAGAGTGACGCGATAATCGGTGTCACTGGCTTTGCCAGTGCGGATTTGGAACACACCTTGTTCGTTGCGGCTCAAGG
>CAYYHV010000390.1:2675-4690 GCA_964471695.1 uncultured Pirellulaceae bacterium
TCTAATTCAGGCTGCTGCCCAAATTCGTGAATAGCGTTTCAGTTTCTTCTGATAGCCAACCATGCCGCGAGTTTATCACTTTTTAGTGAAATGAAAACGAGTGGTGGTCCGGTGTCGAACACACCACTCGTTTGGTTTATGAAGCGTAGGCTGACGAGAAGCTAGAGTGAGATATCCAGGCTCTTTACGAGGAACGCCCACAAGTCGGCGACTTCTTCGATTATTTTCTCCGTTGGTTTTCCGGCCCCGTGGCCAGCACGGGTTTCGATGCGAATCAACACGGGTGCCTCACCTGCGTGAGCCTTTTGAAGAGCCGCCGCGAACTTGAAGCTGTGTCCCGGGACTACGCGGTCATCGGTATCAGCCGTCGTGACGATAGTTGCTGGGAACTTCGTTCCCTTCTTCACGTTGTGGTACGGCGAGTACTTGAGCAACGTCGGGAACATGTCTTCGTCGTCCGAACTGCCGTATTCGTCGACCCAGAATCGGCCGGCCGTAAACTTGTGGAAACGGAGCATGTCCATCACGCCCACGGCTGGCAAACACGCACCGTAAAGTTCGGGTCGCTGAGTCAGGCAAGCACCGACGAGTAGCCCACCGTTGCTACCGCCCTGGATCGCCAGCTTCTTGGAGCTGGTGTACTTGTTCTCGATCAACCATTCGGCTGCCGCCTGGAAATCGTCGAACACGTTTTGCTTTTTGTGGCCCTTGCCGGCTTCGTGCCATGCTTCGCCGTACTCGCCACCGCCACGTAGATTGGGCATGGCAAAGATGCCACCCATTTCCATCCAGGCCAGTCGGCTGATGGAGAAGCTGGGTGTTAGCGAGATGTTAAAACCGCCGTAAGCGTAGAGCAGCGTGGGATTCGAGCCATCCAGTTTCAGTCCCTTTTTATGCGCCAGGAACATCGGCACCTTCGTGCCGTCCTTGCTTTGGTAGAAGACCTGATTGACTTCGTAGTCCTCCGGGTTGAACTTCACCTTGGCTTGGCGAATCTGCTCACTTTCGCCCGTTTCGATGTCGTAACGATAAATCGTTGGTGGTGTCGCAAAGCTGGTGAACGAGTAAAACGTCTCGGAGTCTTTACGCTTGCCACCAAAACCACTGGCAGTGCCAATTCCTGGGAATTTGACTTCGCGATCAAGTGTTCCATCAAGATTGAACAGTTTGATCTGCGTCGTGGCGTCCTTCATATAGTGGGCGACAAACTTTCCGCCAACCAAGCCGACGGCGTCCAATGTTTCCTCGACTTCAGGAATGATCTCTTTCCAGTTTTCTGGTGCTGGGTTTGCCGTATCAATCGCAATCAACCGGCCCTTGGGAGCCGCATTGTCGGTCTTGAAGTACATGACGCTGCCGTCGTTGCCGACGAGATCGTATCCGTATTTGAACTCACTAATCAGTTCAACGGGTTTTGAATCGGCACTCTGAAGGTCGCGGTAGATGACCATGTACTTATCGTCGGTACCTTTCCAGACGATCATGACCAGATACTTGCCGTCTTCGGTAACGTCGACTCCAAAGCCCCATTCGGGATGGTCGGGGCGTTCATAAACCAGCTTGTCTTCGCTTTGCGGCGTACCGACCGTGTGGTAGTAGACCTTCTGGTTCATGTTGAGCGATTGGAATTCATCGCCTTCTTTGGGTTCTTGATAGCGCCCGTAGTAGAATCCTTTGCTGTCCTTGCTCCAAGTGGCACTGCTGAATTTGATCCATTTCAATTCGTCATCGAGAATCTTGCCTGATGCGATTTCTTTGATCTTCCAAGTGTTCCAATCCGAGCCGGCTTCGGCGGTACCGTAGGCGACATACTTACCGTCTTCACTCAGCGCCAAACCGGAGAGCGCGACGGTGCCGTCCTTCGTCCATGAGTTCGGGTCGATCAGCACGGAAGGTTCGCCATCCAGCGAGTCCATTTTGTAGAGAACGTTTTGGTTTTGCAGTCCGTCGTTCTTGTAGTAAAAGTATCGACCACCCTCTTTGAAGGGCGAGCCATACTTTTCGTAGTTCCAAAG
>CAYYHV010000390.1:4700-7145 GCA_964471695.1 uncultured Pirellulaceae bacterium
GCCTGCGTGACTTTGTTTTCGGCGGCGACCCAGGCTTCGACATCTTTGGATGTGCGAACGTCATCTTCCAGCCAGCGGTAGGGATCGGCAACTTGGGTGCCGTGATAGTCGTCGGTATGATCGACCGTTTTGGTGTCGGGGTAGACAAGCGTGCCGGACGAATCCGTTTCTGCCATCGTGGTTGCTCCATCCAGGTTCCAGCAAGCTGCGAAGATGATTGCCATCAAGGGCAAGCAAAGCGCGCGTTTAAGATTCATGATGTGCCTTTCGCAGTTTCCTCTAGCGTCAATCGCGCTCCATGCACGATCGCCGCTTAGTTCGTGTTGAAACCAAGATTGTAGCAGGCGATTTGGTCACGATGCACCTCGATATTATTCGGACATGACCGGATACTGGGACTCGATGTCCGCCGTCACGATTCCGAGAGATTGCCGAGAAACCGCGACTAAACGCTCGACTCGTCGACGAGTCTCGACGGCTCGCAGCACCACCCGGTCGTGTACCGCTTCCAGCGACTGAAACGTCATACCAATTCGCGAGGCGAGCACAACGACTTCGACCAAGCCGTTCATCCCGCGCGTCTCGAATACGACGGTCGCCTGGACTTTCCTTTCGTGATGCCCTGGTGAGGAACGGTCGCCCGCCATTTGAAACAATGCCTCGGATTGCGGGGCTACTGCGGTAGAATTGCCAGCCATTTTTGATCTTCCTGGTTGCGTAGGGGTACAAAAAAAGCCGACCCTGCGGTGAGCAGTGTCGGCTGGAAAATTTCGAGTTGAAACCTGTCGCCTAACTGCTCCCGGGCAGGAGTAGAATTAGCAAGCTAATAATCACGACGACAGGTTGAATGAGGGCCACGCGCAGATTGACAGCACCAGCCGCGAGGCAGGTGTGGCAAGTTTCGCTTGTTGTGGACCAATTACTCATGATTCCTTGAGCCTAAGTGGAAAACGCGAGTTGTGCAAGACGTTTTTTAGACGAGTCGCCGGGGGTATGGTTTATGTTCTTAAGATCCATGGCTAACGCCATGGGCTAAGTGCTGCCACCCCTTGGAGGTTTAAGTAAATGACTTGTCCTAGTGGTTTGTCAGGATCGAATTGAATGGCTCGTAGTACCGGCTTTAGCCGGAATCTTCCGCCTGAAGGCGGTACTACAAACATGCAACTCAGCTTTGACGTACCACTAGCCGCGTCGTCGTTTCAGTTGATCGAGGAGGACGGCAGTGAGCAGGACGGCGCCGAGCACGATTCGCTGATTGAAGGGCTCGACATTCATCAGATTCATCCCGTTCTTGATGACCGCAATGATGAAGGCGCCGATGAGCGTTCCGAAAATCTTTCCCGAGCCGCCCATTAGCGAAGTACCGCCGACGACGACGGCGGCGATGACTTCGAGTTCGAACATCAATCCAAACTTGGGATCACCGGCGGCAAGTTGTGAAGCCAAAACGACTCCCCCCAATCCAGCCAGAGCTCCGCAAACCGTATAGACGATGAGCAGGACGCGTTGAACAGGTACACCCGACAATCGGGCCGCCTCTTCGTTGCCGCCAATGGCGTAAACATAGCGACCAAATACGGTTCGCGACATGATCACGTGGGCAATGATATACAGAATCATCATTAACCAGACGGGGTTGGGTATGCCCAACGTCTGTTGACCGCCCAGCCAGAAAAACGATCGCGGCAGTTCGGGAATCGATTGGCCACCAGTCAGTCGAAAGGCCAATCCGCTGGCCATCATCATGATGGCGAGTGTCACGATAAAAGGCGGCAATTGGAAGCGGGTCACCATCGAACCCACAAATAGGCCGCTCGCCGCACAAGTCAGGATACCCGCCGACATGCCGAGTACGACCCATCCTACGCTGGCTTGAGTGCCGCCACCGAAATCGCGGATCAGCAGAGAAGCCGTGACTGCGGAAAGCGCGACGAGCGAACCCACGCCCAGATCGATTCCGCCCGTCACGATGACCATCGTCATGCCAATGGCAATGATGGCGTAGATGGCGGTTTGGTTTGCGACTCCGAGAATGTTGCTCAACTTCAGGAAGTCAGGCCACCGGTACGGTTTGGGAGTTATGCATTTTTCGCTGCCGACCCCTGGGAAGCGATCGTAGACGTTCCACTTGGCAGTCACATTGTTGGCGCAGATGGCGTCGATTGACTGGTTGGCTGCAACGGCATCCTCGATGGCTTTGCGCACATCGGATGGACTGCCGTTGATTGTGGCGAGGATTTCGATGTTGGCGGCCTGGAGTTTGGTGGTCGCGGCCTCTGAAAACTCGCGGTCCTCAATCGTATCTCGCGTGACCACGATGACGCTTTGGTAGTTGGCTGCGACGATCATGTCGGCGACCTGTGTGCCAGCAGCAGCTCCCGTTGGGTGCTGTTGCTTGAGCGTTGCTACGCTGAATAACAAGCAAAGCAACAAGAGGGCGAAAAT
>CAYYHV010000391.1:0-7100 GCA_964471695.1 uncultured Pirellulaceae bacterium
ACTGGTATAATTCTCAGGCGTTTGTTGGGACCTGGGACCTGGCGACGGGCGTGATCAAGAGCTTTTTCTTCGGTGCAGCCATCGCGTTGGTGAGTTGTCATCGAGGCTTTCATTGTGGCGCCGGAGCCGAGGGAGTTGGACGAGCCACGATTGATTCGTTCGTCTATTCGTTCGTCTTGATCCTCTTGCTCGACTTGATTCTGAATTTTGTCCTGGATGGAATTCACCATTCGCTCTTCACCAGTGTCGCGAAGGGAATCTGATGGTTCACGATACGCGGCCAACGAAGCGTACGCTGGTAGAAGTCCAGTCAGTGGACGTACGCTTTCCACAGCAAACGACTTTGCGCGGTATCAACTTGACGATTCCTCGCGGCCAAACCGTGGCCATCATCGGGGAAAGCGGTTGCGGTAAGACTGTTTTGATGAAGACGATTATTGGTTTGATTCGACCAACCGCCGGGCGCGTCTTCTTCGATGGCCATGAACTGGCCCAACTCAATGATCGTGAACTGACCAAACAGCGGATTCGATTTGGATTTGTATTTCAACAAGCTGCCTTGTTTGACAGCCTCACGATTGGGCAAAACGTTGCCTTTCCATTGCGACAGCATACGAGTTTCGATTCACGCAAAATTCGAGACATCGTGCTCGCGTTACTCGCAGAAGTTGGATTGCCTGATTCCGTCGTGAATCGTCGTCCGGCTGAATTGTCGGGCGGCATGCGTAAACGCGTCGGGTTGGCTCGGGCATTGGCGATGGATCCGGAATTGATTCTCTATGACGAGCCCACGACGGGGCTGGATCCGATCATGAGTGATGTG
The DNA here is from genome assembly GCA_964471695.1 of uncultured Pirellulaceae bacterium. Taxonomy (GTDB): domain Bacteria; phylum Planctomycetota; class Planctomycetia; order Pirellulales; family Pirellulaceae; genus CAYYHV01. The sequence continues at coordinate 824 of CAYYHV010000391.1, forward strand.
ATTAACGAATTGATGATTCGTACGAGCAACCGCGAGGAAGTGTCGAGCATTATTGTGACGCACGATATGAAGTCGGCAAAGAAAGTCGCCGATCGCATCATCATGTTGTTCCCCGCGGCTCGATTGAAGCCCCATGAACCCCAAATCATATTCGATGGGACGCCTGAAGAGATTGACCGTTGCGATGACCGTCGCGTCCGGCAATTTGTTGAGGGGGAAGCCGGCGAACGGTTAATGGAATTACGTCGCGAGGCAGAAGCAAGGGCTCATTGAGCTCACCGCAATTAATCCAGGAATGGAATTTTGGACGATCGCGTAACACAATTTCGAGTCGGCTTGTTAGTCGTGGCAACCTGCATGATTGCGGGGCTGCTGGTCATGTTGTTTGGTGAAATGCCAAGCTTCGTCGATCGGAAATATACGATTTACATTCGTTTCCCGCAGGCGCCGGGTGTACAAGTCGATACACCGGTGAATAAGAGCGGTATCTTGATTGGCCGTGTGACTCGAGTAACGCTGCTGGACACGGATAGTTCAGTCGTCGTTAGCGCGCAGATCGACAGCGAACGCAAGTTGCGAAGTAATGAGATATGTCGAATCAAATCGGGTATTCTCGGCGACGCCTCTTTGGAATTCATTCAAAGCCGCAATGCGCAAGCCAGTCCGATTGCCGTGTACCGTGATGGGGATTACCTCGACGGCATGGTTGCAAACGATCCGCAATCGGTGATGGAGTCGGCTTCGACGGCATTGCAGACCATCGTGAATCTGGAAAGCGAAGTTCGTACGGCCTTGGATTCTATTCAGGTGGCGGGGCAACAAGTCGGAGCCGTCGCGGAGGGAATGAACTCCCTGGTCGCCAACAACTCGGAGCAGTTTCAGCGAATCTTGGTCAAAGGTGAGAAAGCCATGGACCGGTTGGACCTTGCGTTCACTGCCGTGGATCGCTTTTTGAATGATGACAACATCAAACGGAATCTCGACGAGACGATCAGCCAATTTCCCGATCTTGTGACCGATGCGAGCGACGTTCTGGCGGAAATGAAGGATACGATCACAACCATTCGCGAAGCTGTCGAGCCGATGAAGGAAACGTTCGGCAAAGTCGGCAACACCGTCGACAATATTACAGGCAGCGTGGATTCGTTTGCCAAGACGTTTGAGAAGATCACGGCCACTGTCGATGACGTGAGCGGCTCGTTTGATTCATTCAAGGACTTGGGACCCAAGCTTGACGAAATCGCGGAAAACATTAACAACACGGTCAAAGGCTTGGGGCCGCGATTCGATGAGATTACGGGGAACCTGAATGATGTTGTCAAAGATATTGGCCCGCGGCTGGATGAGCTCACGGGCAGCCTCACCGGTGTTGTTGAGAAAGCAAATCGCAATCTAGAAAATCTCGAAGGGCTAACAGGCCCGTTGGGCGAACGGGGCGAATCTTATGCTGCTTCCTTAGATTCCGGTTTGGCGCAGATCGACACGGTACTGAATAATTTGGTGGCATTCAGTGATGCGATGAACAGCCAGGACGGCACCATCGGAAAGCTCGTCTATAGCACGGAGCTTTACGATCAAATCAACGAGGGCGTCGCCCGTATCAATCGAGTCGCGGCGAACACGGAAGACATCACGCAGCAGGTCGGGCCAATGCTCGACGGCCTCAAGCCAATCATCTACGACTTCCGTGTCTTTGCGGATAAGTTGGCTCGCGATCCCGGTCGGATCGGATTGAAGGGCGCCTTGGATCGACGCCAATCGGGAATCAAGCGATAGGCGCTTCGCGCTGCGGCTCTTCGATTGCTCGGACACGTGTTGATGCACGTCATGATGGCGGCTGGTCAAAATCACTCCTGCCGCAATTCACAGATTCTTCGCCTCGGAACCTTTGATTAGCCAGAATGCTGTCCAAGGCGCGGCGATGTTTTTTTTAGAGAGCTTCGTTTTTATCCTTGGTTGAGTTGAGGCGGTTCAGGCGCGACGGGTGAATCGAAGCTGAGTCGTAAGGTGTTTGTTTGTAGAGCTTTACGGGGAATGTCGTTTCGTGAGCGGCGAAATCCTGTTGGAAATTGGGTAATGAACGTAGTTTCTCCGCTAATTAAGAGGGGTCGGAATAGTGTGTGTTACGCGAGCAACAGAGAAACGCTTTATGAGCAAAGTTCACAGATTGCGAAGGACTGGAAGAGGGTTCACTCTTGTCGAGTTGTTGGTCGTCATTGCGATCATTGGAATTCTGGTCGCATTGCTTTTGCCCGCTGTTCAACAGGCGAGAGAAGCCGCGAGGCGGACAAGCTGTATCAATTCGCTGCGGCAAATGGGATTGGCTGGGCTGAACTATGAGAGTTCACTTCGACGGCTGCCGGCCGGTCATGAACATAACCTTGGGATCAACCGCTCGGACCCAAGCAGCCTTGGGTGGGGCTGGCGGACACAGATTCTGCCTTATATCGAAGAGAAGGCTCTGTGGGACGCGTTGAACACCGACCTTCCGATGAACGACCCCGCCCAACAGACTTTGATCTCCACCATCATCCCCATGTTTCTTTGTCCTTCTGATGGGGCGCTCAATAACGAGTTGCTAACGATCAACGGAAGTTTCGCGACATCCCTTTCTAACTATGTTGGCAATGGCGGTGCCTTTGAGTGGAGCTTCATTCCAGCCCTGGAGCATTCGGATGGCGTGCTGATGCGCACCAAGGACTCGAGGCATCATGGAGTTCGGTTGAAGCAGATCAAGGACGGCACATCGAAGACATTTTATGCTGGCGAAACGCTGAAGTTTGGGTTTATATGGGACCCAAACACTTTTGGTGGAGTCAACGGGGCCGGTGCGGCTGCTCGGACTTTATCGCAAGTCAGAACGGGGCATGGCGAGTTCAATCCGGACCCACTTGCATCGTCGGAGCGGGTGCAGCGAAATTCATTTGCAAGTCGGCATGTTGGGGGCGCCCACTTTGTCTTCGTCGATGGCTCAACGCATTTTATTACTGACTCAATCGACCACAATCAACTAACGGTCGCACAGAGGAATGCTGGCGAACAGATTGGAACGTTTCAACGACTTTTTTCCCGCGACGATAGTCTGACGATTGACAGTTATTAACTTAGTCCCTTCAACACAGAGACGCAGAGCTCCGCATTCTGTTATGCAAAGTTATGCGACCCAACTTCGGGAGCGGAGTCCCGAGTTACTTATTGACCTTGTTAGGCCAGGATTAATCACATGCGAAACTTATTTTTGGGGATACCATTATTTTTGGTTGCCGCCCTATCCGCCACCTCATCGGCTGTCATTATTGAGAATCTGGGCGATGCTCGTCTGGTCACGGAACCGTCCGGCGTCCGCGACTTTGACAACGGAGGCAATACGGACACTGGTCGATTGATAGGCATCAACACAGGTCTTGTTGACAACTTTATGGCTTTCGACTTTGAGGAGCTTACGGCTGTTTCCGGGGAGACCGTTTCCGGCGCGACCGTGAATGTCTATGTCGCACAGGCTTTCTCGAGCGCGACGCACGGCTCGGAGAATGACATCATCGTGCTTAGCGAAATGGCCCTGCCCAACGCGGGCTGGGTCGAGGGGACGGGGATCATTCGCGGCACAACCAACTTTACATCCGATGGCTCAATCAGCTATGCCAACCGAATTGAGTTTGGACAGGGAAGCGGACTTTCTGAACCTTGGTTGGATAGCAACGGTGTCGCGGTAGACAATCTCGAAGGGGCAATTTCACAGGTTGCCACCACCAGTGGCTACAACGTAGGCGAAGCTCCGCCGTTCATTACCTTTGATATCGACGCTTCTACTGCCCAAAACTGGGTGGACAATGGCATCGCCGGATTTGTGCTGAGCTCCATAGATGATGGCGACAATACCTCGCGCTTCAACTTTTCTGCCAACGGCCCAACGGAAGTCGAAATTGACTTTACGATTGGCATGGGAACGGCTGACGGTGACTTTGATGACAATGGTATCTACGATTGTGCCGACGTAGATGCCCTCGTAGCTGAGATTGCCGCAGGCGGCGGCGCAACAGCGTTTGATTTGACGGGTGATTCGGTCGTCGATAACGCCGACTTGGACGCGTGGCTGATGGAGGCGGGCGAAGCCAACCTTGGTGCAGGTCGAACTTATCTTCCCGGTGACGCCAGTCTGGATGGCGTTGTCGATGTAAGCGACTTTAATATCTGGAACGGCAACAAGTTCACGACCGAGCCGTCTTGGTGCAGTGGGGACTTTAATGCCGACGGCGTTGTGGATGTTGGCGATTTCAATATTTGGAATGGCAACAAGTTCACGTCGTCAGATGCTGCTGTAGTGCCTGAACCGGCTGGCATCATGTTGCTGGTTTTTGGCACCCTGTTTGTGGCTTTGAAGTCGCGTCGTTAGAAGCCAATCAATGAAGGCGCGTACTTGGCTTCGGCTGAGTACGCGATCGTAGCTTTTCGTTTTTACTAATCTGGAGAAGACTAATGCATTTGAGATCACATTCCATAATTTTTATAGTTCTTCTTGTCGTCGCTCCGGCGCTCGTACAAGCTCAGGATATTGTTGTGAATTCACAGGGTGATGCACGGCTCATTGACGAACCGAGTGGTAACCGTGGGGACAATAACGGTGGCAATACCATTTCCGGTGGACTGATCGGAACGAATCCTGGAATGGTCGACAACTTGATCATTCACGACTTCGCTGATTTGAGCGCGGTTGCTGGGACGACGGTTTCTGGTGCTGTTGTCACCGTAAACGTGAACACTGGTTTTTCGGCTGGCACGCACGGCTCAGATCTCGACACCATCGTGCTCAGCGAAATTGCGTTGGGAAATCGAGGCTGGGATCAGGGCAATGATAACATTACGGGCGCTGATGATCCGGCTATCGACGGTTCCGCAAGCTTCTTGTTTCGCGAGACATTCGTTGGTGGCGTTTCGGCTCCATGGGTCGATGGTAGCGGGTCCGATGTTGCCAACCTTCGCGGTGCTCTAACCACGCTGGGTACGCTTCCTGGATACAACGTAGGCGAGGGGGCTCCATTGGTATTCACCATTGACGCCCTGACCGCGCAGCGATGGGTCGACACGGGCTTGGGCGGGTTGGCGATGGGGTCGATTGACAACGGTGATGGAAATGGTCGCTTCAACCTGACTCCAATCGTCGCGGACAACGGCGCGACGTCAATTGCGTTTAATGTGGTGCCGGAACCCAACGTTGGATGGCTTGGTGCCCTCGTGATGCTATTCGTAGCATTTCGACGCAGCCGATCGTAGACTCCTCGAACGATCACAGTGGTACTTGAACTCAACGATCAGCCGCGTTTTCGCGGCTGATCTTTTTCGTGGTGCTCGCTCGTTTCGCGACTGATCAGAATCTACGTTGGGCTGACGCAACCTGCGTCTCATCGTCATCATCGACGAACGCTCGCCTTGCAGAGGCAATTATGGCTGGACTGGAGGAGTCCCGAAGGCTGGCGAGCCTTCCGTGGGAGCCGCGATAAATGGTGTCGTGGCTGATGCAGGTTGGACGCCGTTTGGAATTGGGGAGATGAATCCACCCGTCGCTTGGGCTCGGAGTTCGCGTGCGCGATTTAGCAGATCCTGTTTGGATATGATTTGTTGTGGCTTAAGTTGGAAATCAAGCACGCGTTCGTCGCGGATTTCTTTGCCTACAAGATTCTCGGCAACAAAATCCAGTGGTGGGATCTGGTACCAAGGGGGAGAAATCTTCTGGTAGGTTGTAAGCGTTTCGTAACGATCTTTGACTAGTCGAATTTTCCTTGTGCCGTAATATACAAAGTCCGTCGAAACAGGCGTTGTGCCAATTTGCTGGTCATCGATGTAGACCATAGCGCCGGGTGGATTACTACGCACCGTCATGCGGCGACGTACACATCCGACGCATGAGACTGCAATGAGAAGCAGTATCAGGGGTGGCGGTATTTGGTGGCTTGAGGATAGACGAAGGCGAAACATAGAGAAACGCTGCTGTCTTTTGATTAAGCAATTCGGGAAAAATACGGTCATATAAGGGCGGCGGGAGTGTAGAAATGTCGCTTAAGAATGGCTAGACGACTTGGTAGGCTTCGTTTTGAGCGGCTAAATTTGGCGAGAAAACGTGTTTCATCCGGAAAAGGAGCGCCTATCTGATGAAAGCGATGACAGCTAAGATAGGTTTCAACTATGAGCAGCGTCATTTTGCCAAGACAGTCTCGAATGGAAAAAACGACGTTTGATTGGACGACATGCATGTCCCATATCGCGGCGAGCGATGTCGGTA
>CAYYHV010000392.1:0-6759 GCA_964471695.1 uncultured Pirellulaceae bacterium
TCCCTGTACTGGGTAAGCCGCTATGTTGAACGTGCCGAAAATGTGGCGCGATTTATCGGCGTCAACTTGAACCTCAGCCTCGACTCGCCAGTCGAGAATAGCGAGCAGTGGTGGCCTCTCGTCGTTACCAGCGGTGATGACCAGGACTATCTTGCCCGGTATTCGGGTTACGAGCGCGACGACGTCATTCAGTTTCTGTCGTTTGACTTACAGAATCCCAATTCGATCGCTTCCTGCCTCAAGATGGCTCGCGAGAACGCCCGTGCCGTTCGGGAAACCATTTCCGCCGAAATGTGGGAACACATTAACAAGTTTTATCTGGATATGATGAACTGCGGCGGACTACCTGCTGTTTCCGATGACTTGTACGGTTTCTTCTCCAACGTATGCAACGTAGGCCAACAGTTTACTGGTGTCACCGACGCAACCATGACTCATGGTGAAGGTTGGTACTTCTGTCGATTGGGACGCATGATCGAACGAGCCGACAAGACGTCGCGGATCCTCGACGTGAAATACTTCATTTTGCTGCCTCATCCCAATGATGTAGGCACCCCCTACGACGATATCCAATGGATGGCTTTGCTCCGATCGGCAAGTGCCCTGGAAATGTATCGTCAGCGTCACGGCGTATTGACGCCTCGCAACGTCGTGGCTTTCCTGATCCTTGATCGAGAATTCCCCAGGGCTGTATTACATTGCCTGACCAACGCGAACGAGGCACTGCACTCAATCTCCGGCACAAGATTGGGTGGATTTACGAACTCCCCAGAACAACGACTGGGTCAGCTTCGAGCCAAACTGGCTTACTCGAACGCAGATGAGATCATCGACCGCGGGTTGCACGAGTTCATTGATCACCTGCAGGACGAGCTCAATGAAGTCGGAGAAGCCATCTCCGAGACGTTTTTCGCGTCTCGGCCAATCCGGCAGCAACAATCCGCTTTGTAGCGGCGCCACAACCGCGCAAGCATCCAATCGGCTTTCACCCAAGCTCTCAACTCACGGCGAAATAGGACGCCAAACGCAATTGGCGGTCGTTCTGTGCGACAGGTCATTCGCGTCAGCGCGACTTTGCGATAGCATAGGAGCGTTGCGAACTGGATAGAACACGATTGGCATGAAACACAGTCGCCTTGCGACTGCAATTTCACCAATATTTGGAGCGAGAACCGTTAGACATGAGTGAGTTTGTAAAATCGTTGTTAATCCCTTGGGACAAGAACGCGGAGTACGCGGAACGCTTGGTCGGGGATCTGAATGCTGAGCAAATGATTCACCAACCCGGTGAAGGCATGAATCATCCCGCATGGATTGTGTCCCACCTGAACGCCTACCATCCCGTCTTGGTCGCCATGTTGAATGGCCAGACTTTCGACGACCCCAAGGGGCACAAATTTGGCATGCAGTCCAAACCCGAATCGGATGCGAGCATCTACCAGCCCAAGGATCAATTGATGGCTGAGTTCACCAAAGGGCATAACGAAGTTCGCGACGCGCTGAACGCCGCCGGGGACAATGGACTATCCGCCGCCATGACATTGGAACGATGGAAAGGTCCATTTCCCACCGTCGGTTCGGCACTGGGATACTTGATGGTCTTCCACGAATCGACTCACCTCGGCCAACTGTCGGCATGGCGTCGCGTCCAAGGCCTGCCCTCGGTCTAGCAGCAACAAACTTACTTTACGATCATTGAAACGGAGTCCACATTGTACGATCGGAATGCACTCATCGAAGTCGTGCGGGAAAAGGCACTGCAGTTTGGAGACTTTACGCTCGCGTCTGGCAAGAAGGCGAGCTTCTACTTGGATTGCCGCTGCGTCACCCTTGATGCCCAAGGCGCAAATCTCGTCGCGGCGGGAATGATTCAATCGTGGCTGGACGCCAACACCTGGCCAGACGCCGTTGGCGGCATGGCAGTTGGTGCGGTTCCAATCGCAGCCTCAATTCTCACGCACGTGGGACAAGGCGCAGCCGAAGGTAAAGAACTGCGAGGTTTCTTCTGCCGCAAAGAAGCCAAAGACCATGGTAAAGGCAAGCAAATTGAAGGCCCGGTCAAATCCGGTGACCAAGTCGTCATCGTAGAAGATGTCGTCACAACGGGTGGGAGCTCGCTCAAGGCCATCGAGGCCTGTGAAGCCTTTGGGCTGAAAGTTACCGGTGTTACCGCGATCATCGATCGCATGGCGGGTGGACGTGAGGCCTTCGAAAGCCGCGGCTATCCTCTCACCACGTTGCTGACGATTCGCGATTTTGGGATCGAACCCGAGTAAGAAGGAAAGAAAGGGTGGACCCGCGACAGCATCGCTAGCCCTTCAATCGGCTTTAGACCATCAGGCATTCGCGCCGATAACACTTGGAAGCTGCCACCAGTTTCGCGAATATCGGGCCAACTCATGGAAACCTCGCTTCATCGCCAGTTGAAAGAGGTTTACGCCGTAGGCTCCGCCCAGATGGAGGTTCCTCTGGGCGACTATCGCATCGATGTCGTCAATTCCGATGTGCTTATCGAGATCCAGCATGGATCGCTGTCTGCGATTCGAGACAAGGTTCGCAAGCTTCTCAAGAAGTACAACGTCTTGATCGTCAAACCCATCCTGATCGAGAAGCGACTGATCAAGCTCGACAAGAAAGGTGGCAAAGTCGTCAGTCGACGCAAGAGCCCCAAGACGGGCAAACTACTCGACGTCTTCGACGAGTTGATCTACTTCACCCGCGTCTTTCCTCACCCCAACTTATATCTGGAAGTACCGCTAGTCGATGTCGACGAGTTCCGATATCCCGGCCACGGTCGTCGACGACGACATCGCAAGAATGATTTTCAGGTGCAGGATCGAGTCCTCACGCAGATTCGCGAAACCCATCGCTTCCACACCGCCCTGGATTTGGCTCGCATGATCCCATCCGGTCTACCACGACCGTTCCACACGGGTCATCTCGCCGAGAAACTGGGCGTCCAGCGCTGGATGGCTCAGCGAGTCGCCTATTGTTATCGCCACATGGGAACCGTGAAGCACGTGGGCAAACAAGGGAACGCCAATCTGTATGAGTTCGCTAAACCGAAGTCGAAAGTGAAATCGAAGTCGAAGATAAAGGCGAAACCGAAAGTGAAGGCCAAAGTGAAACGGAAACCACAAGCCACGGCGAAGAACAAGAAGAAAGCTCAACGCGTACGCGCATCCTAGTCATTCTTCATCCAGTCGCGGCAAGTCTCGAAGAAACTCCGGGCCAAAACCTTCCATCCAAAAATAGCCGTCAACATAGTTCACGACTTTCGGCATCTGCACCGTGTAAGATCGCGTTGCTACCGCGACCATAGCAGCAGCCAGGAAGTAGGCAATCATCAAATACCATAGTGGAAAATTCAACACAAGATTGACCAAGACGAGTGCAACGAGCAAAGCGGTTGGTATTGCACCCGCAATCCATCCGATCCGGCGACACCGCTTTACCCAAGGTGATTCCGCCCAATACACATACCCTCGCGTGGCGTCGATGACGAGTTGAAAGGATTTTCCCGTCCATGTGAGATTGTGTTTTGCAAACCCGTCTTCGGAGACTTCCTCGTTGGTAATGATGCAGCGCGGGGGCAACTTCGTACCCGACTTGATGACCAAATAAGGCGGCTGCACGTAATAGTCATGACTTAGGACTGGCTGAAAATCGACACTCCGAGGAGACTCGAAGGGATTCGGTTCGTCATCCATGGCATCACGTAGCATGGTTGAGAGTGGAGCAACAAAAAAAGGGCGAACCATTTGGCTCGCCCTTCATTCTATTCGAAGTATCTCAATACCGTGATCAGGCATTCGCTTTCGCGGCTTTTGCCTCACGCAAACCGCGACTGAGGATGTCGCGAAGCATCGGCGAGTAATCTTCGTACTTCTGTTTGTCGGGAGCACCCGATGCGTACTGGAAGATTGCGTCACGAGGTTTTTGGCCAAGCGAGATCAAAGTCGAGCTGACTGTGCCGCGGTCTTTCTCGCGAATCACAACGCTGGGACGACCTGGAGGCGATGGGGCGCGAGCGAAAACCTTGCTCGCAATCGCCAGAAACTTCACGGGCGAATCCAATGTCTGGAGCGTCAGCAACCGACGAGCCATCTGGCCGCGAGCGTCTTTGGAATCGTTCAGGTCACGATCACCAATGATGTTCAGGCCTTCTTCCATCTCGACAACGTTGACATCATCACCGGCGTGAACGACCCAGCCACCTTCGGCATCCGCACAAACGAAATTCGCGCCCGTGTATTTGCCAGCCGTCACTTCTTCGAGACAAAGCGTCATCGCTTCATGCGCCGAAGCGGCTCGAAGCATGTCTTTGCAGAGCAATCCGCGTGACCGAGAGATAAACGTCGGCGTCAACTTGCGGCGTCCGGTGACGCCCACGAACAATCCGTTCTGATTGACGCCCAGCCAGGTGCCGGCGGCCTCTTCGTCGATTCCGCAGAGGATGCGGGGTTTCCCCGACTGAATTGCTGGCGCCACCGAGGGTCGGTCATAACGCTCATCGCGGTTGGCCGCCACCAAAACAGGTGCCTCTGGTACCAGCCGATACTGTATTGCTATTAAACTCATAATTGGTAAGACTTTACGTCCAAAACGTTCTTTGAATATGGCATTTCCGTGCCTCAGAATGTAACGCGACTCTCAGGGACTAGACAGTCCTTCCTTGTGAATATGACAGAGAATTCCCCGAATAGCGTTAGAGATATTCTACGTGCGTCGGTCAGCAAAAATAGGCAGCGGAACCAGACAACTCGAAATAGGTCAAGGGATGGTAAAAATGGGCAATCTAATCGTCCGATTTGCCTCCCAAATAGGCGGTATATCGCGATTGGACGAACTTTGATTGCGAATTCGCAACTCATTCTTGATGGCTCAGCCGTAAGACACTTAGGCAGAATTGGGGAATTCTCTGCCAATCGGCATGAGGTGAAACCATGAGTCGCAATGCCACGAAAATGCCATTCGAGTCGATTTCCGGGACTCGGTCGACAACAATCTGAACAGGATGCAGAAATGAGCACAAACAATCCACTTCTCGTACGATCCGGGCTTCCACCCTTTGATCAGATCACGCCCGATCATGTAGGCCCCGCTGTCGATGCGATTCTTTCTGAATGCGAGGAGCTGCTCGCCCAAGCCGAGTCCGCTCAACTCGGCGACTGGGATGCGCTGCAATCTCCGCTAGGCAAAGTCGATTTACTCTTTGAGTATGGCTGGTCACCGGTAAGCCATCTGTTAGGCGTTGCCAACAGCGATGCTTTACGCGAAGCCCACGAAGCCGCCTTGCCACGGATTATTCAACTCAGCCTCAAGATGAAGCAGAGTAAACCGATCTACGATCGTTTCTGCGCTCTCCGAGATTCTAACGGATGGGAGCAAGCTTCCTCTGCCAAGCAGCGGATTGTCAAACAAGCGATTCAATCAGCCGAACAGGCCGGCATTGGACTTGAGGGCGAAGCCCGGGAGCGATTCAACGCCATCGCTCAGGAATTGTCTCAGCTCGGCACAGAGTTTTCTAACAATGTTCTCGACGCTACCAAAGCTTGGCACTTAGATATCGAGGCCCCTAGCGACGCGGAAGGACTCCCGGAAAGCTTCCGCAGGATGGCTGCCGCGGCTTGGGCAGAAGCCGAAGAAAACAAAGGAAAGAATCCGGACCCTGAAAATGGACCGTGGCGAGTCAAACTGGATGCGCCAAGCTTCACGGCTTTTATGCAACATTGCCGTAACGGCGAGCTGCGAAAACAAGTCTACATGGCTTACGTTACCCGCGCTTCTTCGGGAGAACGCGACAATGGGGTCATCATCGACAAGATCCTGAAGCTGCGAAAAGAGAAATGCGCTCTCATCGGCTACGACGACTACGCGACTCTCAGTTTGTCGCAGAAGATGGCGCCCGATGTCAACGCTGTCCAGACAATGTTCGACGAGCTTCTGAAGGCTTCGACCGCGGCTGGAAAAACAGAGTTGGAGGAGATCACCGCGCTGGCCAATGCCAATGGTCATGAAGGCGACTTGGCCCATTGGGACACCGGATTCTGGGCAGAACGTTTGCGCGAACAACGATACGCCTACACCGATGAGGAGTTACGACCTTACTTTTCGTTCGAACGAGTTCTGGATGGTTTGTTTTCGCTTTGCAATCGCCTCTTCGGAATCACGGTCACATCAGCAGACGGCAAAGCCCCCGTTTGGAATGAGGACGTGCGTTACTTCGAGGTCTTCAATGAACAGGGCGACGCCGTCGCATCGTTCTATCTGGACCCCTACTCACGCCCGGAGAACAAACGCGGTGGCGCTTGGATGGGCGACTGCATTGGACGAGAATCGAGCGTCGAATCAACGCGACTGCCCGTGGCTCATCTTGTCTGCAACGGAACCCCTCCTATCGGGGACACCCCATCGTTAATGACTTTTCGAGAAGTCGAAACGTTGTTTCATGAATTCGGCCACGGCTTGCAACACATGTTGACCACCGTTGACTTGCGCGACGTCGCCGGCATCTCGGGAGTAGAGTGGGATGCCGTCGAACTTCCCAGCCAGTTTATGGAAAACTGGTGTTACCACCGTGCGACTTTGCTCGGTATGGCCATTCACTACGAAACGGGAGAAGTTCTCCCTGACGATTTGTTCGAAAAGATCTGCAAGGCCCGTACGTACCGCGCCGCATCGCAAATGCTTCGACAGATTCAGTTTGGCATGACGGATATCACACTACACTCTTCCATTGATCCTGCCAGCGACCAG
>CAYYHV010000392.1:6769-7060 GCA_964471695.1 uncultured Pirellulaceae bacterium
GCCCGCAAGACTTCTCCCATGCCGCCGATCCCTGAGAACAAGTTCCTCTGCTCGTTTCAACACATATTCGCCGGTGGCTATGCGGCGGGTTACTACAGCTACAAGTGGGCTGAAGTTCTCAGCGCCGATGCGTTTGCCGCATTCGAAGAAGCCGGATTGGATGATGAATCTGCAGTCGCAACAACCGGTCGTAAGTTTCGCGACACGGTTCTAGCGGAAGGCGGCAGTCGCCATCCGATGGATATCTACCGAGACTTTCGCGGACGAGAGCCTAGCACCGAAGCCTTACTC
>CAYYHV010000393.1:0-7049 GCA_964471695.1 uncultured Pirellulaceae bacterium
CATTACTCCGATGCACATAAAATATTTCTGTTCAGGTGATCTCAAACCGCCTTTGACGGACTTCGCAATGCCAGCGATTCGCAACTCTTCGCCAGCAGCCGGTTGTCCATCCACATCAATCAATCGTAGCTTAATCGGTTGCTCGTTTCGCAATTCGATTGCGATGCTTTCGGAGGGACTACCGGATGCCAACTCGCTCCAAGCGATACCGCAGCCCTGTTTCTTCACGAGGATACGAGCCACAGAATTACCAGCCTCGACATCCTTCCAAGCAACCTGACAGTGTCCTTGTTTGTCCGTTTTTCCTTGAAAGGCGACTTGTGGGTACGTACGACGCTGGTTCAGCAACACGAGCGCGACGTCAGCATCGCTTGCTGGTTGACCGCTCGACAAAGTCGCTTGAACTTGAAGTTTGCCCGCCGAGCCCAATGCGTTCGATACGGATAGCTCTACGGGCTTCGTTGTCTTCAGAGTGATCACTCCCAAGGAAGCAACTGGTTGAGCCACCATGGCGGTTTTCGGGAAATCAGCGGGCACGGCTTTCGCTGCGTTTTGAAACCCAACTTCCTGGATACCAGCGGTCATTGCCGTTTTTGCGCGACGGGATTTATCGGCTGCGGCTTGCTTGGAAAGTTGGCTGAGCGATGCCTTTTGGAATTCCACTGCGTCGGCGAGCTGAATGTCACCGAGGTCTTTGGTTTCACCAGCTTCGCATCGGATCACTGTGTCTAAAGAGCGTATATATTGCGGCTGCTGAAGATATTTGTCGTCTTTTCCTGGCAAAATGCAAACACGATAATCGATGCCAGGTACCAGTCCCGAAAGCGAGAATCGCCCTTCTTCGTCGGTTTCCTGATTCCCCCGAGTCCTTGAGGGGTTGTATGGCAATGGCGGCTGAAGATGGTAGCTTCCAGTTCGGTCCCTTTCCTGATTGATGTCGATTGCCGCGCTCCAGCGAACCAAGCCACGATTGCGAAGCGGCTCACCATCACCATTGACGACTCGACCGGTAACCTTACCCGCCTTTACGAGCCGGATGGATGCCGTTTCGCCTGGATCATCCTCGATATTCATGCATCCAGCCAATCCTTGTTTCGGTGCCGTCACGAAGACTCGTCGCAAGGCGTCACTTTCGCACCCCTTTAGCTTTAGCTGGCCATTTTCTCCGAGCCGCCAACTAGAATCGGTCGCTGTCCGCCCGGTGTAGTGAAAGTCCTTGATCGGCTTTCCATCGAGGCCGAGCACAGTAACGATGCGATCGACACCCGCACTTAACGGTATATCCATCCGGATTTCATGGTCATCATTGTCGACCGCGTTGAACTTACTTACGACGTGGTAATTGGAAAGGTTCAGCAAATGGGGTCTCGTATCAATGTACGACTTCGCAGCGACTTGACGACCATCCGCGAGCCGGAGCGTGACTGCCCTTGGATAGCGATCGTGGTCATCGACTAAGATCGCCAGGTACCCCTCACCCGGGAGAACGGCGACTCGGAAATTCCCGTCCTTGTCAGTCCGCATCGTTTCTCGCTCGTCAACACCTTCGCGACGCTTACTGGCCATCGGATTCGATGCATCGCAGAAATACTGCAATCTAGCTCGCTTGCCTTCACCCGATTCACTATCCGTGATTCGACCAGCCACCCAAATGCCTCGTTGAACGGTCAGGTCTGCCTCGGCTTGAGGCGACTGACCATCAGTTGCGACCTTCATGGCCATCGCAACGTACGGCACCTGACCTCCGTCAGGATGGATGCCATACCCCATGACGGCTGCGATCACATTGTCTTTGCCAACTGGCATTCCTTCCAAACGAAAGTGGCCGTCTGCGTCGGTCGTCGTCCGCACAAAATCCTCACCCCAACCGGCTAGATTACGTCCAGCACGTTTTTGGCTGATGACCTGAACACCCGAAAGTGCCTTTCCCGTATCCGAAGCTCTCACGACGCCCGCAATAGGAACAGAAGGACCAGCCACATATTCGAACTCCGCTGGAAAGTAACGGACAGATCGCAAACGAGGCATACTGGCTTGCTTCGTAACTTCCACGCTTTCGCCACTTTCGGTTCGCACATACAGCCGGCTGGACTCAACGCCTGGACCTTCCAACATCAATCGCACAATGCGTCCGTTACCCAGTCCAGTCATCGTGAAACGGCCCGCGTCATCTGTCATTACGGGCGGTACAATTCGCTCCAAGACGGACCCTCTTGGACCAAATCGCTCCAATCGCTGCAACTTGTAAAAGTCGGTATCGGGTTTGGCCGCGAGCTCACGCCATTTTACAAAATCACTGTCCGCCACATCCTTGGCTTCTATCGCAGCCACCTTAGCGCCAGCAACCGGTTGACCATCGATATCAAGAATACGCCCCGACACAGGATGATCTTCGATCATACGAAGCTCCGAACGAGTCTCTGGCAGGAGAAGGCCATAGGCGTACCCAAACCCATCCTTCGTAGCATAAGCTGAAGCCCGCCAGGGCAGTTTAAAGGCGCCAATTTCGCTTGCCTTTCGCTTGATCTGAAACTGACCGTTCGAGTTCGTTCTTATCGGCTCTTGCCATTGCTGTGGATTCCGTGGGCCGTCGGTAACGATGGCATGGTAAACCTTGGCGCCGGCAACTGGCTGGCCCTGACTATCGACAACCAATCCATTCCAAACAATTTCCTTGGCGTCGGCGGCTGGTTTCGGGTACGTGACGCTGGCTCCGGCTGAAACAACAGCGGCGCGTTTGGCTGGTGACTCACCGCTCACAACCTTGGGAGCTTCATCAGCGACAAGAGCTTCATCAGCGACAAGAGCAGCCGCGTGCGTCGACGGACTTAATCCAACCAGCCCAGCCACCGAAGTAACCAGCAGAGCACCAATAACCACACTCAGCAGAACGAAGTTTCCAACGCGAGTCGACAGCGCTCGGGAGGTGTCTGTAATGCGTTCGACGCGCCGAGCCAGCATGGATCGCAACGACACGATCCCCACGCCGGCGGTCGCCACCGCCGCGGGTGCAAAAGCCGAAGATAGCTCAGCCAGATCTACCAATCGGCTGGCGTACTCCTCGCGATCGCCTCCTCGGCTAACGACAAAGTCATCGCAAACTTCTTCCGCGGTTTCTTCGATGCATCGAGAGAGTCGCCAAAGTAGCGGATGGAAAAAGAACACCGACGTGGCGAGTTGACGCAGGAGATTCCAATGGCAATCGCGTCGGCGAAGATGCGACAATTCATGCACCAGCACGTTGTGCATCGGCAGCTCCAGCGGCTCTTCGGGGAGCAGGATAGCCGGGCGACCCAAGATACCAAGTCCCGTCAAACATGGACTCACAACAAAGGGGCTTCGCACTACTCTGGGCGGTGTAACCTTTAGCTCCGCAGCAAGTTGATCACATAGCCTGCAGGTTGAATCCTCAGCCGTGTTGGCAGCGCCCACTAAGCGCGTCAGACGACGCCAAGCCATGCCCAATCGGCACAGCCGCCAACTGCCAACGATCACCCAGAGACAAACGATGACCATCGAAAGATAACCAAACCGCGACACTCCAAATCGGGGGACATCGTCGGCGGGGGACACGCCGCTAGGTTGGGCAGGCGTCGCCGAGGCTTCAGAACCAGAAGATCGGATAACAATCGGTTGTCGAGCCGCCTTTGACTCCAACAAAGATTGACCAGCAACATTGCCGGCGACACCGTCTGACCAGATCGGTTCGGGAAATCTTGAATCGCCATCGACTGCCTCGAGTCCATTCGCAATCTCACTTGTTGGTGCGGCGATCTCGCTCGAACTTTGCAGCCGGGAAGCATGCTGCACAATGCGACTGGGCGGCACATGAATCGCCCAACCGGAAACGCCGGCGCGGTTCAACACGCAAGTTACGAGTGGGGAAATCAGAACCGCGACCAGCGTCGTGCGGTAAACGAGCGATTGAACCGCCGATCCTTTGCGACGCAGTACAACGCCCAGTACCAACCCAATGACAATCAACAGCGTCGCCTGCGCGAACCAATTTGCTGCGAACTCGATTGTCATCGAAGCTTGATTTACAACTTCTGCCTGCCATGCTAACCAACTATTCATCGCTGAGCCCCTGCGTTAGACCTCATGGTCGTCGTTACTTACTCTTCTTGCCGCTACCCTTGCTTCGGTTCTTGATCAAATCCCTGATCGCATCGACTTCTTCACGTGTAACCCTGTCATCATCGTTGAGGAGATGCGCCATCAGCGTGGTAACATTTCCGCCAAAAACGCGTTCAATGAAATCACGAGTCGCTGACTCCTTGAACTGATGCTCTTCGACAAGCGGGAAGAAAACGAAAGTCCGCCCTTCGGCTTCATGGCCCACCGCCGACTTTTCCTCCAAGCCGCGAAGCAACGTTTGCACGGTGCTATGTGCGATCGCCTCGCGCTCGCTGATCGCCTCGGTAATCTCACGAGCCGTGGCTCGTTTCTTGTGCCACAGAACCTGCATAATGAGCAGTTGAACACGACCTAATTGAGTAGATGTCATGTTTTTTCCTTAGAAAGTCGCTGTTTCAAACGCATTCGCGCTGAATCGTTTAGTTGACTAAATCTATCTCGCTAAATCTACACAACTAGACAGCCGACGTCAAGCGAGAGGAAATCCTCGAAATACAGAGGCATCTCACAGTCTCAGGTAGGTCCGCCGATCTGGAAAAGAAGCTAAATACCGACCGACTGATGGACTCCGGGGAACGTTGGCGATTAGGTTACTGGATAGTACCAACCTTAATTGTGGCTCTCACTGCCCAGAGGCCATTGAGCCTCAAAGCCGCCTAATATTCAGCACCCAGGAGCTTGGCATGCGGCCAATCCGAACGAAACGCACCTTGAACTTTGAACCGCTGGAACCTCGTCGAGTATTGGCCACGATTACCGTGACGACGGTGGATGATGTGGTCGACATCCCAGATACACCGTCGCTGGCCGACCTGCCGGGCCCCGACGGCGTGGTTTCGTTGCGAGAAGCCTTTCTGGTTGCCAACGAGATCGAAGGAATGGATACCATCGAGTTCGATTCGGCCATCTCGCCGGGCGTTATTCAGGCAACCAACGGAAATTTGATTTCGCATGACCCGTTGAGGATATCCGGTCCGGGATCGTCTGAATTGACCATCGATCTAAATGGGAACGAAATGCACTTCATTCCCCCAGCCCCAACCGGCGACGTTGGCAACGTCGAGATTAGCGGACTTGAGATTATCAATGGCCATCGTGCCATACGTTCACAAAGTGCCGTGTGTCCATCGTAGATTCTGTGTTTCGCGACAACGACGTGGCAATTGGGTCATTCGATGACAGCCTTTTTCCAGGGAACGCGACGACGGCGGTTCAAATCAGCAATTCCATTTTTGAGAACAATCGCGGCATGGTGGGTGGGTTCCCCGAATCCCGATACCCTCAACATTCAAACCTTGCCGTTGAGATGTCAGATTCAGTCATGATCAACACAGCCGTTATAGTGGATCGCGCGGGCATGAGTGAGATCCAGATCACTCGCTCTCGAATGGGCGGCAGTCGCGTCGCCGCAGGTGATACTCGCATCTATGACTCCGAGGAATTGGGCAACGTTGCCGGGTATTCTGTTGAGCTCCGCGACAGTCAGGTAACAGGTGACGTGCGCGCTAGAAATGCCGTTATCTTTGGATCAAGCGTCACGGGCCGCGTTGGCGATTATAGTTTCGGCTTTCCGAACAACACCATAAGTTTGAAGATCACGAATAGCGGTGTTGGCGTCGTCAAAGGAGACCATGTCGAGCTAAGACAATCATCGGCAACAAGCGTGGCCTTTAAGAGTGGGTTTGTGAGAGATTCGACGGTTACCGGAACAGTCGGCATCGCCATTGAACCCTATCTTCCGGACAACGTAACCATTCGCAATTCAACTATATTTCCGGGTCGATTGCGGATGTACAGTTATGACGGCGGAAATGTCAACGTCACAATTCGATCCAGCATCATCTCAAAGATTGACATAGATTCACACAACGGAGCTGCGCATGTCGAGAGTCTGGGAAACAACATTTTTGGTTCGGTACATGAATGGGTGGAACTTGATTTATCGGACCAGCTAAACGTCCCGACTCGCCTATCCGGACCATGGGTGGATGAGAGCGGAAAGCTGTACTACACACCACTGTTGACCAGTCCCGCAATCGACGCCGGCTTCGTATCAAGAGGCGATCAGCTTGGCAACATGCGTAATATCGATGGCGATGGAGACGGAATTCCTGCCTCGGACATAGGAGCAATCGAGTCACCGACAATGTTCACTGCCGACCATTTCGCGGTGAATTTTTCGGCAAACCCAACGCTGCGAGCCAATGCACTAGCCAACGATGAAGGTACGCGCAGTCTGGTTGCCGTCAACAACTTGTCAAGCGGAATCAGTAACGGCGAATTCGGCACACTCAATTGGGATGAAAACGGTGATTTTACTTACACCGTGGAAACCACCAATCCCGCAGTCGCGAATTTAACTCCAGGGGAGACACTCGAAGACGCATTCGTGATTCGAGTCAGTGACGGCGTCAACGAGTTGGATGGAGCACTATACATCACTCTAACAAACAACACTCCGGCGTTTGGAGTATTCCCACCCGCACTTCCCATTGCCACTCAAACGCGCAATGACGATGTCGATTTGGGAGATTTGGATGGCGATGGCGACTTAGACGCATTTGTCACCGTGAGAGACGGTGGCAACCAGGTTTGGCTCAATGACGGAACGGGCCAATACGTCAATTCCGGGCAGTCGCTGGGAAATGCCAGCAGCATCTACGCAGACCTAGCCGATCTGGATAACGATGGCGATCTTGATGCGGTCGTGGCAGCCCTGGATAAAATATTCGTTTGGTTAAATGTAGGTTCAGCCCAATTCGAACTGTATTCACAATTCGACGTAACTACGGCGATTGATGTCACACTCAACGACTTTGATTCAGACGGTGACCAAGACCTGTTTGTCGCTCAACTTGATACCGACCTCGTTTTTCTCAACGACGGATCGGGAAACCTGATCGATTCGGGCC
>CAYYHV010000394.1:0-4331 GCA_964471695.1 uncultured Pirellulaceae bacterium
GTCCACTAGGATGGACTCCAACTGACCCCGTCGTGGGACCAGTTTAAGCCTCGGAAACCAAGGGATTTCGGCACGGACGGTTAGATGAGTAGATTGCTTGAGGGACTAAATCCACCGCAAAAAGACGCGGTGCTAACAACTTCGGGACCCTTGTTGGTGCTGGCGGGCGCCGGTACAGGCAAAACACGCGTCGTCACCTTCCGGATCGCTAAACTTATCGCGGGCTCACGGATTCATAAGAAGATCAGGCCTGAACGCATCCTGGCTGTGACGTTTACGAACAAAGCTGCCAACGAGATGCAAGAGCGTGTGCGGGCGCTAATTGGCAAACGCTCGAAAGAAGAACCCGAAGTCTCCACGTTTCACTCGCTATGCGTTCGTATCCTACGCCGCAATATTGAGCATCTGGGATATCCCGCCAAGTTTTCCATCTACGCGGCTGGACAACAGGAGTCGGTGGCTCGTAAAGTTCTGCGCGAAGTCAGCGTCTCGACGGCTGCTTTGAAGCCTTCCGAGTTGATGTATCGCATCAGCCGCTGGAAGAGTAACGGTTTGTCACCCGAAGAAGCCGCCAGTGTTTGCGAAACCGACAAGGATCATCTGGCGGCGATGGCTTACCGACGCTATCAGGCGGATATCCGAGCCCGTGGAGCCGTCGATTTCGACGACCTCCTTCTCTGCACAGAGCGACTGTTTCGCGAGTTCCCAGAAGTTCGCCAAGCCGAAGCGGCACGCTTTGACCATATTCTTGTCGATGAGTATCAAGATACGAATGAGTGCCAGTATCGTATCGTCCGCGCCTTGGCGGATGGGCATCGTAATCTTTGCGTTGTTGGCGACGACGACCAGTCGATCTACAGTTGGCGTGGTGCAGAGGTAGAGCATATTCTCAAGTTTGCCAGCGATTGGCCAGAAGCAAAAGTCGTGAGGCTGGAGGACAATTACCGATCCACCGAAGCCATTTTGTCGTTCGCGAATCGGTTGATCAAATTCAATAAGGTGCGTCACGACAAAGTGCTGCGCGCCGCTCGACCCAATGGTGAGCGTCCTTTGATGTGTGTCTTCAAGGATGAAGAAGAAGAGGCGCGTGAAGTCGTCGACCGGATTCGCACGCAAGTCGCGCGACCGGAACTCGAATATCGTGACTTTGCCATACTATTCCGCACCAATGAACAACCACGCGCCTTTGAATCTGAACTGCGGCGGCTCAAAATCCCCTACGTGCTGATCGGTGGGATGTCGTTCTTTGATCGTCGTGAAGTCCGAGACACGATGGCATATTTGCGACTGCTCGATAATCCTCACGAAGAAGTATCATTGCTGCGAGTCTTGAATACACCGCCTCGAGGCATCGGCAACAAAACCGTTGAACAACTGATGTCAGTCGCTGTCGCCGATAAAAAACCTTTGTGGGATATCCTGTGCAAAATCCCATCCAAGGCGGGTGTGTCGAAATCTGCGGCTGCTGCGATCGGTCGTTTCGTAAACATGATCGAGACGTACCAGAAAGAGCTCGAAACGAAAAAGGGCACCGAAGTCATTCGCGAACTGTTACTGTACATCGACTATCGCGGCGAAATTGCAAGGTTGCACGACAGCACCGCTGATCAGGATTCGCGCTGGGCAACCGTCGAAGAAATCGTGAATGCGCTGGGCGCTTACGAGGACAAGAAACGCAAGAAGAAACGAACCATCGGCGAGTTTCTCGATGAGGTCGCAGTCAAGGGATTGGACGACAAGGATGCTAAAGAAGACAAGGAAAAGCAGATGCGGCGCAACGCTGTGGTGCTGATGACGCTGCATGCTGCAAAGGGGCTGGAATTCCCCAATGTGTTCATGGTAGGGATGGAGGAAGGATTGTTACCACACGTTCGCAGCATCAAATCCGAAAATGCGGCAGATATCGAGGAGGAACGTCGACTATGCTACGTCGGCGTGACACGAGCCGAAGACAATTTGACTCTGACGATGTCCAAGTCGCGACGCAAATGGGGTAAAGCTCAGGAAACCCAACCCAGCCGATTTCTCTTCGAATTGATTGGCAAAGCGGACAACGCCCACAACCGATCGGACGCTGCTCACAAGCCTCGCAAGAAAATGGCTCGCAAAAAAAAGTCATCGGCGCGTCGACGCCCGTAGTGATCCCGATCCATCCGTCGCATCTTCGCCAACGAACGATTCTGCGGAAGCTGTCGCCGACTATTCGTGTTGGAAGTAGACTTCTTCGTAAGGTTGGACGACCACAAATCCTTCACCTTGGAATTCCATCTGTACAGACTCGCCCGAGCCACGACCAAAAAAGGATTTGAGCTGCAAATCTGTCTTGAAGTTAGGGTGGAGATTCCCCGACCATAGTACCGTCGCATTCGGATCCGTCGTGACTGGGGCGGATGGCGTTACCGGCAGCGTCATGGGATCGTAGTGGCTGGTGATAGCCACCATTCCCGTTCCAGTCAGATTGATGTTAAACAATCCACCAGCCAACATGGCAGTCATCTTGCGCATCATTTTGATGTCGTAATGCAGCGAATCCTCGAACGCAAGAATGTCGTTCCCGTTCACGCAAATCGCGTCATTGTTCAATTGTAGAATGGTGATCTTCTTGCCAGCGTCGGCGCAAAAGACGGATCCGTGCCCTTTGGCTTTCGTAAGCCTTGTGCCTTCTCCCGAGACGGCTTTCTTCAGAAGATTGCCCAATCCACGATCCAGCATCCCCTCACGGACAAACTTGACTTGCCCCGTATAGGCAACCATGGCTCCCATCTTGATCCAAACCTCACCTTCGAGATTAATATCAAGCATGCGTTCCGACTCAAGTTCGAACAGCCCCTGTTGGAGATCGCGGTCACGCGTCTTGTTTACGAATTCCGCAATGGAATAGCGATGCTCAGTCATCTGGATCTCCGTTTCGTTTTGTTGTCTCGTTGCAAGTTGATGCAAACGCCATCGCCACACGGGCCGTGTCGTCCACCGCACCCATCTCGAGGACGAGAGTAAAGCATCCCGCGAAATATGAAAAGTCGACGATGACGCCAGTGCGTGAAGATTCGTATCGAATACGAGGCGAGGCCCCCGGTCTCAGTCGCCGTTTTTCTCCATGCGTTTCTGTATCGCGAACAGCGCATCTCGAGCAGCCCGCGATACGCCAGGATCGCCGGCGGCTTGGGCCTTTCTTAGGATCGATCTGCATTTGGACGTGCCGACGTACTCAAGGACTTGAGCCGCCCCCGCAGCACGAAGCGGACTGTTGGTGTGCAACGCTTCAATGGCGACTGGTTCCGCAAACTCTTTCATCTTAATCAAGGTCCAAATTGGCAAACTCGTATCGAAGGTGTTTCCCAAACGGGATGCAACGGCTTTCGCGGACTCTTCACAAGGAAATTTTGCCAGAGAATCATAAATAAGAGGATTCGCGCGGAGCATAGAAGCCTTCAACATCTGAGCGAGTGGCTTGACCGATTGCTTGCCAGCGAATCGAACGATCCCTTGAATACCCAACTCCTGAGTCGGCGGGATCGGTGACTTGGCAAGACCGAGAAACGCCTTGGCGATGCTCTTGTGGATTGCCTTGTTCGGCAAGTCTTTGGGCGACTTTTTGAGCAAGGCTTCCGCGGCTTCACGCTCCGCTCGAATGTCGCCACTCTTCAGCTTAGCGACGAGAACTTCGTAGTATTCGGGACTGTCTTCTGCCGGCATCGTTTCCGCCGCAACATCCGCCAAAGGATCGGCAAACTCATCCGTCAAATCGTCCATCGGAAAGCCACCGTCAAAACCACGACCAAAGCCGTCTGTTCTCTCAGGGAGTTGCGTTGCGACAATTTCCCAGTCGACATTTATCAGAACCCATCGCCGCTTTGCATCACGTTCAACGGATTTCACAAAATTCAATTTGCCGGCGCAATCAC
Source organism: uncultured Pirellulaceae bacterium (assembly GCA_964471695.1). Classification (GTDB taxonomy): domain Bacteria; phylum Planctomycetota; class Planctomycetia; order Pirellulales; family Pirellulaceae; genus CAYYHV01. The sequence goes on from CAYYHV010000394.1 coordinate 3,906, forward strand.
AGAACGCATCAAAGTCGCGTACGGGACCGAATTCGCCTTCGATATGATCTCGCTTGGCCGACAGGCTGCGAAATCGTGTTCCAGTTGTCTTCATGCATTGGTCCAGCTTCTCGGACAAGTAGCTTAACGATCCATCAACTCCCTTTACTGGGACTTCAATCTTCACGTTTTGACGGGTGGATTCCTGTTGCATGTCCTCAAAGGAAGGCAGAGCGTTGTCCACACCAGATTGTCTGGACGGATCGTCGAATTGAAGAGTGTATTCGACTCGATTTGGTTTGAGGGGCTGCCTGACTTGGTAGTACAACGCGAATCGCCCAGTCGACCGCAGCCTTCCTATGGAAAAGTTGATTGTTGTCGGTGTGTTGTCGACATTGCTAATCGTTGATTTCCAACTCCAATAGTCCCAATTCGCAAGTGCAGCGG
>CAYYHV010000394.1:4341-7048 GCA_964471695.1 uncultured Pirellulaceae bacterium
GTCTTGGGCGAGTGCTTTTCATCTCCGCCGCGGACGACTCCAAACGGAGTCCGAACCGAATCTTTGGCAAAGTCGATTTCTATCGCAAGATCGGGCAACAACGAGCGACCATCGAATCGAAATCGCTCGTGGCTGACCTTAGTGATATCAATCGTAGTCGTCAGCTTTTTCTTGAGATTGAGCCGGTTCTCAAAGTTAAGGTACTCTTCGTACTCTTGTCGCGATATTCCCATGCGAGCATCGTAGGGCAACCGTCGACCGTTCCGAGGCTGCTTGGCAATGTTGGGGTAGTCTTTGAGGAATTCCCCAAGCTTCTTCGACAGTTCGACAAAGCGCGGAGTCGGACGAAACTCAAAGACGTCGACTTTCAATTCGCCTTCCTGGATTGCCCGACGAACCGATTGAAACACTTGCGAATCTGGGTGAGCGCCAAGTCGTTGAACTTGGCCGAATGCTGCTGAACAACTCAAAAAGAAGCTGACGGCAACGAAGTTTCGCATTGGCAATGAGGACATTCGATATCCTGATTAACGAAGAGACTAAGGGAGGGTGAGTTTGGCCCGGCTGATTCACTATTCGGTTTTCGTCTCCCGCCAAACCGGCAATGCAGGCTATTGGCAATTTACCAATTGGGTTTCTGATTGGCAAAGTTGGGCGAGATCGATCGGCGTCGTTGAACCACTCACCGTCTACCACAGGTTGGCTAATTGAAAACATGTTGAATTTTCTATGGAATCTGTCGGTGGCCTAAAACCACTGACGCGTCTCAACGATTAGTTGAGAGTATCATCTATCTGGTTCTTCCCGGATACTCGTCGGGGATTTTTTCAGATTTGTTGGGTGCGCCATACCCGACTCATGCGTCACATAGACGGATGCCCGATTAAGGAGCTGAATTGGCCAACTTCGACGACCATATACTCAAAGTGTTAGACACGCTGGGACCGCAGATTCACCGCTTGTTGGTTCGCATTACGCTATCCGAACACGCTGCCGAGGATTTGCTTCAGGACCTCTTCGTGAAGATTTTGACCAACCCCACCGTCGATGTTGATAACGCCTCGGCTTATCTACGCCAAGCAGCGATCCACTCGGCATTCGATTGGCGCCGCAGACGCAAAGTCCGAATGCACGAATCACTTACAGTGGCTAATCCTTCGAGTCACATTGATGTCGGGAAAGATGTCGAGGAACGAGAGGAAATAGAAAAAGTTGTCGAAGCCTTGGGGACGTTGCCCGACGCGCTGCGTGACGTCATCGTTCTGAGGTATTTCGAGAATGAGAGTTTCGAACACATCGGTGGGTTGTACGGTCGGTCAGCACATCATGTGAGGTCGATGCTTCACAAGGGCATCGCCAAACTTCGTATTACGCTGAAGCCAACATTTACGGAGCAGTTGGATGAAGAACGATGAACCCATGCAGAACGGTGAGCACGAAACCGTAGTGCGATGGCTTGAAAAAGCAGCCAACGCCGACGTCAACCCTAGAGCGACTGAAGTCGCAATCGCAAAGACACGCCATCGACTTACGAGCCACCGTACTCCCAATCATCCGTCAGCATTTCTTGGAAAGGCAATGATTATGCTTTCAAAAACAGCCGCTGTTCTCGTACCCGTCGTGGTACTCGTGGTTTGGCTTTCGTCCTGGCAATCCGCGTCGTTCGCGTTTGGTGACGTCCAGGATAAAATCGAGGCAACAACGTCCATTGCGTTCGAGTCCAATGACGGGACCGCAACCGAACCAACCAAGATTGCGCTTTTGGGCCCCTACCGAGAGCGGCGAGTGACCGAAAGCGGCGACATAATTATTCGCGACATTAAAAAAGGCACGATGCTTATCCTGAATCCGAAATTGAAGACGGCAGTGAGGATTCGTGGCGATGGCAATAACCTGACTCTCTATGACTACGTTCGCAATATTGATGAAAACAAAGCGAAACGACTTCCAGGAAAGCAACTGAGCGGAACACAAGTCATTGGGTTTCGAAGTGTTGAACATCAGGAACAAATCGTCATCGAAACAACCGTCTGGGCAGATCCGACATCGAAACTTCCCGTGCAAATCGAACGGACGTGGACGGACACGAATAACCAAGCCGCTATTCGCGAGGTGCTGACAAAGTTCGTATTCGACATGTCACCCAACGAAAGCTTGTTCGCCTTGGACCCACCGGATGGATATTCCATCGAAGGAAAAGAAGCAGGACCGGCTCAGTCTGCCTTCACGCCTACCGAGGACGTCGCGGATGACAAGTGAGTTCGCCAGGTTATCCCTGCTCTTCATCTGGGCGTCTTTCGAGTCAAAACCCGTTTTAGCCGAGGCATAGACCGCAGGAACGATCGGCTGGATTCCGCAACGGCATGATCGAGCCGCAGTTCGGTGAGTGCGGGAAGCGAGCGAATCTGTTCAGGTATCGAGGAGAACTCATTCCCTATGCAGTTCAGTGAGCCGTTCCAGTTGACGTTTGCGAAACGAGTCGCACCACGTGGTCAACTCGTACGCAATCTTTCGATCACTCGCATGGTGGGTGTGGATTAGTGCAGTCTTCGCAACTCTCATCGTGTCGAAGAGAACCGACCAGACATGGACAAGTCTAAATAGACTAGCTATGCGGCGAATTCCGCTTCTATTTGATAGCTTTGTCCTGCTTGGACCGTTGGTACAAGAGAACTCCTCCGAAGATGGCGACAGGGATCAGATATAC
>CAYYHV010000395.1:0-2291 GCA_964471695.1 uncultured Pirellulaceae bacterium
CTTCAATCGCATGTTGTTTGAGCGCGGTTACACGATGCTGGTGGCCAACAACGTCTTGATCGTCAACAAGATCGAATCACTCGACCCCAGTCTGCTGCCTCGAGTCGACGACGAGTCGATGTTACTCGACTTGTCCCCACAAGACTTTGTAAAGATCACCTTCCAATTGCCTCGTCAACTCAAAGCAGATCAAGCCGCCACCGAAATAAAACCACTGCTGTCGAAACACGCAAAGATCCAACCACTACTTGCTACGAATCGCTTGTTGGTCGTTGATCTGGTCGGCAATTTGCGTGACGTCAGTCGCTTGATTAATGCCGAACACGCTGCGGCCAGCAATCTCGAAGTACCCAAAGAATTCGCCATCCAGCACGTGCGCGCTTCTGACGTTGCCGATAAAGTCATGGTTCTCCTGGGACTGGACCCAAGCACCCGCATGACATCGTCCGAACTGAAGATCGAAACCCAACGATTGCAGCTCTATTCCAAACTGCAATCCAAAGGCAAGGATATTACGAAGTACCTCGGCAAGGGCAAGGCACAACTGTTTCTTACTGTCAATCATCGCAACAACACGATTCTGGTAAATGCCGCTCCCAACGAGCTGGAGATCATCGAAAAAGCGATCAAGATGCTGGATGTCCCCAAAGGTACGATTTCGGGAGCCGGAGTACCTGGCGATTTGACGGTTAAGAAGTACTCGCTGAATGAAGCCAGCCCCGAAATCGTTCTGAACGCATTGGAACAATTGACCGACCTGGACCCTCGGTCTCAACTGAAGGTCGACGAGGCCTCGAAAATCATCGTGGCCAATGCCACCACCAAAGACCACGCCACGATTGCCTCTCTGGTCAAAGAACTGGATGAGGAGAAACGCGAATTCCACGTCATCTGGCTGAGACGACTCCCCGCGGATGCGGTCGCCAAGACCATCACCAACCTGATGGTCGGCAAAGAGGAAGACGACAGCAGCTCTCGTCGGCGACGATACTACTCGTACTATGGCAATGACGACAATGATGACAAGAAAGAGAAGTTCAGCGTTGACGCGGAGGTCGAAAATAATCGCCTGTTGCTGTTTGCCAACGATGAAGAGATGGGGCGGGTGCAAGGCTTCCTCGCCAAGCTTGGTGAAATCCCCGGCCAATCCGGCAACCCCAACACCGTCCGTGTGCTGGATGCTCGCGGTGACGCCGCCACCAGAAAGCTCCTTCAGCAGATTAAAGAGATGTGGCCCACGGTGGGATCGAATCCGCTGATTGTTGACGAACCCGAGCCTCTGCCATCCGCCGAATCGCCCAACGAAGGTGATGAGGCTCGACAGCAATCGACCAGAACCGACGAGATTCAACTGGTTGGCTTTCAAGTCAAAGCGGACGAAGGAGAATCGAGCACGGCTGAAGCAACCAGCGATGCGACTCCTGCCGCGGACTCTGCGAATACGACCCTCGCGACTCCTCGGGCTTCGACGAGCAAATCGAATCCTTCAAAATCAGCCAAGACGCAAGGTAAATCTGGAGCGCCAATTACGATCACTGTCACAGCCGACGGTCGGTTGGTCATGAGCTCTCAGGATACTCAGGCGCTGGACATGATTGAGGAGCTGGTCGCCCAGATCGCGCCGCAACCCGAAGGCTTCAAAGTTTTTTACCTCAAGTACGCGTTGGCCTTGCTCGTCACGACCAACCTCGAGGAGTACTTCGCAGAAGACGGAGAAAGTGACGACGAAGACAACTACTGGCGAGGCTGGTACGGATACGATTTCAACGACGACAATAAAGACAAATCCAGCGGACTTGGGAAACGACGAAAGATTCGGTTCATCTACGATTTTGACACCAACTCAGTGCTGGTTTCCAATGCAACGCCCGAACAACTTGAAACGATTGAGAAGCTGATCAGCATTTACGATCAACCGCCTAGCGAGGAATCACTCAGTGCACGACGCTTCCGAAAATTCAAGCTGAAGAATGCGTTGGCGGACAACGTTGCCAAAACCATCAAAGAAGTCTACCGCGACCTGCTCAGCTCCAAAGACAGCGCCTTCAAGGACAAGAAAGAGAAAGAGCAGAGCAGTAACTTTGGGGGATATATCCGCGTCTTTGGCGGCGGTGGTTCCGAAAAAGACAAGAAAGGAACCAAAGTCAAAGCTTCCTTTGCGGGTGCACTTTCCATCGGAATCGACAACGTTTCGAACGCTTTGATTGTTTCCGCTCAGGAAGAATGGATGAATAGCATCGCCGAAATGATCGAATTTCTCGATCAGGAAGCCGGTCCTTACGTTCCGGCTG
>CAYYHV010000395.1:2301-7041 GCA_964471695.1 uncultured Pirellulaceae bacterium
CGTGAACACCGACGTTGATGCTCGTGTCATTCAAGAAGCATTGGCCAAGGCCTTCGGTTCTGGGTCGGGCAGCAAGGGTAAGAAAAACAACAAAAAGCCCAAGTCCCCCGAAGGTGGACAACCACCCCAAGTCGAGACTCCGGAGAATAATTAGTCCGGGAGGTCAGTAAACGCCGTGTTATACTGCCCCGTCAATTTCTCGGAGGTGGTTAAGTGCGACAGATGCGGAAACGGCGACTTTCACTACGGGCGGTAGAACCTCTTGAACCGCGCTACGTTCTCAATGGCATGCCCATCATTTCAGAGTTTATGGCTTCGAATGATGGGACTCTGCTCGACGGCGATGGCAATGATCCCGATTGGATTGAGATTCACAACCCCACGGACAACATTGTTAATCTTTCGGGTTGGCATCTCACCGACAATCGGGCGAACCTCGACAAATGGACGTTTCCCAATCTGTCCCAGTCGATTATCGAGCCGAACGGCTATCTGATTGTTTTTGCCTCCGGTCAGGATAGCGAAGACTACGTGGACCCCGCCGGGTACCTCCACACCGACTTCCGACTTAGCGCCGATGGCGAGTACCTGGGGCTGACGGACCTGGCGCAAAACATCATTTTCGAATATGCGCCTTCCTATCCACCTCAACTCACCGACGTCTCTTACGGTGTGACTCAGGAACTTCTCACCCTCGTCGACGAGCAAGGCGCCACATCCGTTCTGGTACCGACCGACGGTAGTCTGGACGCAACCAGTCCATTGTGGGCTCAAGTCACGTTTGATGATTCGCAGTGGCCACGCACCACGGCCGGAGTCGGCGTCGGTTATGACACGGCAACAGGCCCCGTCGAAGGCCCGCCCAACGGCACTTTATTGTCGGAACTCGTCGGCAACGACTTGACGGATCCAGAGAACGATGGGCTGTTGAACGTGATCATCACAGCCGGTGGAGCCGCGGGCTCACCAGCCGCTGAGCAACCACGACATGGACTGGATAGCACGACCAGTACCAAGTGGTTATCGTTTTCCCCCGAGGGGACGTTTTTCGAGATGGAGTTTACGGACGGTATCCCCAAGACCGTTGATAGCTATACGATTTCGTCCGCCAACGATGCCACAGAACGTGACCCCTACAGCTGGACTTTGAGCGGTTCGCATGACGGCACGAACTACACGGTCGTAGATACACGAAACGCCCAGGATTTTGACGATCGATTCGAAACACGGCTGTACGAATTCGCGAACACGGATGCTTATGCCTTTTATCGGTTCGATTTTGAAACCGAGTTTGGCGTCACGGGACAGAATCAACCCGTCGCGATTCAGATGGCAGAAATCGAGCTACTTTCCTCAGAGGCGCAAGGCTACTACCCACTGATCGATCTCGACATCCGCGACGCGTGGGACGCAACAAAAAGCAGCACCTTTCAACGCATCGAGTTTGATGTCGACGATCCGTCGATCATCGGAGCCATGTCGCTCAACATGCAGTACGACGACGGCTTTGTCGCTTATCTCAATGGAGCCCGTGTCGCGGCCGCCAACAATCCAGCCATCACGACTTGGCAGTCCAACGCCACACAGGCTCGTGCTGACAACCTTGCCGTCGTACCGCAAATCTTTGATATCGGATCGGGAAGTAGTCTGCTTCAGGCAGGCACCAACGTGTTGGCAATTCACGGATTAAATGTGAGCGACAACAGCAGCGACATGCTGATCCGTCCGCAGCTTTCGGCCGTCGTCAATGACACAACGCCCATCGACGCCGGTTACTATCGCACACCAACACCCGGCCAAGCCAATTTGGGAGAATCGCGCGATGGCTTTGTGGACAATGTTGAATTCAGCGTAGAACGCGGATTTTATGACCAGCCATTTCTGCTGACCCTGACAAGCAACACGACCGACGCTGAGATTTACTATACGACCGATGGCTCGGACCCAACGACGGAGAATGGTACGCTCTACACATCGCCGATATTGATTGACCGAACTATGGCGTTCAAAGCCAGCGGACTCAAAGACAACTTCTTCGAATCCAGCGAAGTCGCCCATTCTTACATCTTCGTCAACGACGTTGTCAGCCAGAGTTACCAATCGACACTGGACGCAGGGTTTCCAGCAGACTGGGGTGGCGTTTCCCCGGATTATGGACTGGATCCGGATGTGATCGGGTTATTCGATTCCGACGGAAACTCGCTGGGTGGAGACAACTACGGCGGCGTTTATGCGGATGCGATTAAGACCAGCCTGACTTCGTTGCCCACGCTCTCGATTGCGCTGGACAATGATGACCTCTTTAGTGCCGATCGAGGCCTCTATGCCAACTCCCTTGGAGAAGGCGTCGATTGGGAGCGAGAGACTTCGTTCGAACTGATTTATCCAGACGGCAGGGAAGGCTTCCAGATTAATGCTGGTTTGCGCATGCAGGGCGGCGCCTTCCGTCGGCATGACTTGAGCAAGAAGCATTCGCTACGATTGCTCTTCAAAGGCGACTATGGCCCCACCAAACTCGACTTCCCTTTTTTCGGTGAAGGCGCAGCAGATCGCTTCGACACGATTACCTTGCGGATGGAATCCAATGATGGCTGGGCCTGGAGCGGCGCGGGCTCTCAGGCACTCTACGCGCGGGACGCATTTGGCAGCCAGACGCAACTCGCCTTGGGCCAGCACTCGTCACATAACAACCGGATGCACGTATACATCAATGGTGCATACTGGGGATTGTACAACCCAGTCGAACGTCCAGATGCCGCGTTCTCCGCAACCTACTACGGCGGGGAGAAAGAAGACTGGGACGCTTTCAACGACGGCCGCACGATTGACGGATCGAGCACCTCGTGGTCTACGCTGGTCTCGCTGGCACGAGCCGTCGACACTGCGAGCTCACCCGCCGAGAAGCGAGCCGCCTACGAGCGCATCCAAGGCAAGAATCCGGACGGCTCGAACAACCCCGCCTTGGAACAGTACCTCGATGTCGACAACTACATCGACTACTTGCTCGTCAACTTCTTTATGGGCAATCAAGACTGGCCCCAGCGCAACTGGTACGCTTCTCGCATGCGTGGCCCCGAGAGTACCGGATTCAAGTTCCACATGTGGGATGCTGAAACTTCGATGGGATTGAATTCCAGTTTGACCACCAATCGGTTGGGGGTTGATATTGAGGCGGCTGAACCGTATCGCTACTTGCGAAATCATGATGAATTCCGACTGCGTTTCGCTGACCGCGCCCATCGAGCACTCTTCAACGAAGGAGCCCTGACGCGATCCGAAACGCTGGAAAGATTCGAGCGCATCGTCGCGGAGGTCGAGCCGGGCATGGTGGCAGAATCAGCTCGTTGGGGTGATCAGCATCGTTCAACGCCTTATACCGCCGCCAACTGGAACTCAGAGGCGAATCGAGTCGCAGCCACCTTCCTCAATAACCGCAGCAGTGTCTTCCTTGATCAGCTACGTGCGGCTGGATTTTATCCGTCCCTCACGGCGCCCCGATTCGCGCAGCACGGCGGAACCGTTTCCCGTCGCTACCTGTTGACCATTTTTACTCCGGGCGGTGGGGCGGGAAACATTTACTACACACTCGATGGCAGCGACCCGCGCGGTGCGAACGGTCAACCTGCCGGAGAACTTTACGACCGAGCGGTACGGCTTCGCGGAACAATAACCGTAAAAGCCCGAACGTTCGATGGCACCAACTGGTCGGCATTAAATGAAGCAACGTTCAGCGTGGGCCAGAAAAATTCAGTTGCGGGAACCAATTTCGCCCCATTCGCACCCGTCCAACTTCTGGGTGATCGGACCCCACAAGACTTGTTTCCCACGGCTGGAATGGCGTCTTCCGACGAGCGAGTCGACAGCGGCGACGGCAAATTCAACTCGGCTTCCTCGGCATACGAAATATCGGACGAGATCGCGGAAAATCGACTCTTTAACCGACGGAGAAATGTACCAATTGCTGTCGATGCAGCCATTGAGGGATTTGACAGTCCCTTTTCCGAGCAAGAAAATCCGCTCTCGACAAAGTCGCTCTTCGACGGATTGCTGTAATTCTGACACCCTGGCTCGTTTGATCTTCTTTACACATCTCGCATGAGCCGGCGGTAAATGTCGCAGATCTGCCTCGATAGATTGCTATGCGATGATTTCAGTATTGTCGCTTACACTCCCTGCTGGCGCTGAGGCGGCAAAGATATCGTGTGATAATGCACTTAAAACTGTAAGGTAATTCAGTCGCTAACGTCCAATTTGCATCACGAAAGAAAATGACATTCCAGCCAGTGTCTACCCCCTCCAGGAAAACGATGAGTACCACTGCGAACGAACAAACCAAATCAGCTGGGCATAGCGCCGTCGAAGCTCGATATTCCGCTGCCGCCAACGAAATGGAACCAGCCCTGTGTTGTCCCGTCACCTATGACCCGAAATTGCTGGAGATGATCCCACAGGAGATCATTGAACGCGACTATGGTTGTGGGGACCCTTCGGCTTTTGTCCGCAATGGCGATGTTGTTGTTGATTTGGGGTCTGGCGGTGGGAAACTCTGCTACATCGCATCTCAAATCGTTGGCGATACCGGCAAAGTCATCGGCGTCGACTGCAACCAGGACATGCTTGAGCTGGCTCGAAAATACCAACCGGAGATGGCGAAGAAAATCGGTTACAGCAACGTGGATTTTCGCTATGGGCGCATTCAGGATCTCTCGCTCAGCCTCGATCGCATGAACGAGGAAATGC
>CAYYHV010000396.1:0-7014 GCA_964471695.1 uncultured Pirellulaceae bacterium
ATCATGACGAGCGGATACTTCCAGGAAACAATTGAGCGAGTCGGATTAGAGTTTGTGGATACCTTGCCTCGAGACGAGTTTCTCAAGCTGGTCGGCAATCCCGATTTGTGGCATCCCATCAAAGGGGCTCGAACCATCCTTCGCGCGTTGACTCCTGAGCTGCTGCGTGCGTCCTACTCCCTCGTGAAGGAACGTTACGAACCTGGCAACACCGTGCTGCTCACCTCCTGCATCGGTTTCGCCGGAAGACTGGCTCACGAGCGATTGGGGATTCCGCTCGTATCGGTGGACTTGCAACCCGTTGTTATCTGGAGCGACATAGAGCCACCCGTCATGCACGGTTTCTGGCGCTGGGCACCTACCTGGGTTCAAAAACTGCAATATTGGGTCGGCGAGACGTTCTTCCTTGACCCCAACATTATGCCGACACTCAACGCCTTTCGTAAAGAAATCGGGTTGGCACCTACCAGCCGACTAACGCGCTGGTGGCATTCACCACAGTGCATCCTCTGCCTGTTTCCCGAGTGGTATGCCCCGAAGCAGGCCGATTGGCCCCAGACAATTCAGCATTCTCAATTCCCACTTTGGAATGAACAATCCGACGAGCCGCTACCCCACGAAGTAGCAATGTTTCTCGACAACGGCGAGCCACCGATTGTTTTTACTCCCGGCTCAGCCAACATGTTTGGCTCGGAATTCTTCGCAGCTTCCGCTGCAGCCTGCAAACGGCTGGGACGACGAGGCATGCTGTTCTCGCGATTTTCAGAACAAATCCCCAGCGCACTTCCGGACGGCGTGCAGCATTTCGAGTATGCACCCTTCAAACGGCTTTTACCGCGCTGTGCCGCCATTGCCCATCACGGAGGAATTGGCACAACCGCTCAGGCGATGGAGGCTGGAATACCGCAGTTGATCATGCCGCTCAGCCACGACCAACCTGATAATGCCCATCGGATCAAGAGACTGGGGATCGGCGAATTTCTCAATCCTAAACAATACCGGACCGACGCAGTTGCCAACAAACTTCACCATCTACTCAACGATAGATCAGTCCAGGCGGCATGCCGAACCGTGCAAGAACGGTTCGAGAATGTCGAACCGTTCACCGAAGCGTGTACCATTGTCGAATCCATGATTGGACGCGACCTTTCCGAGTAGCTTCGTCGTAAAAGCTCACCGAATTCCCATCGTTTCGCAAGGTAGTCTTTCCTGGGGGCCTCTTCGTTGCTCCCAATCGACTTGACTACCGCGATACAAATCCGAAAACTGTTCGCCAGCGACTTGACGCTCCAGTCTTTGGGTGCGTCGAGCCTCAACTCGAACCGGTGTGATATTCAGGTTCCAGTCATAATCAAGATAGCTGACTGTCGCCTGACCGCTCGCTGCCAGGCGAGCCGCATCGCGATCCGGCAAGAACTGCGAAAGATACCTCAAGCGTTCCGTCTCATTGGCTCCAAAGTCCTCGCCAAACCATTGGATGATGGGCGAAATCGCAAGCGAGCCGCGGCGCGCATCATAGCGAAACTTGTTCTGGTCCGCGAAAAAGCGTCGCGCATTCTCCGTCAACTGCTGATCCAGTGACTGTGGAAAATAGGCTCGCTGAATCAACTGTGGACAACCACGTGAGGCACATACGATCGCAAAGTGAATTCGCGGATCACCCATCGGTCGCAGCACTTTGTGTTCGATGTCGTTGAGCGAAAGCTCCCGTCCATCCACCTTTAATTTGAAGTCGTCCCAGATGTTGTACCCCGCTTCGTTAGGAGCATAATCCTTGATGCTCTGGACTGGAAAGACCTGCAGGATGCCTTCGATGGTCAGCGCATTGTACGTGTTAATCCAAAACGCCATCCGACCCGGAACCGACGATTGAATTCTGGTATCGACTCGCATCAACCGGCGCAAGTACTCCCGCACGGCTCCGCGGTCTTCGACGTTCGCCTGCCAATTCCGATAGTCCACGTTGCCAGACGCGTCGACATACTTCGTCAAAAGTTGATCCCACAAACGATGATCGACCTGATCAAAGCCACCTCGCCGTGAGGGCGCTGTGGGAGCAACACGCGGTTGCGGAGCAAACTGCCGTCGGGTTGGTGTCAGGTCTGACGAACGACTGCCCGAACCTTGTTGGGGAAGCGGCTGGCGAAACTGATTTTGAGATCGAAACGACGGCGGCGCCGATTGGGGCGGCAATGATCGACTGCCCGATTGAGCAAATGACCTGCTGGCCGAACCTAGTGATAGCGCCAAAATCAAACCCAGAATGGACGTGAGTTTTGACTCGAAACGTTTCGGGAATCTGGATGACATGGCGCTCTCCTTTGATGATGTTCAACTCTGATGTGGGTGTCCCACACAGGATCGAACGTTCAAGTGGCGTGCCAATTACACTGCTGTCAAAACTTGACGGCTGGAGAAGCAATCTGGCTGGGCTTCAGTATTCCTCGATACCAAGGCTCTGTAACGAATAATCATTCTGATGTCAGAATTACAATTTCGGGACAAATCTAACGACAAGTCATGCTAGCGATGGGTTCCAAATTGCTGAGTTACTCCGACCAGCGTTCCAGAATCTTGCCGGCAGCGGCAACGCCACTGAGATAGGCGCCTTCAACGCGCGGACCACCACACCAATCGCCGCAAGCAATCACAGCATGCCCTTCATCAAACAAGCATTTCATTTCCAGAGGCTGGGGCGGAATGGCATAGCGCCAGAAATGCGCCGTCAAATAGGCGGGTTGGAGGTTGGTAGCATCAACGACCGTGCGGAACGCTTTCAACAACTCCATAGCCGCATTATCCTTCGACAACTCCATACGCTCCCATGTCCATTCGTTCGATGCGTGTACGACCCACGTCTCCGCACCATTGCGTTGTGGCTTGCTGCAATTCCGCGCGATCCATGTGATCGGCGAATTGTGTACAAAGGCGCCGTCAAACCCTGCCGAAAGCGACTCGCCGTCGGCCAACGCAATCATGGCTGACCAACACGGGTTCATCTTGCACGAAGCCGCTTGCCTCGCCAACGACGGAAGTGGCACGAGCAATTCAGCCGTCTGTTCCGCCGGTGCCGTCACGACAACACCATCGAAGGATCCGAGCGCTTCCTCGTCGGTCGAACGAAGTCGCCAAGTCGCGTCGTCGTCCCGTTCTATCGAGCCGACTCGTGTCTGCGTGACCATCTTCAGCCCGACTGCAAGATGTTTGCACAGAGAATTCATATTCGGGGTTGCAACGAAACGTTCGGTCCCTGGCTCGGCCAGCTCGATTTTCTCAGCCCGACCGATAACGGCGATCTTGCCTTTCCACAAGTCAACGTGTCCCTCTTGTTTCCACAATTGGACCATTTCGATGAATTGCGGATCACGAGCCGTAAAGTATTGAGCCCCGTGATCAAATCGCAAGTCTCCGACTCGACGAGTCGACATGCGCCCACCGGCTCCGCGACTCTTTTCAAAGATCGTGACGGCAAAACCGTGTTCATGAAGCCGCCGAGCGCACGCAACTCCCGACAAGCCGGCTCCAACGATTGCGATATGTTTGGATGGCAAAACCGTGCCTTTCCTACTTTGGGCTGCTGACCATCGACGCGCCTTAAAGATCAAGTCGCATCAGAGAATTGATCGTGTCGATCGCAATTTCCTGGCCTAAGGTCGTCTGTTCGTTGTATTTCGCTGGGATACTTTTCGTCGGATGGGTGATTTTAATCCGAAACAGTCCGTTCGTCACACCACGACCACCCTCAGCACCGCGAGGCATGTCCTGCTTGTCATGGGATATGTTGGCGACTCCTTTCTCATTGGTAAACCCAAAGGCTGGTTTGGCGAGTTCACCAAGGAAAGGCTCCGGCGTAAACTCAATGTCCGCATTCTCGATGGGTTTACCGTTCATGGTGACCAGGACCTTAAGAGATCGAACACCCATTTGCTGTTCTTTCCAAGCCTTCAGTCGGTTTTCTATCTCGATACTGGAAAGACTTCCACTTCCGTCCGAGTCCATTCGGCCGAGTGAACTTTTCAATCCAGGCGCTTTGTCCAGTTCTTCTGATGAAAGTTCACCCTCGCTATCAGCATCGCGCTCTGTGATTGCGCGTTGGGCAGCAGTCGCCGGATCAATGTTGATCGGACGGACGCGTGGCGGCTTGGAGCTACAGCCGGTACTGTTAACTGCCAGCGTGACCGCGATCGTCAACAGAAGACCGTGCCAAAGTTGATTGCGATTAATCATGTTTTTCAAGCGACTTTCCGGGAAAAGCGATAAGGATCGCGTGGATTTGTTGTGGTTAATGATCGACTTGGCTACCATCCATCAGTGACGAACACATTGTATTCCATCGAATGATATGGCAAGGCATCACTATGAAATCGTGTCGACTCGACAAATATCCTTCTTCGATACGACGTGGTTTTACACTCGTGGAGCTGTTGGTAGTGATTGCGATTATTGGAATTCTGGTCGCACTACTGCTACCCGCCGTCCAACAGGCTCGCGAGGCCGCCAGGCGAGTGCAATGCATGAACCACGTTAAACAAATGACGTTGGCAGTGCTGACTCATGAAAGCGCACAAAGATTGCTTCCCACCGGTGGTTGGCGCGGCAGCATGATCGGCGATCCTGATCGCGGCTTTGGCGAAGAACAACCGGGTGGTTGGATCTTCAATATCCTTCCATTCATCGAAGAGCAGGCTCTTTACAATCTGGGAAAAGATGCCACCGGAGCCGTTCGCAATCAGCAGCTTATCCAGCGCGAGTCGACGCCAATTTCAACATTCAATTGTCCATCACGACGTCCTGCACAAACCTATCCCAACGAAATGTCGCGGGCTCCTAGAAACGGTCCGCGATCAGCCGAACATGCTCGCAGCGATTATGCCATGAACGTTGGCAACACGACTGGATTCGACGGCTCATGTCCGGCCCCAGCCAATTATGATGACAAACCCAACGGGTGGCCTCCCACGATTGATGAATTCAACGGCATCGTGTTCTGCGGTTCTGAAGTGAAACTCAAACACATCAAAGATGGAACCAGTCACACATACGCCGTCGGCGAGCGATATCTGGATCCGGCTCGGTACTACGATGGCCGAGGCCATTCCAACGATTGGTCCATGTATTCCGGATTCCAGGACGATCACTATCGTTCAACTTACTACCGGGCACATCCCACAAGGCCTTGGTCGCAGGAACCGAAACAGGATCAGTTTGGCGTCGCAGAAGATGAGCTGTTTGGTAGTGCCCATCCGTCAGGATGTTTTATTTCCTTCTGTGATGGCTCGGTGCAATTCGTTTCTTACAGCGTTGACCCGGTCGCCCATGCGTATCGTGGGGATCGTCAAGACGGAATGGTCATCAACGAGTAAAAACGGATTCGCGCGTATCGACGAATGCGATTCCACCCACGCCGAGTCGTCTACTTTGCTATCTCGGTCGTGGATTCTGACACTTCGACCGACGACGATGACTTACTGTCGAAACGAGCCAACAGAGCTGGCAAGAAGGTAAGGTCGCCAAACAAAGCCGCAGCGATCGTGATGGAACCCATCCATCCAAAGATGCGGTTCTCCCGCGACTCGCTAAACAACACCGTGGCAAATCCAGCGAGCAGAACGACGGTCGTCATGATCAGCGCCGTACCCACGCCGGTAAACGCCTTGCGAATCGCTTCGCGTTCGTCATCCGTTTTCAATCGCTCTTCCTGGTAGCGTGTTAAGAAGTGGATGGTGTCATCAACGGCGATCCCCAAACACACGATGAACGTACAAACCGTAACCATCTCCAGGTATTGCCCGGTTATAACCAGAAACGCTCCCGCCAATACCAACGGAAACAGATTGGGGATAATCGAAATCAAACCAATTCGCAGCGAGCGATAGGCGATCGAAAGTACGATAAAGATAACGAAGGCAGCCGATGTCAGGCTGCGGACAAAATCCACAACGATGACATAGAGATTCGTAAATCGCCAAACAGCGCCTTGCTCAGCCAACTCGACGGTAAACCCAGGATTGCGTTCCTGAATTTCTTGCAAACCCGACTGCAATCGCTCAAACACCGGCCCATACTTAGCGATACCAATATCCTGCACGCGGAAGCTGACCGAAGCCGTCCGATACTCAGGCGTGTAAAAAGCACGTTTAAGCGGTGGTGGCAGCAACTCCAACATGGGCATGCGATTCCCACCTTCGCCGCCGCCGGGAAGCGACTCAATTAAGTTGCGAATCGACAGGGGGTGTCCCACAAGTTCTTCGGTTCGCAGCAAATCGTCGACTTCACTAACAACGCGGAGCACCTCCGGCGAATCCGAACCCACGGATTTCTCCCAGCCAACATTGACGTATCCAAATTCCAGCCCACCCATCGCTTTGTCGACTTTTCCCAAAGCCACAACCGGTTCTGCCGCTGTCGGCATTCCCTGCGTGCGACGTTCGTCCGGTTTCAACGTCATGGAAACCAGAGCCAGGCCAATCGTGATGGCAATTCCCAAGCGACTGATCAACTTCGTGTTGTTCATCACGTAGTCGACCAAACCGCCGATCTTCGTCAGGTTTCTGTCGATCAGACTCTTGTCCAACCCAGCATGAACGTTGCGTCCCAGCGGCGACGAACACAACAAGGGGATCGAAGTCACCACAGAGACGAACGTCATCGTCACGCCCAACACACAGCACCAGCCAAACTCGCGGACGATTTCGTGCGAAGCCAATACGAGCGACCCGAACCCAATCGCCGTGGTCAATGAGGTGAGCCCGCAAGCCAAGCCGACTTCGTGGATACCCGTTCGAGCCGCGTTGAGTGTAGACATCCCGTCCGCGCGAAGTCGTCGGATGTGGACCATCAAGTGCACTCCGTCGGTAAGCCCAACCAACGAGATGAGAACGGGTAACAGCACATTGTTAAACGGATTGTCTTGTAGATCGAAGTAGGGCAGCAATCCTAATGTCCAGAAAACACCCAGAGCCGGAGCCACAGCGACAATGAGTACCGCCGCGAATCCTCGAAAGAGAATCAGCG
>CAYYHV010000397.1:0-7001 GCA_964471695.1 uncultured Pirellulaceae bacterium
GTCGACTCCATCGAAATCGCCGTCGTTGTCAAAGTCGCCGCTCGCAGCGTTGGCGCTAATAACGCTCAGGGAAAGTGATGTATCGGTATAGTCGAGGTTCCATTCCAATTCACCGGTGAGCAGAGGTAGGTTCAGGCCAACCAAAGCACCGGTCAAGCCTTCGGTCGCGGTAATGATTGCGAAGGAATCGCCAAGTTGTAGATCGAAAGTCCCATTGCCCAAGTCGATTAGGCTGACGTCCAACGATCCTCCGACAAAGGCGTCGCCGTCGATCAACACTCTTGCCGGAGAAGGTCGCGCTCGTTCATCGTTGCCAGTTGATGGGAACGTTGAAACACAATATCTGCCAATTGGCATCGGTCAGAGTCAAGCAATCTTGTATTCCGACTGGGAAGGTACCAGTCGGTCCGGTGCCCACGTTGAAGGGTGTCATAGGCAAAAACGAAATTCTCGTGCCAATGATCACTCTGCAAGGGAATTGGCGATTCAATGAGAGTCGCAGTGGTTGGAATACTGATTCCGTCGAAATCCAATTCCGTTCGGGATGAAGAATGGGAATCCATGCGAAAGGTGTTCGATGCTCCGACAGCGTAGAGTACGTCAAACTTGTAGTTTGACAGCATGGATTGCGGTACAGGGCCGGCGCCCGCAGTGAATTTGTTACCGTTCCAAATGTTGAAGTCACTCGTATCGACGGCTCCGTCACCGTTGAAATCGCCATTGGCCCAGCCGGCCGTGTTGGTGAACTTGTTACTATTCCAACGATTGAAATCGCTGGTATCGACGACGGTGTCGAGGTTCGCGTCTCCGTAGAGAGAGCCGAGAATTACCAGAATCAGCTGGTCCAAGTCGTCCATGTCGACGAGGCTGTCGGCGGTAAGATCAAATGCCGACGAGTTCTGCCCGCTGTTGACGGCTGCGAATAACAAGTCGATATCCGTCGCGTTGACGATCCCGTCGTTGTTAAAGTCGCCGGGAATGCCAGGCCCAAAATTGACGCTACCGGGTGTCGGGGGCGCCGCCGTCCAACTTGTGGGTGCATCCCCAAAGGCATCTGCCATAATCCGCTGTAGCGAATCACCAGCACCATCGGGGCTCACTGGCCATCCATTTTCGTCGTTGTAGTCGACCGAGTCGATGAGGACATACTCGAAGCTTGTCGCGCCCGATTGCAAGTCATCATTCTGTTGCTCGACGCGCAGCCACTCACCACCGTTGTCGAGGACATCGCCCGTCTGCCAAGGCCCAAGTAGCGTCACGTTGTCCGAGATACCGTAGGCCGCGCGAAAGGCGGCGTCCGATTGGGGCTGTACGGCTGGATCAAAGTCAACCAAAACGACTGTGCTTCCGGCGGCAAGGTTCATGGCGGGCAGCGCAAAATCGACTGCGCCGTCGATCCGCCATAGACTCAGGTCGATCGCCGATCCGGTGTTGTTGTAGAGCTCAATAAATTCGAATCCCGTGTCGGCGCCTGTCGGGTTGTAGTGCACTTCGCTGACGATCAGTTCGCCCACGCGATGCGCCGTGTTGGCGGAGCCAAAGCTTCGGTTCGCAAGCGGAACCAATTTTGCGTCGGGGCCAGCATTGGGTAATCGCCCGAGCGAAGTCTGATTGAGCGTCGCCGAGAAGTGGATATCGTCAACAAAGTGCGTGGGGCCGTTGACGTCTCCAGCGACTAGCCAGACGTCATCACCGAATCGTGAAAGCCCAAAGTCTTCCGTGTTGTTGCCGGAATTAAAGAGCCGCTCGTCGAAGACCAGGTAACCGTCGGCTGGGAGCATTAATCCTGGTGCCAAACGGAACTTAAAATAGTTTTCGTTGGAATCGGTGAGGTGCCAGTAACCGACGTCGATGGGTGATCCTGTCGTGTTCGCCAACTCGATCGTGTCGAAGAGTGGTGCGTCACTGCGAGCCAGAACTTCGTTCACAAGGACTCGGTCGTCGCGATCCCGACCCACGGTACCTGGGGAGCCCGCAAAGTCGATGCTGCTACGCCAGTTGTCGGGATCCTCGTAATCGCCGTCGGTGTCGATCACTTCCAAGGAGCTGCCGTTGCCGTCCGGACGTTCAGGCCAATCGCCTGAGTCGTCGTACTCGAATTGTTGGATGATATCTCCGTGGATATCAAGTAGCGTGATGCGCTCACCACCATTGTCCAAGCCACCGGTGTAGGTGCCCACGACGCTCAAACCCGATCCATGTCGACTCTCGAATGCTGCTACGTCCCGCACGACGACGACGGATTGTCCCGGCGCGACAGTCTCAGCGTTGAAAGTGAATGAGACGCCGTCGCTATTCCCGTCCTGTTGTACATCGACAAGCTGCACGCCTGCCAAGTTGATGGGGGAGTCAGACACATTGGTCAACTCGATGAACTCGAACAGATCGTTGTCGACATCCAGTTCGCCAAACTGAGTTAAGGCACCGTGCGGTCGATAGTCCAATTCGGTAATTCGCAAATTGGTGGCATCGGCGGCTGCATCCGTGAAATACACGGCCGACATGGGCGCGGACCAATCATCGCCACTTGGAATGTAGCCCTGATTGGTCGGTCCATGGTTATTGAGAAATACCCGCGCTGTGATTTGCGTAAATGCGTCGATGGTGATCGGACCAGTCGCGGCAATGGCAGTTGGGCTGATCGAGCCACCGTCGCCGCGTGGATCACTGCCATCAAGGGTATAGTAAACCTGCCCAACCGGTGAAGTGAGCGTCACTCCGGTTCCCGGCGCGACCATGGGACCAGAGGTGCTGGCGACAGGAGCCGCCAACCACTGGCTGTCAATCCAATTGACGCGCGCCGTGAGCCAGTCTTTGAGGTGGGAAATCTCACCAGCGAAATCGCCATAGCGCGAGCCCGACCAGCGGTTATAGTCCCGTGCCGCCGATTCGGATATTTCGGCAGCGTGTGAATCTATGGTTGCGTAAAGATTGTCGAAACTAAAGGCGCCATTTCGCAACTCGAACCAGCGATCGACGTAAAGCTGGACAAAATCCGGATCCCGGAACATGTCAGACCACCACGACATTACGCGATCATTGTCATTAAAGTACCGAGTCGAATCGCCGGTACCAAACCAGGTTCGAGGGTTGTTGTCACGACCATCCGTCGAGTCGAGTGAGCGGTCAAAGTCCCAGATCGGCCCGGCGGCGAGCTTGCCTTCGGCCGTCTTGAAGTAGAACGAACTGAGCCGCATGGCGTCGACATTCATCGCCAACATATTCAAGATGTTGTGATCGACCATCGCGTCGACTTCGGAGAAGCCTTCGTAGCCAAGGACCGGATCGGTAAAGTTCGGCCCCGCCGCGGCGGCTTCCAGATCGTTGATGACTCCGTCGATATAGTTGCGTTGCGCCGTGGTAATGTTCTCGGGATCGACGTAGGCGCTTCCACGATCGTTCTTCCAGATAAAACCACCTTCCACGGGTTGGCCGCCAGCGCCACTGGAGAGCTCTTCGACGTCGACACGGTCTTCGCCGCGCTCGATGACTTCGATGATGGCGTAGACACCAACATAGTCCGATTGATTAAGCTGGCCACCGTTGGCGTTGAGATACATCTCCACCCACCGCGTGCGCGTTGCGTATCGGCCGATCTGGTTGCTCAAGTCGTACATGAGCGGGTTGCTGATTAATACGCGATCGTATTGACTTGGTCCGTAGAAAATCCAATCCGCTTCGTCCGACAACCCCACTGGGCCAAGCTTGCGATCTTCGTCGTTCTCGTCCCTGAATTCGACTCGATACTGTTTCTTGGCGAAGCCAGAAGAACTTGATCCACGAATGCGCATCGCGGCCCGAGTCTGCAGCGAGTAGGGGCTGTCCAGATGGCTGCGGTTGTCACTGCCGGGCTCGATTATTCCAATGAACATGTCTCGAAAGCTATTCCCGACGCCGTCGCCAAACGTCTCAACGACCACGATCGGCAGATCCGACGTCTGGTTAGCAACGGTGGCACCCAATTCGATATACGACTCGCTCGAGACGGTGCTGAGTTTTCCGTTGGCACCGACGGAAATGGCGCGGACCATCGTGGTATTGCTAATGGTCAGCGGACCCGTGTAAACCGGCGACGTGATGGTGGGCGACGTTTCGTCGAGAGTGTAACGAATCGTATCGGTGACGAATCCGGAAGTCAGCTCCAAGTCGAATGAGCCTGTAAATGTGCTGCTGTCGACGGAGAAGCGAGGAGATCTGGGTGTATCGTTCGCATTGTCTAAACCCGGCGTCGGGACGGCGAACGTCCGCTCAATTCCGGCCGCATCAATACCATACGAGATGTCTTCGCTTTGAACGGGAAATCCCTCGTAGGAGAAGATCGGCACGCCGTCGGCATCGGTCAGGGCCAGGTCTTCACCACCATCGTTGAGTCGGAAACCAGTGTGCAGGTAGCCATTCTCGTCGAGGCTTGAGTCCGTGATATCTTCGCCCGAAGCGAGGAAGATCGTGAATCCACCGGCTGGGATCGTCGTGCCCGCCGGTATCTCCCACTTGGTTAGGTTGTTGAGATTGTCGGTAAGGTGATAACCGCCCAAGTCGGCCTCGACGGCGGTTGGGTTGTGAACCTCAATCCAATCGGGCGACTGGTTGTCACCGACAAAAGGATCAGACGAGTCGTCTCGAGTTCTGGTGAACAGCGTATTGGCATTGTCGGCCATGAACTCCGTTATCTGCAGCGGCGGAGTGTCGGTCGTCGTAAACGATTGTGATGGTGATCCCCAGCTTCCGCCGACGGAGTTTTGAGCGTACGCTCTGAAGTAGTAGGTGGTAAGGGGTTCCAAGTCGATCGCGGGGGCAGCAAAGGCTCCGGATTGAGCTCCAAGTTCGATGGATTGGTCCCAGCTCGCGGTGTTCGTTCCGGCATCATTGGCGCCATAGTAGATGGTTACGATGGGCGAAGCGTTGCCCGTGTCAGTGATCTGCCCATTGAGCGTCGCGGCGAATGCGCCGATGGTACTGGCAGGAAGATTGATGACAGTGGGTGATGACGCGGTCAAAGTCGAGAACGATTCGGTGTTTGGAGCCCACGCGGATCCCACTGAGTTCTCCGCGAAAGTGCGGTAGAAATAAGTCGTGTCCTGGTCCAACCCAGAGAGGACTGTGGAGAACGTTGAAGTCTGACCACCGAGGTCTATGGATTCGCACCATGCGGCTGGTGTCGTGCCACCGTTGCTCGTGCCATAGTAGAGGGTGACGTTGGGTACCTCGCCACCGGTGCCTGTGATCTGGCCGCCTACTTCCGCCTCAAACGCGAGAACATTATCAGCTGGTGTGTTCTCAATTGCAGGGGGACCGGAGGGTACGTTCTCGATGAGCCGAATGCCGGCAATGCCATAGCCCTTGCTTCCATTGGCCACACCTCCCGAGTCGATCGAGGTCGGGACGGCTCCTCGATATTGGGTCGAAAGCAACTGGAATTCACCGTCTGCACCAGGGTCGATGTCATGCCACTGGGCTACAAAGCCTTGATTGCTTGCTGAATTGTTGCCAAACCAGATCGCGACTTGATTCGCTGGAAGACCGTCTGTGATGACTCCGTCCGCTACCGAATGTGCAGGCGTAAAGCTATCGGCGCCAACAATCTGAACGAGGGTCCAACGATCCGTATACGCTGCGTTGCCTCGTACGGCGCTACCCGCCAATTCGTAGGTCGCACCGGGGTCAAGATTTTCGAAGGTGTACTCATACGAATCCGACGACTCGATCTCGATACTCTTGGGGCCGCCTGCAGAGAAATCGACAAAGCCATTGAAGATCGCGTGGGCGTCAGTTCCAAAGGCTGGTTGAGAAGCATTGCCCCCATAGTTTATTCCCACCGCGTTGGTACTCAGAAGTACTCCCGTATCCAATCCCGTTGCTACGTCCCTCAACAGTCCTGATGCGTCGCTACCAGATTGGTCGGTGTAGAAGGTCGTATTCGAGTCCGTGTTGGCACTGGAGAAGAGACCATTGTAGGCAGTGAACCCATCGAGAACGATTCGCGCCTCAAGTGCCTCGAGGTTGAGCCTGCGGAGTCGGTGACGTTGTATCATGTTGCGATCGACCATTGCTAACCTGTGGGATGCACAAAGAATCGCATGCGTCAGCACGGGAAACAGCCCGAACGCAGCGAGTTCGATACAAGTTAGCCTAGCCGCTCACACGGTCTTTTAGAAGTCTGAGACGCTGCATACCGTGGACTTCAGCGCTGGTAATGCAAATAAATACACATCGCAGTCTGCAGATCGCCACGCCGTTGCATGTTGGTGAGCAGGAAGAGCAAAAGCCAGGAACCGAAAATAGGGACCTGATCAAGGACGGCGATGTACTTCCTTGGCGTCTCGAGCAAGTAAGTTGTACAACGGTCGTACCAAAGTGTTATGTGATTCATGGAGTCAGTAAGGCCATGCTTTATCTAATAAGCGGTACGTCGCGGTCGGGTAAGACGATGATTGCCAAAGAGATTTTGAAACGAACAGGAATTCCTTATCTGTCCCTTGATTGGATCGTAATGGGCTTTACCAATGGGATGCCGCATTGCGAAATCCATGACAAACTTTTTCCCGACGAAATCGCGATCCGTTTACGGAAATTTTTGGAGGCGATGTGCGACAACATGCTCAGCGCGGGCGAAGACTACGTGATTGAAGGCGAGGCTATCCTTCCGGAAACGGCTCGATGTTTATTAGACAGCCATTCCAACAGCGTGAAGGCATGTTATCTAGGTTATGCAGACATTACGGTGGATGACAAAGTCCGTGAGACCATGGAACACAGCAAAGGGGAGCGCGATTGGCTGATGAATGAATCTACAGAAACGATCCGTCAACATATTGACAATATGGTGGGATACAGCCGCAAGATTCAGGAACAATGCGGGCAACACAGCGTCCCGTACTTTGATACGTCGAAGAATTTTCTGCCCACGCTAGAGCGAGCGACTCAATACCTATTAACCCAGCCATAAAATGCGGTGCTATTCCAGGTGTCGTGGGGAAGCGTACTGCCACCCCCTCGTAACC
>CAYYHV010000398.1:0-6981 GCA_964471695.1 uncultured Pirellulaceae bacterium
GGCTTGGCGTCGGCAGCGTCACTGAAACCTCGCCTTGCATCCGCGGCGAAGACCAGCCCCGAATTGAGTCGAGCCATTCAGCGCGGAATGGAATGGATGGCGAGAAAGCAGTCTTCGCGTGGACGATGGTTGGCGGGCACCTACCCTACGGCAATGACCGCTCTGGGAGGCACGGCACTCTTGGCTTCCGGATCAACCACGACTCAGGGTCCCTTCGCAAAACACATTCGCTTGGCTGTCGATTACCTGATGACCAAAGTCCGCAACAACGGATTGATCGGTGATCCGGTTTCCGACAACCGTTATACGTACGGCCACGGCTTTGCGATGTTATTCCTGTCGCAGGTTCTTGGCGAGGAAGAAGATCGCGAGCGGCGAGACGAACTCACCGATGTGCTGACCAAGGCAGTGGATTTCAGTGGCAGAGCTCAAACGAAATCAGGCGGCTGGGGCTACATCAGCGCCAAAGCTGGTAACAACTTTGACGAGGGCTCGACAACAATCACGCAGGTACAGGGACTTCGAGGATGCCGTAACGCTGGCATCCCGGTGCCCAAAGAAGTGATTGAAAAGGCCAAGGAGTATATCTATCTTTGCAAGAATGCTGATGGCGGTATCTCCTACAGCTCCCGAAACCGTGGCTCTTCGCGCCCAGCGATCACTGCTGCCGCGCTAGCGACGCTGTATAACGCCGGTGACTACGACGGCAAGCACGTCCCGGACATGATGAAGTATTGCAAGAAGACGTTATATCGACTCGACTCGGCCCGCTCATTCGGCCACTGGCACTACACTTACCTCTATTACTCACAAGTCGTTTATCGTGAAGGCGGAAAGTCGTGGGATGAGTTTCGCGAGAAGCTCTACAGCCGAATTATCCAGACTCAGGGTCAGGACGGATCGTGGACAGGACAAGTCGGTCCGGTTTACGTGACGTCGATCAACCTAACAATGCTGCAATTGGACAAGGGCATCCTGCCAATCTATCAACGTTAGGTAGTTGAGTGACTGAACACTCCACCGAAGTCAATCCGTTCGAGACGCCCCGATCTGGCGACAGCCTGACAACGCCCGATACCACAGTTCAGATTCGTGGTCAGATTGCCGAACACGACTATTCCCGAGCGTTGCGAAACAAACGCGCTATTGTCGTATTTGTCGTTTGTGGAGTCCTGATGATTTTCGTGTCACGGATTCTCATGCGTCCCGTTAGTGCCGTCGTGCCACCTCTCGTGCTCGCCGGTGTTTTTCTCTTTTTCGCTTTTCGGCATTGGCGTACGGGTCCACGTTACCTCAAACGGGTGGGCGGATCGTTGGGGCCAATTCAAGGTACGCTCAACTCACAGACCCTATGCACCGAATTCAAAGGCAAGCAATCACATCGCGCAATGAAACACTTGACGCATATCAAAATCACAGATGAAGCGGCTGTCCTTTCGTTTGATGTCCCGCTGATCCGTTTTACGGTTTTGCCATTCCGGCTGTTTGACGACCCGTCGGCGGCCCGTGCGATTCTGTCTTTGGCTGCCAAGAAAGCGGACAAATCGAGCTTTGAAGTGTTCGATCAACGCGTCACCATCGAACCAGCGAAAGAAATCGACCGCCCCAGCGCCTCAGCGATTCCGTATTCGGGAGCGATTCGATTGAGCGACCTCGAAAAAGTCGGCGGCAGCAACACTTTTTGGGCTTGGATGAAAGTCTTCTTGATGCTGAACATTCTTCCCTGTTCATTTGCCATCTACGTGTTCAGCACCGGCGCGAATACGATGATGATTGCCCTGCTGGCATTCGTATTTTCACTTATGAATTTCCGACTCTTAAAAGCCGCGATTCAAATGGGACGCAAGAACCCAGAAGAAGTCGTCCTGCGATCTGCCGGATGGGTCGACGACGATGCGCTTTACTCCTCGACGAACATCGGCGAAAGCGTGACGGAGTGGTCGTTTTTCACGGCCGCCAAGATTGGTCCCGACATTGTCGGATTGGAGTTACCGGGCAGCGCCAAACTTCACTCGGTTCTGGCTCGTCGGCAATTCTCATCGGACGAAGATTGGCAATCTGCGCTGCAGCTGGTTAAGTCCAATAACCCGAACTTTTGCGAGATATGATCGAGGGCAGGTGGCCCAAGAAAACGTAGCCTTAACAATCGCCGTGTGAGATAATCGCTTCGACGACTCCATCCATCGTAAATTCTCGAGCTTCCGCGGCAGGCTCGAATCCAAGTTCTCGAAGCGTCGCGCTTGTCACAGGGCTGATCGAGACCAGCTTTAGGTCGTTCAGCTTTTTTCCGATGAGCTTCGCCAACGAGCGAGCGATCGCCGAGCTGGTGACAGTTACCCAGTCGATTTGGCCTGCGGCGATGGACTTTTCGATGCCCGCATCTAACTGTTCAACATCATTGCTGTTGTAAACGACTAATTGGTCTACTGCACTACCGGCATCCTGCAAAGCCCGAACAAGCACTTCGCGCCCGCGACTGGCACGTATCACCAGACATTTGCCTCGCTCCGATTGGGCAACAAGTTCCGCAGCCAATGATTCAGCGCGGAATTCCTCCGGCACCAGATCGGCAATCAAGTGAAACTTTTTAAGGGCTTTAGCAGTCGATGCTCCGATGGCTGCTATCCGAAGAGAACCGAATCGACGCAGATCGTGCCCACAAGAAATCATGCGATCCAGAAAGACCGTAACGCCATTGGCGCTCGTAAACACGATCCAATCGAATTTACTGAGGCGAGCAATCGCGTCATCGGCCTTTTGCCAGTCTTCAACAGGATCAATCGAAATCGCCGGTTGATAAAATACGCCTGCCCCTTGCTCAGTCAAACGACCGCCCAATTCAGCCGCTTGGTGCGCAGCTCGAGTCACCAATACCGTCTGCCCATACAACGCCTGGTCAGCAAACCAGTTCAAGCAGAGTTCCTCATCGGTGACTTTACCCACGATACAGATCACAGGTGGTGGAAACTTAGAGTAAGGCGTCAGCTTGCCAACGACCTGATCCAGTCGGCATCGAATCACCTGCTGATCCGGCAAGCTACAACGACGCACCAATGCAACCGGCGTATCCGGCGACTTGCCGTTGGCGATCAACTTGGAAGTCCATTCCTTCGCCGTGGTGACTCCCATATAAAACACCAGGGTGCCAGGAAAACTCGCCAAGGATTGGAAATCGAGACTGGATTCCGACTTGCCAGGTTTTTCGCGGCCAGTGATCAACGCGACCGCCGAAGCGTGGTCGCGATGGGTTATCGGTATTCCCGCGTGACTTCCTGCGGAAAGCGCAGCCGTGATACCCGGGACGACCTCACACGCGACTCCATGATCGAGTAAGTATGCGATTTCCTCCCCACCGCGAGCAAAAACAGCGGGATCCCCGCCTTTGAGTCGAGCAACACATAGGCCGGATTCTGCCAGCTCAATCAGTTTTTGATTAATTTCATCCTGCGACCAATATCGCTGATGACCACCGTGTCGCCCCAAACAGATGCACTCCGCCGTGTCGGATGCGTGCTGGGTGATTATGGGGTTAACGAGATAGTCGTAGAGAATTACATCCGCCTTTTTTAGGCACTCTACGCCGCGAAGCGTAATGAGCCCTGGATCGCCGGGACCCGCCCCGACGAGGTATACCTTCCCCTTGGATTGCGGGGACTGATTGTCCATTTTGTGCGTCATACGTATGCGAATGGGGTGAATCACACCGGAGCGAAACGTCAACGCTTGGCGGTCGTCAGATGCGGGTGTTAGAATGACTTGCTGGGGTGAGCCGATCACCCGATCGCTATTCTAAAGACTTTCTCTCGTGTCATCTGCCCTTATGGCTTTGAATTCAGCAAGCACCGGCCCTCCTTCCTTCGTAACTCACGAGGAAATCGCGGAATCGATTCGTACTCGATTGGAGCAGTTTGTCCAATTTGGCAAGGATAAGCAGAAGGTTGAGGATTATGGATACGCCCATTCCATGTTCTCGCAGTGCGTGGTTAAAGATCCGTCGAACCTCGGATATGTGGAAATGATGCTTGCCAACCTGCAGTTGCAGTTTGAGGGCAAGAAGAAGAAGTGCAAGGTCAAGGAAAGCCGCGCGCCGTTCAAGAAGGCAATTTCTGAAGCCAACGAATCCGTCAAAGCCGATGACTTGGAAACTGCAGAGAAGAAGTGGCGTAAGGTCTTGAAATTGGGACCTGGATTGCTGAAAGACAACCCGTGGGACATTCCCACGCTTCGCGGAATGGCTGAAGCCTGTGCATTCTTTCGATTCAACGAAGTCGAATTGCGATATCTGAAGAACGCCTTGGAATCCAACTCCCAAGATGTCGAGGTCAACAAGCACTGTGCGACTTCACTGGCACGGATGGGACAATTTGATCAGGCTATCGCCTGCTGGCACCGAATTGAAGACAAAGCCAAATCCCAAGCTTTGAAAATGATCTCTGACCTTACGGTCGCCAAAACTCAGTTTCGCAGCGGAAATATTGACGAAGAGGGGCTGGCTCGACTGCTCAATGTCGTACCGATCGCCAAAGCACCGTCGGCGGCACAACGTATGGCAGCCGCTGCAACCGCTGCAGCTGAAGCTGAGGCAGCTGCGTCCAACGACGACTCGGAAGACGAAAACTCGGAACCCAAACCTGCGGCTAAGGCTCGTACGCTGGCCAAGCCCGAAGAGCCACCGGCACCTGCAACGAAAGAGGACCTCGAAAAGCGAATCTCCAGTCGTCCCGAGGACGTCGAAAACTATCTCGAGTTGGCAGACATGCACAGCGCTGCGGGCGAGTACCGGGAAGCCGAACAAGTCTTGCGTCGTGCACTCCCCGTTTCAGGCGGCGATCTCGCTGTGCATGAGAAACTTGAGAAGGCGCAAGTCAAACGCTCGAAGGCCTATTTGTTACGCGCCGAGAAAAAGGCCAAAGAAGAATCCAGTGAGGATGCTAAGGAACAAGTCGACAAGATTCGCCGGCAGCATCTACGGCTGGAATTGGATATCTACAGCGCCAGGGCTGAACGTTATCCCGATGATGCCAAACTGAAGTACGAAGTCGGCGTGCGGCTGAAGAAGTTCGAGAATTTCGAGGAAGCCGTCAAATACTTCAAGGAAGCCGAAGCCGACCCTGCCTGCAAGGCTGCATCGCTGCTCTACCATGGGGAATGCTTGCAACAGATGCGGCAATATACGGCGGCTCTGCAAGCTTACGAACGAGCGGCAGGGGTTACCCCATCGGAAAATTCTGCCGAACAGGATATCCACCGATTGGCTCTTTATCGGGCCGGAGTCCTCGCAATTGGGCTGAAGGACACGGAACGAGCCCAAAAGTGGCTAAAATCGCTAATCGGCATCGCTCCAGATTATCGAGATGCCGCTTCACGGCTAGACAAACTCGGCTAAATTCGGCATGATTTAGGATTCCCAGCAAGAGGAGACCGCCAACTCGGCGAGGTCATTGCTGGTTCGACTCGCGAACCCAATTCAAACAACAGATCTATGCCAAATACCGAAAGCTCCAAAAAACGACTACGCCAGGATGCTGTTCGTCGAGATAGAAACCGAGCCGCCAAGTCCGTACTCCGTAAGCAAGTTCGTATGGTAGGCGAATCTGTTGCTGCCGGCGATATCGAAAAGGCTGAGGCTCAGTATCGAGTCGCGGCGAAGCATCTGGACCGTGCCGGTGCCAAGAACTTGATCCACCGCAACGCAGCGGCTCGCAAGAAATCGCGAATGCAAAAGCTGATCTCCGCTGCAAAGAAGGCGTGAGCTCTAAGTTCAATTTGCAAGACGTTGATTAAAGCCCAGCACCTCGCTGGGCTTTTTTTACGCGCTGATCGGATCAGTGCGACCAGTCGATAGATGAGGCGGCAAACACAGGGCCTTCGACACATGTTCGCTTGTAGTCCCATTCGCCCGTCTCGGTGCGAATTTTTGCAACGCATGTGAAGCAGATGCCCACTCCACAGGCCATGGGCTCCTCCAGCGATACATGGCAAGTCACGTTGCGTTCTATCGCAATTTTGCTCACCGCCTCCATCATTGGCTCGGGACCGCAGCACAAAATGTGTACGCCGTCTGCAGAACGATCCAATCGTGAATTCAGCAGATCCGTCACAAAACCATGATGCCCAGCGCTACCGTTGTCCGTCGCAATTTCGACGGTGACGCCAAGTTTGCGAAAATCGTCGACGCACGCCAAACGATCAGAATTTCGGGCTCCATAACAGAGCGAAACGGTTTCAACAGGAATATGGATGCGAGACTCGGCACCAAAAGTCGCGTGGCCTAGTCGCTCTTTCGCAACGGCTAAAAAGGGAGTTTGGCCAATTCCACCCGCGACCATAATGAGTTCTTGGCACGGTTCAGGCACAAAACCGTTGCCCAACGGCCCCCAGATATCAACCGACTGACCAGCCGTCATGCGAGCCAGTCGAGTCGTCATCTTGCCTTCGACAAGGTATACGAAATCCACCCAGTCTGTTCCGCAATCGTAGAAAGCAAAAGGTCGCCCAATCAACGGGTCATCACACCCGGTGACTCGAACCATAAAGAATTGCCCCGGCAGCACGCGGCTGGCTAACTCAGGACATCGAAATCGCATTCGATACGTCGCGTCAGCAACTTGAACATTCTCCAAGACCTCGACGGCCTCGGCGTGAATCGCGTGGTCTGCATAGCACGATGCGTGTAATGGGTTTTCCGTCATGCCTTAATTTTAGACCCGAGTCAACGCAATTCGAAGTGGGCGACTACTTGGTTCGCGACTTGCCCCGTTTCTTACCAGGGCGAGTGGCCTTGGTAGCTTTCTTCTTGGCTGGTCTGGCGGTGGATTTCTTCTTGTTCGGTCTTGCGGTTGGCTTCTTCTTGCCAGGCTTTCCGGATTTCCCCCGAACAGGCTTGCTGCCGCCTTTGGCGGAAGACTTGCGCCCTGAGGCTCGTTCCTCCCCCTTGCGGGCAGATGCCTTGGACTTCGTTCCTGCCCCCTTGCCCTTGCC
>CAYYHV010000399.1:0-6940 GCA_964471695.1 uncultured Pirellulaceae bacterium
TTCGAAATCAATTGCCGGTTTACCGGTTGCGGGTTCGAGTCCCGTGCCCTCCGCTCATTACGCACACGCTGCCACGAACTTGTTGATTGCCAACGGTTTGTGGCAGCGTTTTTTTTTGCATCGCGACGACGCCAAGATGCGTATCGAAACTGCCATCAGTTCGTAGTACCGGCTTTAGCCGGAGGGGCCAGATCGCAACGACAAGTTACCTATCCTGCGGAAACGGTTCCTGACACCTTTGATCGTTCCCTGACACCTTTGATCGTTCCGTACTTCAGCTGGGGCAATGGATCTGCAATGCGAGTCTCACCGGTGGCCTTCGTGCGAGCCTCTCTTGAGGATGTCTTAACACTCGCTGAGCAATCCGCATCGGTCACTCATAACCATCCTGATGGGATAGCTGGAGCCCAGGCGACGGCGGCATCAATTTTTCTCGCGCTCATTCAAAATCTGAAATTCGTGAATGCATTGAATCGAGGTTCGGCTACGATCTTTCCCGAAGTCTCGATGCCATACGTCCCACACACTCATTTGACGTATCATGCGCTGGCTCCGTGCCGGAATCCATTATCGCGTTTTTGGAATCGGATTCATTTGAAACTGCAATTCGGCTCGCAATTTCAATGGGTGGCGACTCTGATACAATGGCATGCCGGTTCCATCGCTGAGCCTTTTTATGGCGGAATTCCTGACGATCTTAAGCAGGCTACGAGGAAATATCTCGATGACAAACAACTGACTATTGTGGATGCCTTCTATACGCGATTCACCAACCGCCCTCGAAATGGCCAGTAATAAATAGGACTTCGACTCTGCGCTTACGAAGCTTACGGGTTATGCAGGTCTGCAGTACTCGGACCGCGTTATCCAATCGTTATCACGCAAGAATGTATGCGACTGCCGGATGATATATCGCAACGCTACCCGGTCTGACGCTGACGATATTGCGCTACTGCACACTTTGAGTTGGCAAGACGCCTATAGAGGTTTGTTCAGTGACGACTTTCTTGCAAATGGTGCGCTAAACGACCGTAAAGCCGTCTGGAACCAACGTCTTAAGGAATCGAATCCTAATCAATTTGTTATGGTGGCCGAAGAGTCTGAGGCTTTGCTAGGCTTTGTTTGCCTTTTCGTTGGCTACGATGAAAAATTCGGTGCGCTGCTGGATAATTTGCATGTCGCACCAGGCCAGCAGCGCCGAGGTATTGGCAAACGGTTGACACGGAATGCGATGGCCTGGCTACGGAAAATCGACCCAAGTTGCCAGATGTACCTTTGGGTATTTACGGACAACGTGAACGCGATTCGGTTTTATGAAGCTCTTGGTGGTGCAACTGCCGACGAGATGCTTTACACAGGCATCGGAGATAAATCCGTGCCAGCCATCCGGATGGTGTGGGGCCACTAATTTCTATCAATCGGCTCGCAGTTGCGCCCAGCAGGTGTGACAGCAGAACAACACAAGCAACGGCAGCCCCCGTTCGGTGGAACGTTTGGGGTACTGAATAGAGTTGCCGGTATTAGCTAGCGAATCACCGTAATGTTTTGATGTTCGAAAAACGTCGAAGTATGCTTTTCGATCGGCTGATTGTGGTCTGACTGGTCCGACTCGACGAAGAGTTCGTCATTTTCGTTTGCGTAGATTTTGAATGAGGTATCGACGTCGTTGAGGAGCTGAGCGACATGGATTTGACGTGATGGAACAATCACGTAGTTTCGGTTTGGTTGGTCGCCAATTCGACTGAGTCGAAGTATTCCAATCGGGGCTTTGTTGGGTTGGTCGATACGTTGAAACTCCAGCGAGATCGACTGGCCAAGCTGCAGGAGGCAACCCGTTTCGAGTGCTCGGTCCGTTTTTACTGTCTGCCCCACAAGAAACGTGCCGTTGCGAGAGCCCAGGTCCTCCACATAAAAACAATCGTCCACTGCGGAATAGCGAACGCGAGCATGGTGGCTGCTAATCTGGCGATGCGAGAACTGAAAGCCGCATTCTTCGGTCCGTCCCAGTTCGGTCTGAGCATCAAAGACGCAAAAATACGTTTCGCCACTGTTGGTAACAATTTGACATTTCGCGTCGGATCCTGCGGCAAGCGTTAATTGAGGCGCCGCTCGGGATGGGACTTGCATCGTTGCCAGAGGTTGAGTCGACGGGGTGGATGCTGCCGCTGGTGTTTCCCGTTTTCTTCGTCGGCTTAGTGCGAGAATCGTTCCGCCGATAAACAGTCCACCACCACAGAGTAGTAAGGGTATCAGCCAGGAGCGATCTGGAACCTTTGTTGGATCGCTGGCATCGTCGCTTAGAGTACTCGCCGGCAGATTTCCGCGTGCCTCATGATTGCGGGCAACGAAAGCCTCAAAGTCGATGGGCTCGGGTTGGGAGAGCCGAAAGAAATAGAACTCGCCATCGCCTGAAATGGTTCCACCACGCGGATGCTGATTGCTGAGTTGCTTCACGCGTTCTGGAATTCGGCTGAACATGGCACTGGCGCCGAAACTCATCGAGTCGATTCCGCCGCGCAAAGATTCGAGCAAGGCTAAGGTAAACGGTGAATGTTCTTCGCCGTCCGAGGCTTTTTGATAGCCGCGCGAAGCCGCCATGGCCTGTAGCACGTCGTTGTTGAAAATTTCCTTATCGTAGCGAAATCTTCCGGACGAACGCATGAGCCCACCGGACTTGAAGACTTCACCTGAGTGGCAGCTGTCGAGAATGACGAGCTTGTGTCGAGCCTGACACAGTTGCAGGTCTTCGATCAAGTTGTTGATCCGCACGCAACTTGCCGAGTCGACGCCTTTTCCCGGTACGGCAGAAACGTCGTAGGGCCAAAGTACGGCTTTGGTGCGGTCGTTGCTGGTTCGCCGGTCGCCGTGGCCCGCAAAAAAGAAGAGAACGCTGTCTTCGTGGCCAACCAGATCGGTGTTGCCTAGAAACGAGTCCCCGAACAACTTGAGGACTTCGGACTTGGTGGCTTGTTCACCGAGCAGCATCCTCACATGGTCTTCGTCGTAGCCGTAGTGAGCGATTAACGTTTCCGCAATCGACTTGGCATCGTTCTCTGCATTGCTAAGCTGCGATACGCCTTCGGCCGCGATTGCTTCGCGGCCTTCATAATTGATACCGACGATGATGGCCCATTGGTGACGGTACGGATTCTTGGCGACGCGAAGTCGTTGGGCTGAGGCAAGTGATGAACAGAGTAGCACGATAGCAAGCATTACGATTACGCGATTGATCGGCAACCTGTTCGCCGTTCCGCTTCGATGCGAAACGCAAAGGTTAGGCCGAATGAATCCGGAACGACCGGCAACCGTCAAACGTGTGGTGAGCCAGCACGTCAATTGTTTAGGGATGTTCATCTGTGTGGAATCCAATTCGCTCATCACCCACGACTGAATATACGGACCAGAAATAGGGATGTACCCAAGGGTCATCTGGCTTCTTGCGATGTTCACTAACGAATCGTCGTTGCGAATCGCAAAGCGCCTCGGCGACAGGTTTGCCGTCAGCCAGGTTGTCAAAAAACTTATCCATCAAATCCGGACCGGTGCCGTCATAGACATCCCACAGTCCTGAAACCACGGTGCGTGCACCGGCATGAAGGAACGCACGTTGCAATCCGAACAAGTCGTCTCCGGGAAGTGGTGACCGTTCCGCGAGTCCACTGTAGCAAGCGCTCATCACGATCAGATGAGATTTTACATCGGAGCCGAACAGCTCCTCGGCAGTTACGCGTCCGTCATTGCCACGTCCTGGCATCGCCATCAAAAAACTCTTGAGGGGATCGTCCGAGTCGTTGACTCCGTGCGTCGCAAACAAAGTCATACCTGGTTGACTGAGGATCGCGCTAATTGCGGGCTCGTCCGCGTCATCGCCCAGCAACATGGTGCTGACATTTTCTCCAAACGCCTCGCGTAGGTTCGCCATGTCCACTTCGACTCCGGGCAATCGCGGTGCTTCGGGGAAATCAACGATGCCAACGGCGTGGGCCGATTTGATTCCGGGCGATTCGGAATGACGATAATGATTCCAGATGGAAAGTGATGGGCTGGTTGTGATGACGCGAAGTCGCTCGACGAGAAATTCCGGGCGAGCCATCATTCCACCGTTCAGCTCGCGATCGTCTCGCTGCGTTACCAATGCGCCGAACGGAAAGTAGTTGAGGACATGGTGAGGCACGATCAATAGCGTGGCTTCATCATCCAGTTCAGCCAGCATCGCATCCGGGATCAATTGACTTCGCAGCGATCGCAGTGCATCCTGCCAATGGTGATCAAATCCTTTTCCAGACAACAATCGTCGTCGCATTTTTGTAGCTTGCGATTCGAAACCTCGCAGCGTTGTCGATACACTTTTGACGAGTTGGCGTGAGTCGTTGCTAATCTGCGTAACCGATACCTGTCCGCTCGTATCAATTAGAAATACCCAGGACTTCGTCGAGCCGACAAAGTAAACCAGCGACTGGTGTGTCGACGGCCACGCTGCCAACTGTTCCTGGAGTGAGTCATTTGTCATTTGGGCGTTGTCAAGTGTGGCTGAATCGACTGCTTCGATCCTTTCATGATCCGCGTGAGAGTAGTGCAGAAAGTCATTCAGGGAACGAGCCTTTGCCTGTTCCGCGAACTCTAACGCCTTGGTGACTTCGCCTTGATTCACATACAGCTCAACGATCAACTCGTTGATGTAGGCTCGACGCGCGAAGAATCCCATGTGGCTCATGCCAAGCTGATCCGATGTGATTCGTTCCCGTAGCGTCTCGGCCAGAGCGGACGAAGTTAGCAAATGTTGGATAGCGGCTTCCGTATTTCCATTCCGCTTGGCAAGCATTCCGAGCAGCCTTTCCATGCCTTCCACGCCAGCCAGGGAGCCGGTTTGGAGAAATGCTGCGCGGGCTTGAGTCACATGTTCACTTGCCGTACTTTCTCCGGCTCGATAAGCCAAGTGAGCCAGCAGTTGGTGCGATTGGGCGATCAAGTCATGCGACTTGCTCGACAGGGCTTGTTCCAAGGCCATTGCGGCATCCTTGGCCGTTTGGGTATCCGCGGCAGTCACAAGCGTCTGTCCGACTTCATCGTCGGAGAGCGTTCTAACGATGTCACTCAGCAGCACGTGCGCGTTCGCCGAATTGATGTGTGCAACCGTCTGTTGTTGGTTACCTAGGTTCTTGGCTAATTCCGTCGACAGAGATAGGTTTCGATGTGCGTGGTACCATCGCTCAAGCGTGTTCAGGGTCGGCGTCTCAGCCCCCGTTGCCGCTTGAAAACTCTGATTGTGAAGCCGATCCTGACATTGGCCAAGCAGGATCGACGCATAATTATGATGAACCAGAAAGCGATCTTCGGAGTCTGCCTCACCAAGTGCGTTTAGCGCTTCCCCAAACGTTCGAGCCACGATTTGTTCGGATGCGAGTCCCGACTCGGATTCCACAACTCCAAGGTACAGATAGGCGAGACCACGAGTCCGATGGTCTGTAGACAAAGTTAGTGTAGTGGCTGCCTCACGGGCTACCTTCCATTGGCAGCTTGCAATCAGCAGCCGGACTTCGTCAATTTCTGGGATGCCCGTCGTCATCGCATCTTCAGGCGATGGTGGGGAGTCAGCTTCCGTGTTGGGGTCAAGTCGTCGTAGGATATTCTGCTGCAAAAGTCGCAGGTGTGCGGTCAACCGATTGGGCGGAACGGACTCGATCAGATCCAGTGCATCCGAAAGGTACACCAGAGGTTTTCCGTCTTCGTCCTGTTGGTTGAGCAGGTTCTCGACGGTGACTTGAATCGACAAAGGATCGTTATCATCCAGCACGCGTGTAAGGCGCCGACGAGAATGCTGGACTTCGTCGCGCCAATCACGATCCTCCACGGTGAATAGTACCGAGCTTCCCGTCTCGGTTCGCAATTGATACTCCCCACTGGGCAAACCGTCCGGAAATCGGTCTTGAAATTTCGAGACGGCTGCCAACTCCAACTTGGGGTGTCCTGCAGGAACGTTCAAGGTGAACAGTTCCTTTGTGCCTTCCATGAGCTTGACCGTGACCGCCGGGTAAGGGATTCCTTCTTCCTGAGCGAAGCGGCGAATCGTGATTTTGCCATCCAGGTCGTAGCCTTGATGGGGAGTCATCAGGGTTTTGCCTTTGAAGGCTGGTCGACCCAGCAGTTGATCGAGCTGAATCGTTTGACGTACGGTCGAAACACTCGCGATTGGGTTGGTGCTACGACTTCCGCTTGCTAATTGACGGTCCGATCCGAATCGACGCGGCGGCTTTTGCCACGTTTCACCACCCTTGATGGTGGTCCAATTTTCGTTCCTGCCTTCTCTCCAGACAACCAAGCCAACGCAGCCTTCACGAAGCTGGATTTGGTCTTGTGCCACAACGTAAACGTCAAGTTTTCCTGCTTGATCCACATGGATCAAAACGGAAGCCGTGTTGAGGGGCTGGGCTGTTGTGAAATCGACGAGTGCCAGACCCCACATCAGCAGCAACGAGAATCCGACATATCTGACGCGCGAAATGAAATTCTGTGCTGGTAGTTGTCTCAACGGCATGACGCTACTCCGGTTGGGCAACCAGGCCGACACATAGGAAACGATCGGGTTGGTTTTCGTCGAAAAAGAATTTACGAACATACACGTCGGGCTGATTAGTCGTCTTGGGATACGCCGTGATGCGACAGGATTTTCCCACGGAAGCATGAAGACGTTTCTCGATTTCGTCGAACTTCGATTTGGCGTCGCCGATCAGCACAATCGTCTTGACCCCCGAGTCCGGCGACTTGTACTTTGTCTGCCGAAGTTTGAGCGTACGAAATTCAGGTTCGTCGAGAATCTTGCTGACGGCGCGATCCAGTCGACTTGCTGACGTGGCGTCTTGCGACAAGGTTGTAGCGACCAACATGCGGTTGGGAATCACGTGAGGTATGGACAGCTCGATTTTGCCGCCGGAGCGGCGGA
>CAYYHV010000400.1:0-6939 GCA_964471695.1 uncultured Pirellulaceae bacterium
TTCTTCCTGAAAATCAGACAAGCATTCCCCGGAATTCCCGGATGAACCTTTTTTTTTAAGGCGGCCTCTTGTCTGGCGTTTTAGTGCACTTCGTTGATGCGACTATGCCAACCCTTCCTTTTGGCATGACCGTTTGTGATCGTACAACAGTTCGCAAAGGAACCTTACGGTCAAGAATACCCCGCTAGTGGGTAGATTGGGATCGATCCGGCTGTTCGCTAGCGTCGATAGCGAAGTTAGAACGGGTGGAGGCGGACCCACCGGCTTAAGTGTGTTCATTGGCGGAATGAAAAAACAGAACCAAGGACTGGAGATTCTGATGCAAACGCATGGATGCGTGTATAAGTTCGTCGTGCTCTTCGTGGCACATTTCTTGTCATCGGTATCGTGCGCGCAGTCGTCCGATTCCTACCAGAGCGTGCCCTATGTGCCGTCTCCGGCGGTTGGGAACGTCTTGCCTGGAGATTCCTCGCCCATACCACTAAACGACCAGTATGACTGGTTGAAGCCGCCGGCAACGCGTGAGTCGCAATCGAACGACGTCTCAAATTCGGTTCTTAGTGTTATTCCCAAGGAGCCATGTTCAACGTGCAGTGATCTAGGGGGGCAAGCGTGCGGTACCGGTTGTTCGTCCGGCAACAGCGGTTGTTCTGGTGGATGTCGCGAAGACGATTCTTGGAGCACGGGCGGTTGGTTATCGTGGGGAACAACATATAACGATCAAGGGAACCGAACATCGGATGGTAATGCCCCGTACGGCTTCAATAACTTCGCAGATGGCCCCGTTCTCAATCAGGCATGGGTGTACGCTGCTCGAGAGGCTCAGACGGGCGGTGATTTAGACTGGGGTGTACGCTGCGATTTTCTCTTTGGTGCGGATGGCCCCGATACATCGGCTTTTGGCGACGGCGGCTGGGATAGTTCCTGGACAACGGGTGGCGAATATGGTTTTGCCATGCCGCAATTGTACGGTGAACTCGCATGGCAAAATTGGCATGTGATTGCAGGTCACTTCTTCACCATCATTGGATATGAAGTTGTGCAGGCCCCCGACAACTTCTTCTATTCCCATGCCTACACGCAGTACTACAACGAACCATTTACACACACTGGTTTTCTTGCGGACTACACGCTTAATGACAATGTGACATTTTATGGCGGCTGGACAGCCGGTTGGGACAGTGGCTGGGGCAATCGCAATAGCGGTTCGACGTTCCTTGGGGGAGCATCGGTTACCTTGTCGGAATCGCTGTCGTTGTTCTACGCCTTGACGGCTGGCGATCCTGGCGACGCGCCCGGTGGGCGAGATCGGACGTTCATGAACAGCCTTGTGCTCGATTGGGTCATCAATGATACCTGGGAGTATGTCCTGCAATGGGATCATCAGGGAGCAGAAGTCGCTGGTGTCAATCAACAAGCGTTTGGGATCAATCAGTATCTCTTCTACACCATCAACGATTGCCTATCGTGGGGTAACCGATTCGAGTGGTTCCGCGACGAAGACGGTGGTCGCATTGGCAATGGGATAGGCGACTACTACGGAGCCACTACGGGGATCAATTGGCGTCCGAACCCAGAGTCGAATCTCGTGGTGCGACCCGAAGTCCGCTTTGATTGGTTTGAAGGGGCGGGGCAACCCTACGACAACAACACGAAGCGAAGTCTCGTAACAGCCGCTATGAATGCCGTCTGGACTTTCTAGAAACCGCTTCAATCAGTTAACGATCGTCCAATACAGGCTGCCTTCTCAGGCAGTCCGTTTTTTTCATGCGCATCGGCGCGACATGTCTTGCCAAGCATTCGTGCAACAGAGCCAACGGCACAGCCAAATCATCGCAATTTTCGTCAAATCTGGATTCTCCTAAGTCTCTGTAGCTATTTGCTTTAACTCGATTCGCTGTGTTGAGAGGCAGGCGGTGCTAACAACCATTGGCATAGAGCTTGCTAATTCGGTATTCGACGCGTGGGAATTCGTCCTGCGTTCTCGTTTCACAAGTCGATTGCGAGTTACACAAGCACAAGGCGGAAAGGTGTTTTCCTTATGTTGAAGAAAGATGCGCGATGGGTCGCGTTAGGTTTGTTGTTGTTGATTCCAATGTTGTCTTATGGGCAAGAAGCAGACGCCGCCAAAGACATCGGTTATGCGTTTGACAACTTTGTCTTGTTCATCTGCGCGGTGTTAGTCCTGTTCATGCAGGCTGGTTTTGCGATGGTCGAAGCCGGGTTCAACGCAGCCAAAAATACCGTGAACATTCTTTTCAAGAACGTGATGGACCTTGGAGTCGGGGTCATTCTGTTCTTCCTCGTTGGCTTTGGATTGATGTATCCGGCCAACTACGAGGACCCAATGTTCAGCATTGATGGGGTTTCGAAATTCTTCGCATTTGGCGGATTCGGAATCTATGAGCTATCGGAAGCGGCCGCCGCTGAAGCAACATTCAGCCCCCAAGTCGATTGGCTATTCCAGGCCGTCTTCGCGGCCACGGCGGCGACGATTGTGTCGGGAGCCGTTGCTGGTCGAATGAAATTTACTGGCTACTTGGTCTACAGTGCGGTACTGACGGGTTTGATTTATCCGATCAGTGGTATGTGGAAATGGGGCGGTGGTTGGCTCGCGGAAATGGGGTTCCAGGATTTCGCAGGTTCGGCAGTCGTCCATGGTGTAGGCGGATTTGCTGGACTGGCGGGAGCTTTGCTCCTTGGGACACGCTCAGGTCGATTCGTAAACGGCAAAGCTGTGGCGATGCCGGGTCACAATATTACCTTCGCTGCGCTCGGCGTATTTATTCTGTGGGTTGGCTGGTACGGCTTTAACCCAGGCAGTCAACTGGCATTCCAGTCTCGTGCGGACATTGACGCTACGGTTTTGATCGCAGTTAACACCACGATTGCGGCGGCGGCAGGTGTCTTGATCGCGACGATCATTGGATGGATTTTGTTTGGCAAGCCTGATTTGTCGATGGCTCTCAATGGTGCCTTGGGCGGACTGGTTGGAATCACGGCTTGTTGCGATTGCATGAGCAACTGGATGTCCATTCTGGTTGGAGCAATCGCCGGCGTACTCGTTGTGTTCGGTATCTTGCTGCTCGACAAACTGAAGATCGATGACCCCGTTGGTGCGTGGCCCGTCCACGGTTTGTGCGGAGTCTGGGGATGTTTGGCGATCGGAATCTTGCCCAACACCCATTTGGCGGCTGAGGCGACGAACTTCAAGGTACAGCTGATTGGCACCGCCGCGATCTGCGGTTGGGGGTTTGTGACCATGTTTCTGGTTTTCCTTGCCCTCAAGATCGTCAATCTACTACGAGTATCGCCAGAGGAAGAGCAACTTGGATTGGACGTGAGCGAACACGGAATGCACGCTTATCCCAACCCGATGATGAATCCTGCGACCTGAACAGTTCCGTTCAGCACGGAGTGATGCGTTTCGTGCAGAATTGGAACAACTTGAGTCCTTCGGTTCGCCGAAGACTGGCCCTCGGCTTCAGAATGGTGTCCGCCTCACCATCTGTGCCGGGGGTTTTTTTATGTTAACTTGGGGGTGGGAAACCAGTCATCCATTGCTGACGAGTCGACGATGAAACTCATCATTGCCATTATTCAACCAGGCCGATTAGAGGCAGTCAAAGCCGCACTTACCGAAGTCGACGTCTTTCGATTGACGGTTATGGATTGTCAGGGCTTTGGTCGGCAGAAAGGGCAGACGGAGGTCTATCGCGGGCGAGAATTCGCGGTGAATCTGCTCCGTAAGGTTCAACTGCAAATCGCCGTCAATGACGATTTTGTCGAACCCACAATTCAAGCCATTATCAATGGTGGTCGCTCAGGTGATTCCGGTGAAATTGGCGATGGCAAGATTTTCGTCGTTCCTTTGGACGAAGTCGTTCGAATCCGCACGGGCGAACGCGGTGGCGAAGCCATCTAGACCATCTAATGCGTTTCTCACAAGGAGGTCGGCCGGCAACAAGCAAGCGTTGTCGGCGCTTCGGGTAATTGATGACCGCTTTCGCAGTGTATGTGAGAGAAATTGAATCGTAACGCGTCTCTGACGAGTTGCGTCGCTTACCACTCACTCAGCATTCATTAAGGATCGTAGCCAGCGCCAATGGGGCTGGAGGAACGAGGCATGAATCGACAAAGCTGGATGCCACCAAAGTAGAGTAACGTCAGGGGCACA
Organism: uncultured Pirellulaceae bacterium; assembly: GCA_964471695.1. Lineage (GTDB taxonomy): Bacteria > Planctomycetota > Planctomycetia > Pirellulales > Pirellulaceae > CAYYHV01. Next base: position 4,178 of record CAYYHV010000400.1, read on the forward strand.
GCCATCAAGAGCATGCTCATGGGGTCGGCCGGAGTCAGGAACATGGCAATGACAAAGATCACCAGCACGGCGATACGCCAGTTCGATTGAAACGCTTCGATCGTCAAAATGCCGGTCCGTTCCAGAAGCAGCATGACAAGCGGCAGTTGGAAGCTCAACCCAAACCCGATGGGTAAGAATAACACAAAACTGACCCACTCCTTGATGCGAGGCGCAGCGTCTACATTCATCAGCACGTTGAATCCAAAGAGAAAATCAAGAACGGGCTCGAACACAAACGCGAAGGCCATTGCAGCTCCGGCAAAGAACAGCCCCAAGCTGATGGGCAGGTAGGTATACACTTTGTTCTTTTCTTGCGGATACAAGCCGGCGGCGACGAAATTCCAAATCTGATAGAAGATCCACGGCGACGAGAGCAAAATGCCGAGAATGATGGCGGCCTTGATCATGATCAAGAAAGGCTCTTCCGCGCTAAGCGACTGGATTGCCACATCAATCGGCTCCCAAACACGTACATTGATGACTCTCGGTCGTGGGGCGATCTCCGGGACACCCACGGCTTTGGCAAGGAGAACGCGGTTCAAGCGATTGATGTTGGGCTGATTTTTCTCGGCAAGCGCGTTTGCCTTGAGCGACTCGATCGCTGCAGCTTGGTCGTCGTCATCAAATAACGTCACGAGATCGTCAAACACCGGTAGTGCGGTCGTCGCCGGATCGGTAACAACCGAATTTAACGCGGTAACGATGTCCGACTGGTGTGAGGCCGTCGATTTTTCCGCTTTGGCAATTTCCGCGATACGTTTCTGTGTAGGTTCGTCAAACTGATTCCAAACAGCCTTTCCGGCTGACGTTGTCAGAGAGAACTTGGTGCTTGCTTTAACGATCGCTTCGGCAATCACACCAACTCGGTGTTGAGGGATGTCCAAGTTGCTCAGCAAAAAGTCGTTTTCCTGAGGACGCTGCGCCACAACTCCCATTTCGTTGAGTTGATGTACAATGCTGTCGACATCGAATTTGATGTGGGTTGGAATCAGCTTTTGGTCACCGAGAAGGCTCCATTCTTCCGGCGTCAGCTTTTCGGCACCTTTTTGGCGAAGTTCTTTCTTCGTCAATTTGATTTTCACGCGAGCCAACGCTTTCTCAAGCGGGCGGGAAACAAATCGGACAGCGTCGTCAGCCAGTGGTAGAGCGACGAGAAATCCGAGAAGCAAACCTATGAGAGATCGAGCCAAGGCACCGCGAAGTTCTTCGAGGTGCTCCCCGAATGTCATCGTCGAATCTTCGAATAGATCGTCACGTGTGGATGTGCTCATCTTGATACTCCGCATTTCGCCCAGAAAGTCCGACAGTCTCGCAACCGAACCGGGCGGCGATGTCGCCCAGTTGCGCATCTGACGGGGTGGAATCGCCGTCAAAATGGGCGGTTGGGCACATGCGGAGGGTTCGAATTAACGAGAATACCACGACCGTCTATGCGATTCAATATTCAACATTGCCACGCCGAAAGGGCAGGGAATATGCTAAACCCGTCAACGACTGATTCCAGTAAGTCCTTACCCCGGCTGATCCCTATGTATCCACTCCGATTTCGCCCAATCTTCCGTCAATATCTCTGGGGTGGCAGGCGGCTGAATACCGTACTTGGAAAATCCCTTGGTGAAGGGGATGACTTTGCGGAAAGCTGGGAGCTCGTCGATCACGGTGAGGATCAGAGCGTCGTCGAATTTGGCGATTTGGCGGGGATGACCCTTCACGAGTTGGTTACGTCGCATGGGGAAGCGTTGTTTGGGCGGCATCATCCTCAAAAACAGTTTCCTTTGCTTTTCAAGTTTCTCGACGCTCAAAAACAGCTCTCAGTGCAAGTTCACCCAGATGATGCTCGAGGTGCGATGCTCGATCCACCCGATCTTGGCAAAACCGAAGCGTGGGTGATTCTGGACGCCGAGCCCGACAGCGTCATCTACGCGGGGTTGAAACGAGGCTTTGACCGCGATGCGCTGGCGCGAGAAGTCGATCGACAGACTACCGAACTTTGTCTTCACCAGATCCATCCTAAACCCGGCGACTGCATTTTCCTGCCAGCCGGTGCCGTTCACGCGATTGGGGCTGGTTTGGTTGTGGCTGAAATCCAACAGGCCAGCGATACGACTTATCGAGTCTACGATTGGAATCGCGTTGGTAAGGACGGTAAGCAGCGTGAGCTCCACATCGAACAGGCTTTGGAGGCCATCGACTATGAGCGCGGGCCGATTCATCCGCAGGTTCCAACGGCAACAGAGGATCCTCAATGTGAAGAGCTCGTATCATGCGAGAAGTTTGTGCTTCGTCGATGGCAGGTTAACGAACCGGTGACTCTTGGTGCCGGAAACCAAGCAAGTATTCTGGCGGTACTCTGTGGGTCGGTGGACGTTGAAGGGGATCCAGCCGACCAGCCGTTGGGCAAAGGCAACACAATGCTGATCCCGGCGACTACCGGTGCTGTCACTCTGACGCCCAGCGGAAACGAGTCGACGACGTTGCTACAGATGTATTTGCCCTGAGTCAGCCCAAAATGAGTAGCTGAAACCTGTTGGGCTGTTCGGGGATACGGCGACTTTCTAGACTTCTGCCGCGATTGCCGCCCACATTTCACCAGCGAGTCATCTATGCGACGCTCCATGCGCCTCGGCTTATTTGGGACCATCTTTCCCCTCGTTCTGATGGCGAGTGTAGGGTGTGGGCTGACTCCGCCTCGATTGGATCAACCGGGGCATATCTATCAG
>CAYYHV010000401.1:0-6939 GCA_964471695.1 uncultured Pirellulaceae bacterium
TCGCTGGATTAACCATCAACAGCAACAACGCAATTAACTGGCGATACGACTTCATAATTTGAACACTTCAGAATGAATAACAATAGCGAACCAACAATAGCGAACCAACAAAACGACCGACTTGCTTCACTCAACTGCCACGTCGGATACCTACCAAGCCTAAACCGGCAATCACGAGCATAATAAACGTCGACGGCTCTGGAACGGCAGCCGCAGAATCCGACGACTGGAATTTTCTCGTATTCCATAGGTTGAAGTCCGAGATGTCAACACTGCCGTCCGTATTGAAATCGCCCAAGCACCACGACGAATTCGATGAAAACTTATTCGAATTCCAAATGTTAAAATCTGAGATGTCGACTTGTCCATCAAGCGTGGCGTCACCCAACAAGTAAGGTTGTCCGCTGGTGAGCATCTCCGCCCCGGCCGTTGCTAACCACATATCGCGATCAGCAATATTGACCGCGCCATCCCCATCGAGATCAAAATCCAAATCTGTCGAGCCGCCCACGATGGCTGCCGTTAATGCGTCGATGTCCTGACAGTCGAAATCGCCATCGTCATCGAAGTCACCACTGCTGGTGGAAGCCAGCAAATCGAACTGCGCCACAAATAGCCCCCGTTGACGATCACTGGCAATGAACTTTCCATCCTCGAAAAACGGATAGACCGACCACGCACCGCGAAAATTCGCATCCGTGCCTTCTGGGTAGGTGTCGATGAATCCGACTTCCGTGAGTACCGCGTTGGCGGGATCTGTCTGCTCGAAAATCCTAACGCCGCTCTCGTAATTCGCCTCGAAAACATATCCATCTTTGACATAAAGGTTGTGATCAATGGCGTCATCAGCATGCTCGTGAAATCCGCGATAAGAAGGATTGTCGAGATCGGTGACATCGAAGACGTGGGTTCGGGTATTGTTCCCCACCATCTCGTCCAACTCGTCATTGACGTAAAAGTACTTGTGGTCTTCCGACAACCAACCTTGATGCGTGTAGCGAGATTCCGCATAGCCCCGTCGCGCGAGCTGTTGAGGACTACTCTTGTCGGTCACATCCACGATCGTCAGCGTATCCGTGTTTGACGCAAAGGCAATTTCGCGGCCGCTGTATGTCGCATCGGGTCCCGTATAGTTCACGATTTGCGCGTCGTGCGTATAGCCGTCAGCGCTGAACTCACCGGCAAACTGAGGTGACGCCGGGTTTTGAATATTGATCATATACAAACCGCCACCCGCTTCATCGCTACCCACGACATAGGCGAATCCCGAATCCTCGTTGATTGCAATATTGTGAGCATTACGAAAACCATCAAAATGAGCCGTGTTCGCAAACGTCTGAGGCGCAGTCAACCCGCGCAATTGCGTCAGATCGAACACCTGCATACCGTGCGGTCCGTTGCCATCTGAAACAATGAATGCATGATCTTGATAGACTTTGACGTCGCGCCAAGCCGATATGCCAGTATGGCTTGGCAGGAATCCTAGATAGTCCGGATTGTTTCCATCAGTGACATCCACGAAGGCAGTGCCGCTGGTGTGCGTCATTAGCGCATACTCTTTACCTGTCTGCGAGTCGGTCCAACCCCATAGGTCCGTGCCGGAATCGAAGTTGTCGCCACCAAGTTGAGAGACAGGGGTGACACTTTGAAAAGTCACATTGCTGGTCTCAAATTGTGCGGCTGCCGGGTTGATGAACCCAATGCAAATCAACATCGTCAGCGTCGCTCGTACGAGCTTTACCATCTCTTGTTCCCCATCTCTCTGGTTCGCGGGAAGCAGCCCTATCCCGTTTTGCTCTCCCATTATGCTCGAAAATCCCCAAAAATTCCCGATTCCGACAGCCACGATTGCCGAGAATGGAAGCGAAAACGATTCGGTTGGCCAGCAATGCCTTGAATTGTGGGGCCAAGTACACAACCGCGAAGCTCGTAGATTCACATAATTCTCTTGAAGTCCCGATCCGACTCTCACGCATTACGCGAAATCTGGACCGAAGAACCCTCATCCGCGGCCCACGCTATCCAAGAAATGCGCTAATCGCAGAACGATAGATGTTGTCGATGGGCACACCAGCCGATTCCGCGACGGTACGGCAGATTTCAAACTCCGGGTCGAATCGAGTAGTACCATTGGGCAGATGAGCCACCTTGCCGGCAATCGCTCCCCATGGCGTATCGACGGTGGATTCGGAGCGCTTCAGTTTGCTCCGAACCAGTTCACGCCGACGTATTCCCAAGGTGCCCGTTTCATTAAACAGGATACGCTCCAACGCGACTCGATCCGATGGTTGGCAGATCACTGACAGCTTCACCGCTGGCCGACCCTTCTTCATCTGAATAGGCGTCGCGTAGACATCCAGCGCCGACGCTTCCATCAGCTTGGTGGAGCAATGGGCAATGACTTCGCCAGACACATCATCCAAGTTGGTTTCGAGCTCTACGACCGTATCCGATACGGCGCTCGATGATTCGGCGTCAAGCGTGCCAACAAGCAACCTCAAAATATTGCCCTGTTCTTTGAAGTCCTTGTCGCCAGCACCATAGCCGATACTTTCGATGGTCATCGCAGGAACTTTGCCGAACGAATGAGCCAGCGTGGCAACAATCGCTGCGCCGGTAGGAGTCGTCAATTCGGCTTCGACGGGCGAGTCCGCTAACGGAATCCCCTTGAGGAGTTCCGCAGTCGCCGGAGCCGGCACACTCGTCCGTCCGTGCGCAATCTGGATAAAGCCATGGCCCGTCGGTATCGCCGAACAGATCATTCGCTCGGCGCCAAGCAAATCCCATCCAATGGCGGCGCCAACAATATCCGCGATCGAGTCCACGGCGCCGACTTCATGGAAGTGGACTTTTCGCAATGTCGTCCCGTGCACGTGGGCTTCAGCCTTGCCCAGACGCGTAAAGATATCGGTCGCGAGCTGCTTTTGCCGATCGTTCAAACGACTTCCATCAATCATGTCCGTAATATGATGCAGATGGCGATGCGCGTGTTCCGGCTCGTGTCGCACATGAACCTTGGTGGCTCGAAAGCCCTTGCGATGCACCTCTTCTGCTTCGAATCGACAGCTCGGCAATCCCAGCGAGTCGATACCCGATTGCAGCTCCCCAATGGGAACGCCAGCGTCAACGAGCGCACCCAAAGTCATATCGCCGCTGATCCCGCTAGCACAATCGAAGTATGCCACCTTCATTTCATCTGCTCCTGTCTTCCGGTTTTCCCATGATACGGCGCCGAGGCCATCCGACATTGACCCAGTTTTCCCGCTTGGATACAAGTACCCGCCGCGCTTTCGCCTGTTTCGATTCAAGTGCGACGATCCTCGAAAGAGTCTCGACTTCGGATTTACTATGAGCAATCAACTGCCTGATACGCCGTGGGGCTTGCTGCCGCCGAACCTGCGAGTCCTCGTAATCATTGGCGATCCTACGCCAGGATCGATTGATGTCGGCCAGACGGTCGCCGATGCCTTGACGGCGGATAGTGCATGTCAGATCGTTCTCGAACAAGCCGAAGGTATCCGCGAAGGCATCACCAGATTGCGGGACGAGGTCTTTGATACAATTCTCATCGAACACGATCCAGAGCGGCTGGATTGTCTCGATGTGCTCGACGCCATTCGCACCGGCAGCTCGGACCAACAACCCATTCTTGTGTTGGGAGAGGAGCCGTCGTATCGCATGACGGCACTTTGCTACGAATCCGGCGCTGATGCATATCTTTGCCTGTCGGAGACTTCCAGCCGCATGTTGTTATGGCAGATCGCCAGAGCGACCGAACGACACCGACTGCTGGACGAGAACCAGCGGCTCCAGACGGCTCATCGACACAACCTGCGACGCGAACAGGAAGAAGCCACTCGATTGCTCGACCAGCAACGTGAGTTGATCCTCGCCCTGACCAGTCGCCAAGGCTCCCATCAGCCGTTGGATTCGCCGCCTCAACATTCTCGATGGCGTCCTCCCCATGAACTCGTCGAACACTACCGTGAAATGCTCCAGACATATGTCATTATGGGAGCTGGCAATCTTCACAAGGAGATGTTGCGACTGACCAGCCTCCTGGTGACCGCCGGTGTGGAGGCTCCAAGAGCCCTTGAGATGCACGTCGCAGTTGTCGCCGAGATGGTCAACGATCTTGGCAATCGTAGCGCTCGCCACGTCACCAATCGAGCCAACTTGCTGTTCACCGAAGTCCTGCTGCATCTCTCGGACGCGTATCGAAGGCGACTGCTGCAACCCTCATCATCGGCGGCCAGCCTGAACCATGTGTCGCGAACGACCGTCGGCCCATCCGACGCATTTCTGGATGTCTAACCGATGCGAAGATCGCTGCGACTTGCCCTTTGGTCCTGTGATAACGTACGGAAGTTCTCATTTTTGCCATTTTCACGTCCAATTCGAATCAAAGTGATTTGGCAACGACCCACACCAATGGTCTACACTATCGGTTAAGCCAATAATAATAAGAAGTTCGGCGGCGTACCCCCTTGGCGACAATGTCACCATAATCATCGAATCATCGAATTCCTAAATCGAGAATAGACATGAGTGCAACGAAGTCCATTTCGTTACTACTTCTCACCAGTATGATCCTGGCAGTTTGCTGCGGAACGACGCAGGCTCAAGAAGAATCAGCGGGAATCGAATTCTTCGACAAGGCCATGCAGCGGAAACTCAATGCCGAACGCATGAGCGACCTCGACGACGTCGTGGCGCTGTGTGAAGCGGCGCTGGACGCTGGTCTCGACGAGGGCAATGCCGATTTTTGTCGTGACCTGATGGTTGCCACGCACTACGAAAAGGCGTCACGGTTGTCACGTTCTCTTCGCGAAGGCAAATTGGATCGCAATTGGGTACAACGACGCGCCGTCGCACTGACCGAATTGGAAGCCGCCATCAAGGCGCAACCCAAACATGCGGAAAGTCATCTCCTCAAGGCCGAACTGTATGGGCTGCCCGGCGGCGATCAAAAAATCGGCTTGGCTGCTGCAGAAAAAGCCGTGGAGCTCTCCGCCGCTGACTCGTCCCAACTTTCCCGCGCACTGACGACTCGGGCGTCGTATTTGCGTGATGAAATCGACAACATGCTGAACGATCTGGACAACGCCATCGACGCCGACGGAACTAACCTCGACGCACGACGATTGCGCGGAGCGGCTCGACTCAAAGCAGGGAAGATCAACGAGTCCGTCGAGGATTTTCTGTACGTCATCAAAAATGATGAAGACGACGTTCGCTCAGTCGAAGTCGCCACAACCATTTTGCTGCAGAATAAAGATTTCAATAAGGCTCGAGAAGTCATCAACAAAGTGATCGAAGCCAAACCGACTTCGGCACTCGGCTATACGCTGCGCTCCAATGTGGCGCTGGCTGAAGAAAAATACGACGACGCCGAAAAGGACTTGAGCAAAGCGATCGAACTCGAACCGACAGACATTCGTGCGCTGTTCTCCCGTTCGCAGCTTTATGCTGTCCAACAGGAATTCAAAGAAGCCATGGCGGACGCAGATCGCGCCATCGAGATTGATCCCGGCCGTGAAGATGTTCGATTGTTCCGCAGCCGCGTTGCCACTCAATCCGGCGACTATGTCCAGGCGCTTATGGACCTGCGATACATTCAACGTCGCCAGCCGGAAAACCTGCCACTGCAGATGCAGATTGCAATGATTTATCTGGCCGATGAACGGCCCTTACGTGCCATCGAAGTCTACGAACAGATCCTGGAAACGGAACCGAACTACGTCGAAGCCGTTCGTGGCCGCGCCGATGCATTGCTTGGCACCGGAGATCACTCCAAGGCCATCGACGCCTACGAGGCTACTTTGAAGATCGAACCCGATGATAGCGGTTCGCTGAATAATCTAGCCTGGGTTCTCGCGACGTCGACATTCGACAAGCTACGCAATGGGGCTCGCTCCATCGAACTGGCCACCAAGGCTTGTGAACTCACCGAATTCAAGCAGGCGCATATTATCAGCACCCTGGCCGCCGGCTATGCCGAAACCGGGGACTGGGAAAACGCCCTCAAATGGTCGACCAAGGCGGTGGAATTGGGAACGGGCCAAGTCAAAGAGCAGCTCGCCCAAGAGTTGGAAAGCTACAAAAAGAAGACGGCCTGGCGTGAGCGACAGACGATCGAGGACCCCAGCCTTCTGGATACGGATCTCGAAATCGGCGGTGACGCTCCCAAGCCTGTCGAATCTGCCAAATCCGATACCGAAAACTAATACAACGTCGTGATCAATTCGTAATCCGAACGACAGCCAACGAATCAACCAGATCACCAACCGACCAACCAAAGGACCTCTTCGTGCCTATTCACGATACCGCCACGCTTTGCTCCATGACTTGCGCTGACATCCCCAAAGGCACCGCGGCTGCGACGCCCGAAGAGACGACCGCCCAACTTGAGCATCTTCCCGGTTGGTACACCACGCACGACGGACAGCGAATCCGTAAAGACTGGACCACAAAAAATTTCATAGCCGGACTCGACTTCTTCAACAAAGTCGGTGATGTCGCGGAAGCAGAAAATCATCACCCTGACTTGCACATCGAAGGATATCGCAACGTATCCATCGAGATGTGGACACATTCTATTGGCGGCATCTCCGTCAACGACTTTATCCTGGCAGCCAAAATCAATCAGGTTCCCATCGAGCTGAAATCTTAGGGCAACTCGCAGCCCGTCTTGCAGATGCAGATTGGCGGCGAATGATACCCCTCGATTCCATGTTCGAAGCGAGTCTTTTTAAGCAACCGGCGTTCGAAATTTAGAATGCGTTATCATCAACCTCAGTCGTTGTCCACCGATCCGCAATTTGAAACGAAGTTTTCATGACCAAGCCCGCCAACTTACTGCTGTTTCCCGTAGGCAGCGCCGGGGACGTTTTCCCCTATATCGGGTTGGGGCTTGCGCTTCAGGAGCGAGGCCACGAC
>CAYYHV010000402.1:0-6933 GCA_964471695.1 uncultured Pirellulaceae bacterium
GCCTTCAAGATCGGCTCGATCGAGGACGATGAGCGACCCAATTCGATCCTCAATAAAGTCAAAAAGAACGTCCGTGAATACCGGTTCGGGAAGATCAACGGCGGCGGCATTCCTCTGCGGATTGAAAGTGAAAAAGGACTCATCAATATCCGCAAAGCAAAGAAGCCCATGCCTAAGCAAGTTCCTGGTAGCAGTGCGAAGGATGCGTGAGTGGTTGGGTGGCATTGCCAAACGGAACTCATGCCGAAAGAACGAAAGTCGTGGCGGATCGCTTCTCTTTGGACTCCAGAAGACTTTCGGCAATTTCGTTGCTTTCGTGGTTACCAATATGCGGCTGGAGACTGCGAAACCGAGGCTTTGCCTTTTCCAGTCGTATTGGGAATACGTACGAAGCAATCCGCGATTTTAGAGAGCCACGGCGATCAGGTCGTAGCCTTGTGAGGCGACGATTTCGCAGCGAACGATCTCACCAGGCGTCACGTTTTCGCCGGTGACCCAGACCAATCCGTCAACGTCGGGTGCGTCGGCGAAGGATCGACCTTGCCAAGCAGTTGTTTCGCCAGGAACGGGTTGGTCGATGATGACGTCCAACTGCTTGCCCACTTGGGCTTCGTTCCATTCAAAAGCGACTTGTTGCTGAGCCTCCATCAACAGGTCGCGACGCTCGTTCATGACTTCTTCCGAAATGTGATCGGGAAGTATTGCGGATGGCGTGTCCGATTCATAGGAGTACGTGAAGGCTCCCATGCGTTCGAACTTCTGGTCCAGGATGAATTGACGAAGTTCTTCGAACTGCTCTTGAGTTTCGCCAGGGAAGCCTGTGATGAATGTCGTTCGGAGAACAAGGTTGGAAATGCGACTTCGCATACGGTTTAGCAGGTCCACGGTGTCGGTGCGGTTGACGCGCCGAGCCATGCGTTTGAGCATCGTGTCGTTGATGTGCTGGAGCGGCATGTCGAGGTAAGGGACGATCTTTTTACTGTCCGCGATCGTGTCGATCAATTCATCGCTCACGTACATGGGGTAGAGGTACATCAAGCGAATCCACTGGATGCCTTCGACTTTGTCTAACTCGTTGAGCAGTTCGACCAAGCGTGGCTCGCCATACAAGTCCATACCGTAGTAGGTCGTATCTTGCGCGACGATGATCAACTCCTTGACTCCGTCGGCGGCCAATTCCTTCGCTTCGGCGATCACGTTCTCAATCGGCTTGGTCGCATGCTTCCCACGCATCTTGGGGATGGCGCAGAAAGTGCAAAGCCGATCACAGCCTTCTGAGATTTTCAGATAGGCAAAGTGGTTGGGGGTAATGCGCAGCCGCTGTTGGTCGGGTAGGGCTCGGATCGGAGCCGGGTGGAAGACCGTTCGCTGTTCGGTTTGGTTGCCGACCAGTCGATCTGCGACTTTCGTAATTTCTTCACGACCGAAGACGCCAACCAGGTGATCGATCTCAGGCAGCTCTTCCAGCAGTGCCTCTTTTTGTCGTTCGGCCAGACACCCAGAAACGATTACCCCGCGAATTCGTTCCTGACGCTTCAACTCGATCATCTCTCGAATCGCCGAGTACGATTCGTCACGGGCTCGTTCAATAAAACCGCAGGTGTTGACGACGACGAAATCGGCCCCATCAGGATCCGCGACCAATTGGTATCCATCGAGCTTCAACAGCCCCAGCATGCGCTCGCTATCGACGAGATTCTTGGGACACCCGAGACTGACAAAAGCGTACGTACCTTTGGCGTCTTGGTTGGAAAGTTCGGGGGAGAAGGTAGAAGCCGTGGACATAGGGAATCGCTACGTAGGAAGGATGCAGTTTTGACCAATCGAACTAGGTTAACAGTTGAACAGGTCGCTCGACAGGCTCAATTCGCGGATTCCAGCCTGACGGAGCGTTTCCACTGACAGATAGGCGGGTCCGTGAAGATCTGCGGGCGAGTGCCTGATCGCAGGAAATTCTGCGTGCGGCAGCAATGTTCCACAGGCCTAGGCCGCTGAATGACGGCTCTTCTTTGCATTGGCCGATTGTGGTGTAGCGTGTTGGATCGACCAGATCAAATCGGCCACCTGGAACGGTTTGGCGACAATGTCCACGCAACCGTCCGCAAAGGCGGCTTCGCATTCTTGGATGCGTGGGAAGGTGAGTGAGGCGATGACAGGCGTGTCGCCCGCGGCTTGGCAAGTCGCACTGAGCGAATGTCGACCCGTTCGAGAGTGGGTTGAATCGTCCCAGTGGACCAAATCAAATCCGGTCAGTCGATCGAGATCGTTGACAATTGTTGCCTGATGGCCGAACAATTCGAGTGCGTCGCGAACCGGTTGCGATTGGTCGGCGGAGCCACAAACGATTGCAACACTCAGTCGTTGATCAGATTGTGATTTTCGCAGCTCAGCCAGCCAGCGGGCTTCGTCCGTCAAGTCGCGGAAATCGTGGAATACCGTTGTCTCGTTGTCTTGCCAATCCCTCCAAGCCATCGACATGCGCGGTGCAAAGTTGTACCAAGCCAAACGCGGGACGCCGGGAAGCGGATAACCGCTTCGCGTCTCACCCTCGCTCCACGATCCGTACAACAGGATTGGGGGCGCCTTCGTGAAGTGACGCCAGCGATCAATCTCAGCCCGATTGTGTTGTCCGGTCTGGGATTGGACCAACACCATTGCGTCGGGGTCCTGCGAGTCGCTGACAAGCCGCTGGAGAGCCGCCTTCATATCAGGGACGTTGATTTGCGTGGAGTGCTGCGCTAGCCAGTCACGTGCGGCACCAAACTCGGAGGATGAAATGTCGCCGACGACGAACAGTCGCGGATGTTGGGGTAGTGAATTCGACATTATCTACTCTCCTCCAATTCGGACTCGAATCGTTCGACGCATGCAAAGACTTCGGTTGGATCAAGGCACTCTCTTAGAGTCGGCAGGAAATCTTCGTTGGCCATCATGCGGCTGATTCTCGCCAAGGCTTGCAAATGTGACCGATCGTCTACCGAACAGATCAACCAAAACACATCCGTTAACTCGCGACTGCCACCGAACGGGATGCCCTGATGGGTGATGCCCAATGCAATGAAGCCTTCTTCGAGGATTCCTGGCAACGGGCGACGCGGGTGGAGCAGCGCGGCCCCATTGTCCATGGCAGTGGATTGCAATTCTTCTCGAGCCCGGACCGCCGAACGCAGCTTGTCGGGGTCCCACAGCATGCCGGTAACGCTGGCGAGTTCCGTCATGGCGGAGATAACGGAAGCACGAGTCCGAGCCGCCAGTGGGATAGCGATCGCAGATTTTTGCAGCAAGTCGACTAGGCGGATCGAACCCGATGCGTCGTCCAGTCGCGATTCGACTTTGGCGAGTTCGCTATCGTCGAGCAACCCCATTCGGGCTTCCATCCAATGATGGACTTCGGCAAGCGCGAAGCGAAGCTTACCGCCCACGCGCCGCGACGGAATTTCGTCTCGCCCAGCTAACTTTTCGACCTGTTGCGGCGTAATGTGCAGGTACGCCGCGAGGCTATTGATGTCAAAGTCGTCGTCAGCCATTCCGGATTCCAATTTTTAAAAGGGGACAAACCGGATTGTCGTGGAGCAGAGAGGTCGGTGTCCAGTCCAACAGGGCTGGAAGGGCTCATGGCGTCCCAAATGACGAAGAAACGGGAACACGCGTGGTGTTCCCGTTTCCCTGGGTCGTCGTATCAACCAGTTTTGCGGTCAAACGTCATCGCTCACGGCGGGCAACGGATATTTCTCCGTCCTTGGTGCGGGTGTTGCGGACGACGAAGAACTTGACTGCGTTGGGGTTGTCCAACTTTGCCTTGTTCATGATGTAATCCAGGTTCTCCATCGAGATGGTTTCCCAGATATGCATGCCAACAAGGATGTCGCCTGAGCGGATGCCGTTGGAAGAGGCGGGGCTGCCGGTGCGAACGGCGAGGACGCGTAGTCCGCCGTTGTAGGTTTCGTCGCTACCAGCCAACTCTTCCGGACCAACCTTGGCGACTCGCAAGCCAAGGATGTCCCATGCATCACGCTCAACGCGATTTCCGGGAGTTCTTCGTTTCCCGTTGGGTGCCGAAGCGATCTTCATGGTGACACGCTCGGTATCGGATTTGGCACCAAGCTTGCGAACTGATACCGACTGGCCGGGATCAAGTCCCATGAGGGCTCGTTCGATATCGAGGGCTCGTTCGATTCGCGTTTTGCCAATTTGACCGAGATAGTCGCCACCACGAATGCCAGCTTCGGCTGCAGGCGAGCCTTCACGAACATGTTGCACCTTGAAGATGCGGCGTTCGCCTTGAATCAAAGTTTCGCCGTGAATTCCGTGCCACGTGCCACTGGTCTGTTCGACTCGCATCAGACGAGCCGCGACCTCCATGACCTTGTCGACTGGAATTGCGAATCCGATACCCTGGGCTCCGACTCGAACCGCCACATTGATACCAACCATCTTGCCGTCGATGTTGATGAGTGGTCCGCCCGAGTTGCCCGGGTTAATGCTGGCGTCCGTCTGGATCAAATCGAAGTACTTCTGCGAATCGGTGACTTCGACCGTACGGTCCAGAGCGCTGATGATGCCTTGCGTCACCGAGTGGTGGTAACCGTAAGCGTTACCGACTGCGATAACAGGCTCGCCGGGCATCAAATCATCCGAGCGGCCGATGTTTATCAGCGGCAACGGCTTGTTAGGATTCACGCGGATGATGGCGAGATCCGTTTGCGGGTCTCGTGCGATCAAACGAGCCGTATAGGTTCGTCGATCAGCCAGCGTCACTTGAATGCGACGGACTCCTTCGATCACGTGATGGTTGGTAACGATGTACCCGCGTTCGTCGATGACGACGCCGGTTCCCATACCGTTGACTCGGCGGGGACCTTCGTACTCGCCCGATTCGTTCGGACCGTCAACCGTTTTGTGACCGTGGATATTCACGACTGCCGGAGCTGCAGAATTCGCGGCTCGGACAATGGGTGTTTGTCTCAGTTCGGATGCCGATGATGCAGCAACGAACACACATAAGGCGAGGCCGATGGATCGTACGGCAAACGCACGGTATCGGTTGGGTGTTTGGAAGGTGGGCATAAGCGGGTATCAACTGCCTGATGGAGGTTTATTTGCAGTTCAGCGCGATTATGGACAGGCTTGCTGTCATAGCAATCGCAAGGACTGTTGGGTCAGGACAGTAAATCGGCGTGGTTGGAAGATATGCTTGAAGCGGTAGCATTCTGGCGGTACACCTCCCCTATCTTTTCGTATCTTAACAGCCACCCTGCAGGTCGTTCGCGTCAGTGAAATGGCGCAAACTTTACGGGTCAGGTTTTCGCTGTGGGTGGCGTCGAGAATGCCCCCGATTCTGGTGCCCAGTCGGGCGGGATCTCCGCCAATCTGAGAGTTTCGCTAACTGTGGCTGAAGTCACTGCGACCCACGAACAGTCATGATTCGGAGCCGCTCGCGTCTGTAGAAGTCGGCGAATTCCAGAACAAAATGCGAAGGAATTGCAGGGAGAGGAACAGTGCCAAAGCAATCAGCAGATAGACCGGCCAATTCCGCCAGTAGATCAACTTCCAAGGCCATTCCTGCCACCGTGGGCTGTTGAGAAAGCCGATTTCCAGCGATTCGATCACTGCGAATAACGGCAGTACCAACAACGTAAGCATCAATGCGAGGCAACCGCCCGCCGCCATAATGCTCTTGAATGTATCCTCTTCCGAGTGTTCTTCGTGATACAACTCGATGGTTTTTCCGCGCCGGTAACTGTGGTCGATCGTGTCCGACAACTCAACGGCTCGGCAGGCATCGTCCCACAGTTCGTTTACGAAGGTGGGGTCGTCGCTGAATTGCTCTACAGCTTCGAAGGGCCACGCGTCCGATTCGCGGTACTCTGGAGTCGAAATCTCTGGGCCTTCGAGTGTCCAGCTCGCCAAATCCGACGGCATGGTGGCTTTTGCTCGATCGTTTTCGCCAGTCACCGTCAGGTCGGCTGTCGTATCTTCAAGCCGGTTTACGGACCAACGAACGATGGTTTCATCGCGAGTCGTCATGTGGACGCTGAGGTTGGACCAGTCGTCGGATGGATAGGGTTGGGCTCCCATTGCTCCGAGGCGGTCGATTCGGCCTACCAAACGACGGAAGAGAAGGGCGTCTCGCGCAAACTGCGATTGCACTTCAGCCGGTGATGACGCGGGAATCGTTCGCTCCATCACGAGCTGCCGCGACTCACCCAACGGGGAATCAAGGCGTCGGTCACACAATTCGGTCAGGCGACTGCAGATCGGATGCGCCAGACCTGGAAAGTACGGCACAATGGGGCTGTGCGAGTCCTTTTGAATCATCTGGAGCTCAAACCCAAGCAGCATGTCGCAGATTGGGTGCACTACAATGAGAGGCATGGCGGCTTGGACCAGTTTCCGAAGCTTCTCCGCGCGCAGAGATTCGTCGTCAGCTCTTCCCACGACAACCACATCACAATCGGGCTCGTGTAGCAGCCGTTCCCAGGTGCCGGATGGTGGAGCGACGTTGAGTTCGCCCAATTGGTGCAAGATGTGGTCACAATCGTAGGCTGTGACGATATCGTGACCAGCAGCAAAGGCGGCTTGGATCAAATGCAGCGTTTCTGTGTCGGCCGACAAGATTGCGATTCGCATGCAAATGAATTCAGGCAAAGAGTTTGGTGTTACGAACTGAGAATATAACCGGAATTCGCCCATTTGCGTAACAGGCCTTGGTGACTGGATGTTTCTTCAGAGTCACGTAACACCATCGAATCGAGCGATTTGTACGAGCTAGGTGAGCGAGAATCTCGCCTCATATTTCGGGATTTCTGATCGCAACGGGCGAGTCAAGCCACGAACATTTGCACTTCTGTGATGTACTTTTTGGGGTTCCCTTTGAAAATCATCCCCGGACCCTTGATGTAGACCTCGCGGGTGGGCATCGCGGCATCGAGA
>CAYYHV010000403.1:0-6933 GCA_964471695.1 uncultured Pirellulaceae bacterium
CATCACCACCGTTGCGAAACAGCGTGTTCCCTCGTGCCATATGCTGCATCGCCTTGGTTCCGTCGGTTCCGAACCGATCCTGATAGTGCCGTTGGTAGGTGATGCGACTACCCGCCGATGAGAACATGTTACTGATGTAAATATCTGAGTCGCCGTCGTGATCGTAATCACCGAATGTCACCGACATGCCAGAAGCCGCATCTTCGACTCCCGCCTGACGTGCAATGTTCGTGAACTTCCCCGCATCGTTGCGGTACAAGCAGTTTCTGCCAAAGTCGTTGGCAACATAGAGGTCGTCGTCACCGTCGTTGTCAAAATCATCCCAGGCGGCTGCCATTGAGAATCGAGTATTGTCGACATCCAATCCCACTTCCTCCGTCACATCACGGAACTTCCATTCTCCGTCGTTGTGAAAGAGCAGGTTACCCCCACCATTGGTAGCGTCAAAGTACGGGACGGGCAGGGGAATATCGCCACGATCTTCCGCCGACGGCCAGTACCTCGCCGCATACAAATCCAGACGACCATCAAGATCGTAGTCGACTGCAGTTAGCGAGAAAGCGTTGCCACAGTTCAAGAGCGTAGTCCGGACACGAAACTTGCCATGACCGTCGTTCTCAAGCAGCAGTCCGCCACCGATTGTGACGATTGCCAAATCCTCATCGCCATCATTGTCCAAATCCACCAGCAGCGCACATGTCGAATCATCCAAAAAGTCGACTCCCGCGGCGCGACTCTCGTCGTTTGCGCTCCCGTCGGGCGATGCTATAAACAACCGATTCGGCAACCCACCGGACTGGCAAACATAAAGATCATGCCGACCGTCGCCGTTGACGTCACCTAACGCGATGCCATTGTGTCCCAGCCGATTGATCCGCATCGACGAGGGGATCCGTCGAATCCAATGGTCCATTCCGTATCGCAATTGATCGCGAAAAGCCGACTGAGTGCCCAACACGCCTTCCGTACAATCGACCAACCAACGTCCACCAGCCAGAATCGTCTGTTCATACCCGTCCACGACGATCGACTGAATTTTGTGTGCACCGTCTCGTTGAAGACTCCAAGCTATCGACCAATTGGCGCGCCACTGCAACGACTTGGCACCAAATCGACCGGCTCCCTCAGCATAGACTTCTGTGCGCGCCGAAGACTTGTCGAGTTCCACGCCAACGATTTTAAATTTGACGTGATAATCTTCAGATGGGTCAACTGGTTTGGACACAGAGGCGTGTCTCCCAAGTTGTCGCAGTTGCTTGATATAGCCTGAGAACTCTTTTACCGAGCAGCCAGCGGGGTTTGCGACAGACAAGTCGCGTTGTCGGCGAACAATAATTTTCTGGTCGCGGAATGCCTCGTCGGTTTCAGGAACTAGGGACGCACACTGAAACCCTTCGACAATGAGCGTGCCGAAATCAGTTTGGGTCTGTACTTTCGATGACTCGATACACTTTGCCAGTAACTTCAGTCGTTTCCCAGCCGCATCGTTGAACGCTTCGCTCGTCCAACCTGTGGAAGCCGGATCTAGTAACTCATTGAGTTTGACCTCGTCATCTTTACGACGACCGACGACAGGGACTTGGCGAATCGAATCAATTGGGGCGTCCGACGACGGCGACTCTTCGTTGCCGTCCGCGGCAAGCCCCGATGGCTGCGATTCCGATTCCGGCGGCAATTTTGAAACGAGCGCTTCACCGTTGGATGACGGCGTCTTATGGCCGTCCGTACATCCGGATATTGCAAACCCCAACAGAACCGTGGCGCAAGGCAACCAATATGTGTATCTAGCTGTCATGATTTACAGCCCGCTTTCGCATCCGGATCGACTTTGCCATTAAAAAATGGGAAAACGCACACATGTGCTGCGACTTTAACGTTCAGATTATAACATTTACGCTCCGTCATCATGAGAGACGGTTGCGATAGACGGCAGACGTGGTTCAAACGACCAATAATTGAGGGATTCGGTAGTGGAAGAGGCGGAATTGCGAATCGGACGAACACTCGGAAAACAAGGCTTTGCTGATTTAGTCGCCGCCTTTTACCGCCGAGTCCCTGAGGATGACTTGTTGGGGCCAATGTATCCCGATGACGATTGGGAAGGTGCCGAAGCGAGGCTTCGCGACTTTCTTATCTATCGTTTCGGTGTATCGGATCGTTACCTACGAGAACGCGGCCATCCGCGGCTGAGAATGCGACACGCACCCTTTGCGATTGGCGAGCCCGAACGCGACCGGTGGCTGGAACTTATGCATCAAGCCATGGTGGAAACCGAGATCCCCGACGACATCGCCTCCGACTTGATCTCATTCTTTCGGCAAGTCGCTGATTTCATGAGGAACCGTTAAAGTGCGGTACGATATTCGGAGACGGATGACAACAATCACGTAAACATCGGAGCAGTTATGGCTAACTACATCGACGGATTCGTTCTTCCCATTCCGCGGGATCGCCTGAGCGACTACCAACGTCTTGTTGAATCTGTCGCGAAGATTTGGAAAGAACACGGCGCCGTCGACTACTGCGAATACGTCGGTGAAGATATGAATCTGGAAGGAACACGGTCGTTCCCTGATCTTCTCGCCACCTCGGAAGATGAAGCCATCGTGTTTGGATGGGTAGTATTTGACTCTCGTGAAGCACGCGATCTGGCAAACAAGAAAGTCGCTGCCGATCCAAGAATGGCGGAGCTGATGAATTCGATAGATTCGGGGTTTGATGCGGAGCGGATGGCTTATGGGGGATTCACACCCTTGGTGCAATCGTCCTAGCTGACGAACGGATATCCGTTTACCGACGCCGCTATCCAACCACTTAAACAAGCAGTTCGTCGATCGTGCCCGTACTGTCGGCGAAATTCTGCATCGGGTGACCGAGCATACGAGCTTGCGTCAGCCAGAGGTTCGCCAGCGGTGTCCCTTCCGGCATATTAATATGTTGGCCAGATTTCACGCGTTTTCCACCGCCAGCCATGATGATCGGTAAATCGTTGTACTGATGCGTGGACCCATCTCCCAAACCAGAACCGTACGTGAACAGGGTATTGTCCAATAACGAATTTCCGTTTGCTTCTTCGATGCTCTTCATCTTCGCTACCAAATAGGCGTACTGTTCCATGTGAAAACGATCTATCTTGAGCAGATCGTCGATCATTTTCGTCTGATTGTGTGACATCTGATGGTGGCTGCGAGGTTTCGAAAAAAGACCATCGAACATGTACGGTGTATCCCATCGTTCCGGCCCAACCATAAACGTCGCCACGTTCGTCAGCCCCGATTGAAGGGCAGTGACCATCAAATCCCCCATCAGACGAATGTATTCTCCGCGAGGCAGATAAGCGTCGGTTGGTTCCTCAAATTGCACAAGCGACAATTCGTTCTTCAACTTCTCAAGCCGATCCATCTGAGTCTCAATCGCTCGAATGGACTCGAAGTACTCTGCAAACTTGTGCCGATCGGCTTTACCAAGTTCCTTCTGCAGCGATTGCGCATCCTCTAGAACCAGCCCTGTGATGTCACGGTAGCGATCTGCTTCCTGTGTCGAGAATAGCCGATGATACATCGTTCGAGGGTTACGAATCGACGGAGCCAGATGGCCTGTGCCGTACCACGAGATGTTGTCGAAATAGATTGACTCCTTGTTGTCTCGATGACTATTGCAACTAAATTCCAATGTGCGAAACGGAGTCGTCGTGCCAACGTACTCCGCCACAAGATGGTCGAGCGTTCGGTCGAGCGGCCAGGCTGTCCCCTTGATCGTATACGGCTTGGCGCTACTCAGATAACAAGAGGCACATTGCGCATGAACGTCGGTACCTTGTTGAAATATCCGATCCATCCCCGTGATCAGATTGACGTCCTGCTTCAAGTCTTCCAATGGTTGCATGGTCGGCGTGAGCTCGCCCAGCGGCTGCACGCTGCGTTTCGGATTCTGCTTGCCCAAGGATTTCATAACATTCCCCAAATTGCCTTGGGGAATAATGTGGTCGGCTTCTCCTGGAAAGAAGCCACGCCGCACAACGCCGATAGGAACATAAAAGTGAGCCGTTTTCAGTGGCGTTTCCGTCGACGGTTGCTCCGCGATGGCTAAGCTATCCAACCAAGGCAGAGCCAACGCGGCTCCACCGATGCCACGCAGAAATTGACGTCGTGTACTGCTCATGATTTCTTCCGAAAAGGCTCGCTCAAGATAATCTGCTTGATCAGCGTCTTGAACTTATAATCGTCAGCCGCAACGTTGGCCGTAATCCTCTCGAGTGCCATTTGATCACCAGGCCCTAATTCTCTGGCAAGCGCGAAGGACAACAGATGCTCAGCGAAGGCTCGGCAGAACCGATCTTTCTCAGCCAGTATCGCATCCTTAAACTCCATCGGATTCGAAAATGGGTGTTCTCGGTAGAGCTTACCCGATGCGTCAATGTCTCGGCCGTTTTCGTAGACATCTCGCCAAACGCCAACCGCATCGAAATTTTCCAACGCGAAACCCAGCGGATCAATCTGTTCGTGACAGCCTCGACAATCGGCTCGTTCACGGTGCGCAGACAACCGTTCGCGCAGTGTCTTGCCCTGTTCATCGGCAGACGGCGTCTCTGCCAGTGGCGGAACATCAGCCGGCGGCGGGTCAGGCGGGTCGTTAAAGACTACCCCAGCAACCCACGCTCCGCGCGTAATCGGCTTTGTCCTCTCCGGTCCGGAAGTCATTGTTAACACGGCGGCATTCGTCACGATTCCGCCGGTGCGTCGATCCGTGATAGGCACTCGTTTGAATTTCAATACCGTCACGCCTGGCCCAACCTTTTTTGGTGCACTTCCAAGCGGCCCGTAGGCTTGTTCCAGTTTGGCAGATCGGTACGTAAAATCCGGATCAATGAGCTGGGTAATTGGCCGGTTCTCAATTAACACGGTTTCAAACAGCAGCAATGGCTCCAGCATCATGTGCATGCTCGTTCGATACTTTAAGAAATAGAACTGTGGAAACCGTTCCCGATTGGGCAAGGATGAAATGATCCGATCCAGTTGAAGCCACTGAGCCGGAAAGCTATCACAAAATCGTTTCAACTTTCGGTCAGTCAGCATCCGGTCAACCTGCTTCTCAAGTTGCTCACCAAGTCGTCCCTCTGCCGCCAGCCCCAAAATCGTTTCATCAGGCATGCTGCCCCAAAGAAAGAAGGAGAGTCGAGAAGCGAGTTCAAACTCGTCAGCAAGATGGCTATCAGCCACTTCACCGGATTCCGAGTGTGTTTGGAACAGATACAAGAAACGAGGGGAAGCGAGTGTTGCCGACGCGACGGCTTTCATCGCGTCGGTAAATGAGCTACCCGACTCCATCGCAGAGTGCACGAAGTGGGCGTACCGACGAACCACATCATCACTTACCGATCGGCGAAAGGCTCGGGTCAGAAACGCTCGAAGCCGAAAATGCACCTCGATCGACAAATCAGCATCCGCTTGAGGCGACGCGAAAAACTGACTCCAGATGCCAACGCGTTTCGGTTCAAAATCGGGGCTCTGCGTTATCGACTGGCCCAGTTTAAGGAATGACTCCATTAGTAAGGGAGACATTGAAAGATGATCGGCGCGGTTATCGTATCCATGTTCGGCCCGCAAATCTTGAGGAAATGCCGCAACACCCGACAGTCGGGGCTCGATCATTTGCGATTTACCCAGGGGACGATTTCCAACAGTAACCGTCGCTGGCATCTTTCCTGTGGAAGGTCGAAAATAGTCACGATGGACTCGCATTGTTCGTTCCGGCAAGGTGAACACAATGCACTTCAGTTCAAACAAGTCGACCACAGCATTGTTGTATTGGAACCGATTCATCCGCCGCATCGGAGTTCGCATCGAGTCAACAGAATTGGCGGCTGTTTTGTAGAGAAGCCGCTTGAAAGCCTCAATCATCTGCTTCCGCAATTCCAAGGACGGCTGCGGTTCTTCCTCAGGCGGCATATGCGACGTATCTAACGCATCAACGAGCTTCTTCAAAGCCGCTGCCTCGCCAGCAAGATCGTTCGCCAACAGTTGAGTGAGATCAATTTCCCCTTCAACTTCTCCGTCTTGCCCGTGACACTTGATGCAAAACTGTTGCATCGCCGGTGCAATCGTCGTGGCGATACGGACTTCATCAGCCCTAGTGGCGGGGCAGACCGCCAACAGGATGACAACAACTAAGCGTAATAGGTTGGAGACGATGTGGCTGATGAATCAATCCTCAAACGGTTTGATAGGACGATATATCTTATGCTGGTTACACGCAGAGTTGAATGAAGGATGACGCGTTTGCTGGCAGATGCCGTCGATAATTTTCCAGTCGTATCATTGTACCGGCTGCAGTTGGCGAAACTTACCAAGGGCCAGCCGCTTATTTCGTCAAGAAAGTCTACTTTCAAGATTGACGTCGACCGCTGTCGCTGTCGTAGTAGTTGCCGCACCAGATTTGCCCGATTGCACCACGATGCTAGAATCGACGCTCACTCACCAGTCAATTCACGGCAGTCTGTTATGAACCAATCATCATCCACAAAAGCGGAAACTCACTTCTGGGCACGGGTTACTCTGATGATCTTCTTGGCTGCCGCAATTTTTGCCTCAGGTGACTACTTGTCAGCAAGACTCGACGGGCCTGCTGAGGCTATAGCGACGGTTGCCATCGGTGGATGCTTCCTCTACTTCTTCGGCAAACAGACCGGGATGATGATCGTGGATGCGGACAGCCCCACGTAACGGATTCCAAACAAAGCTCTCCCAACAACCAGGAGCTACGCGATTCGACGAACGTGTTCTGAACGCTGCATCGTTGCAACGATTGAGGACAGCGGGATTTGAGCGCCATTCAGCAATGAAAAACCTTTCCCCGTACTTCTTCAATCCGCAGATAATCCTGATCGTGCTCGCTATCGGTGCATCGATTCCAAGTCCCTTATCAGCTCAAGAC
>CAYYHV010000404.1:0-6931 GCA_964471695.1 uncultured Pirellulaceae bacterium
ACCGTGCGCACGGAGACTTCCTGCGTCGACTTGTAGGTGACGTCGTGTTTATTCCGGTTTAACGCGTTATTCAACTGAATCAGCGTCCCATCCGGAATCAACAAGAAAAAGAAATGGGCGAGCCATCATCCTGACGACTCGCCCATAACGCCACGACAACTGATTGTTCGTTCCGTTCAAACTGCAATTCTGCGATATTGACATACGTTTGCCGCAGAAGAGCCATCAATCCCACCGGAAACGGTCGTGTGCGAACTTGGTTTGCTTACGGTGATTTGGCAAATGGGATCAAACGGTGCAACGCTTCCCGACAGGTCGAAGATAGCGGCTGATCCGGCATACCAACGGAATCGTCCGGCGTCGAACGCTGAGTAGCGAACGTTGTCCGTCATCACAACGACAGCCTCTGCCTTGAGCAGAGCGTCCCATGATGACGCAAAACACTCGACTTGAGTCTGGGGCCAGTCAACCTCTGCAGGAGCGTGCAGGCGAACATTTGCTCCCTGGTTGACCAGCCAGTCCACGAAGAACATTGTTTCAGCAGACAACTCACGTGAACCTTCCACCTGCCCCCAAACCGCAATACTTCTGCCGTCGAGTTCGCCATCAAAGTGGCTAAGCAAGTCGTCCATCAGTTGATAGGTTTCGTCGGAAAAGTTATGTGCAATTTGATTAGCGGCGAAGAGTTGCAAGTTAGTCATTTTTTCGTTCCGTTGTGGTCGCGGCGGCGTCATTGTGTCAGGTGGGAATTGCAGTTGGCGTGCCCAAACCGTAAACAATGTGGCCACAATCATTTTGAACCCTGTTCCCAAGGCTTTTTCGTCGCCGAGATTTTTAAGAACGCGGCTCGACCACTTCCGAACCGGAAAGGTTTGCTGGAGCATGAATCGGCTTTGCCAGCAAATTTTACCGGCACAACAACATGGTCCGCGTTACGCGCCGTGTTGGCGAAATGGTATGTACAAACCGTTTGCTCGGTCCCAAAGATAGACATGCCACAGATACGTGCGATGCTTAAGCTCGCAATTCTTCCGAAGGAAACTTTCGAAGCGGGCTCCCGGATACTCCCATCGCAAATTCTTGCCTCGTGTACGAAACTTCTCGCGATTCAACAGAACCCATACTCGATCATTCTCTCGGCATACTTTTTGGAATTCATCCAGACTGGCCACGACCGTGGCTCCGCCGTTTCGATCAATCAGCCGCCCATCTTTGAGCACGGAAAAATCGTAAAGCAGCGGTATGGAAACATCAAAGTCGATTTGGCCGGCTTCCAACAATCCCGCGTGCGTATGCGGTTCCGTGGCGGCAATTCGGTCTCCGTCCCGCAGTTCGGTTCGCACGTATCGAAATGCGCCCGTCGAGTCGCCAAGTATCTTCAAGTCATAGGAGCCTGGAATGCGCCATGGCGACCACGACAACACCACCGAGACGAAGATGACAGCAGTCGAAATCCCAACTATCACCATGTGTCGATTTCGGTGCTGGTTTTCTTCATACATCCAGGTCGACAGCCAGCTGATGACCGATCGTATGGAGTCGAGCGAAAGTAGTACCCAGATGGGAAACAGCCAGAACTGATATCGAACGCTCACATGGGTCACTAACAAATTGGTCAGCGCAACTCCAGCGAACAGAATAAAGTGAAAAGCCAGTGTGTTGCGGCGGCGCTCCCGCCACGCGAGTGGCAACCCTGCGAAAAGGAAGAAGCTCAAGAGCAAATGCAGCCTCGAGTATCCGATGAATAACGAGAAGAAGTTATACGGTTGCCAAAAGTGCGGCTTCACGGCAGCCTCAAGATTGGGCGACACGCCTTCGACTCGAGTCAGGCAACGAGTCTGGAAGACGGCGTAGTCCAGCACGATCATGCCGATCGCCCAAGCTACCAATGCTGCAAGTTTCAGGTTTGCTCGCCATCCCAAGTCCTTGCTGAACAGGATGTAACCCATCGCAAGTGGGAATGCCATCACGGCACTGATCTCCTGGCTGAGTACGGCAGCCAAGAAGGCTAACGTTGTCAGATAACGATACCCTTGAGACTGTTCCGTCACAAAACCCTTGCAGAACAGGTAGACCGTCAGCAGCGCAAAGAACTGCTGCATCTGATAGAAACGAATAATGCCTGATGAAATCGCCCCTCCGATTCGCTTTGAACGGCAGTGAAGAGTTTTGCATAAGCCGAGTCGTCGCCCAAACGACAATCCAGCAATCCTCGTTGAGCCACGTAGTAGGTGTCATGGGCGATGACGGGAAGAATGGCCGCAACACGATCAAGGTCTTGAACGGCAGCCGAAAAGTTCCCCGATGTGGTATTCCCTGCCGCACGCGCAATTTGGCGACTCGCCGCAAAAGGTACAGACCACGCTGCGACTGCGAACGCAGCGGACAACATCGCGATCAGTCCCACGGAGTATCCGACTCGCCCCAGTTGCAATTCCCAGTTCTCGAAATACGTTACCAATAACAATGCGACTCCGCCGATCATCGCCAGCTTCCATCCCCGACGAACGAACTGACAGAAAGCGTTGGAGTACCCTAGCCACTCGACGAGTTCGGAAAATCGGTTCATACCGATCTCGGTAGGCGACCACGATGGTAGCTTCATCACCGACAATTGCCTTGGAGCATCCACCACGTAGACCTTGGATTTCCAACCTGTTCGACTGAGCTCCTGCGATGTATTGATATCACCGCCTAACCAGATGAGATTGTCGTGTTGCATTTGCAACCATGTCGCATGCGCCGCAATTTCCGGCTCTCGAATCATGACGAAGAAAGGATACGAGGCTGCGACAACCAACCAAACGCTGGCAATAGTGACGGCGACCGAGGATTGCGGGCGACCAACGGAATGCGTTATCCCAAGCGCACTTAGACGATTGCCCCAGCGCAACCGATTGCCGATTCGAAACAGAATTAAAATGACGACGATCGTTGCAGCCGCCTGGAAGAAACGTGTGACGGCAGGCGCGGCAGCATCAACACGAAGCACCTCGCCAAGCTCCGTTGAGCTTTCGATGACCAAAGAAACCGGTACATCGAACCAGCTTGAAGACGCGCTGAGTCCCAGACACAGCAGCCCCACGAGTGTCGTTCCGATGATCACAGCGCGATTCATCGACGATCTTCCGTGCGCAGTGAATCGAAGAATGCCGAATCATACTCATTGGTAACCTGGATACGATCCCCCGGCTCGAGGACTTGATGGCCATCGAGGATGACTTCGGCATCGTCGTCCAATCCCTCGACAATTTGCGTCCAACCATTCGACGACTCACCCGTCGTGACACTTGTGGGAGTAAAGTGGTCTTCGTTCACGACAAAGACAATCGCTTTGTTTCCAGATACCGCTTGGACAGCCCCGCGAGGCACGGCAGATCCGTGACTTTCGATCGTGATGCGAGCGAATCCAGTCAGACCTGGAACTAAACGTGGGTTGGGTTCGAGCTGGATGCGAATAGAAAATGTGGCTGGCCATTCGGGAGCGCCGGTGCCAAGCGGCCGTATGGGTCGATTGGTTTCTGGCCCTCCAAGGCTGTAGCTGACCATGGGTTGGATGTGGGTGACCTTGCCGCCAAACTCTTCGCCGGCAAAGGCTTCAAGATGAACGACCGCCTGCTGACCAACCGAGAACTTCCCGATGGCTGTTTGATCAAGGTAGGCTTCGAACCATAACCCCGACATCATCAGAAAACCAGGCTTGCCAGGGTCCTGATTGTATTCGCCAGAATGCACCAGCCGACGTTCGATGATCCCATCAGCCGGGGCAACGACCGTATAGTCTCGCAATTCGTTTTCGCGATATTCAAGTGACAGCTCGGCATCCCGCAACGCGGCTTCCGCAATCGCCAGGCTCTGCCGACGTCCTTCCTCGGCAGTATTGAGGGCAAGTCGGGCTTCCTCCAACCGTCCGATGGCTTTGTTATTCTCAATGCGTTTCAGCAGCGCATCTTCTTTGCTGATCAGCCCTTCCAATGAAAGCTGAGAGTAGAGCGTATTCAGTTCTTGGCGTATGCCGGCCTCACTGGTCGCAGACTGCAGTCGGATGATGTCCCGTTCGGGACGTTCCTTTTCCAAAATGTAGGCGGAGCCGATTCGTGTGCGTTCCAGCTCAGCCTGAGCTGTTGCGACTTGGGCTTTGGCTGCGTTAATTTTTATTTTCAGGCGACTTGGGTCGAGTTCTACGAGAACTTGTCCCTCATGGACTCGGTCGCCAGCATCCACGAAGACCCTGAGGATGCGACTCATGGCAATCACAGGAACCTGAACGGGCTCACTGCGCATCAGTCCCTCACCGAGAAACCTGGCATGGACAGTTCGATCGGTGACACGCGCTGTTGTGACTGGAAACGGCTTGCCCTGCTTTCGCAGGACTTTGGCATACCCCAACCCAGAGGTAAACATGCGACTGGTCGGGTCTTGGTAAGATGGCCAGACCACGCGCACACCAATCCAGATACTGAACAAGATCGTAGCCACAACAAGCAACAGCAACGGAATGCTGCGATACATCGCGCGGCGCAATTCGGGCGTAGGGGTGGGCAGTAGGATCACAATACCGTGGCGTTGGGAGTGAGCGCAGTTAGTGCGCGAAAGTGGTCACAAGTATGTAGCTTGCGATTCGAGCCGCGACGGTCCCAATATTCGGAAGAACCCGAATCACTCGGACAGATCCCCTACTGCGCCCGCCGATTGTGCGTTTTGCCACTGCCTTGTGAGAATCACACCCCGTTGATAGTCCCATTCTTCCAGCGACTTGCGGAGCTCTGCGGCAGCCCGCGCCTGACTGAGTAACGCGTCGATATGAGACTCCTGGGCTCGAAGCAAATAGTCGAGCGAGCCGATGCGACGCGAAGAAAATTGTTTACGACTGGTGACTAGTCGCTCCAGCGCGGCCTCGACACGCGCGGACTGAATCTCGTATCGCTGGATGGCCACCATAGAGTCGTTGTAGGCTCGTCTTAGTTCATGTTGAGCCGTGTGCATCAACTGTTCGAGCACCGCCTGCTGCTGGGCAACATGCAGTTGGGCACGTCGCAGCAGCGCGTTAGCAAGACAATTGTTTACGGGTCGCCGATAAACCATACCAACAGCCCAGCCTCGATTGTCGCCATCCAACATCTCGTTGAACGATTCCGGCAGTTCATTGTCGAGTCCCGATATTGAGACTTTACCGAGCACCGAAACGTCGGGCAGCGTTTCATTTTCACGCAATCCGACTTCGTGACGATACGCCGCAATGTGGTGTCGCTGCGCGGCCAGTTCGGGACGAGTCGTCATCGCACATTCCAGTGCGATTTCCCATTCGAGCGTCGATTCGCTCAGCCGAGATGTTGGGTCGGACTGGACGACGTTTCGCGGAATCGTAAAGAACTTGTCGTCAACCGACGGTATCCCAATCAACTGCCGCAATCGCCGTTCCTCAGCCAGTATTTGCCGTTCCGATTCCAGATGAAGTGCACGAATCCGCTCGTAGAGTTCGCGGGCTTGAGCCACATTGGCTGTTGTTGAACTGCCAAGTTGGTAGCGTTTGCGCTCCTGCTCCGACATAGTTGCCACCTGAGAAAGCGCTTGGGATTGGATTTCATTCAGGCGATACGCCAAATTCAAATCCCAATAGGCTCGACGGACGGTTCGAGCCAGATAGTTCATTGCCTGCTGTACGTCATGGGCGGCACGAAAATAGAATTCCCGAGCGATATTGATCTTCGCTTCATTGGCCGTGATCCCAGCCCCACGCAGAAGAGGCTTTTCGATTCCCAGCGACAACCCGGTATGCCAGGCGGGGTTTACTAATCGAAAATCCCCAGCCGGTTCGAGTCGTTCGTAGCGATGGTCGTAGTTCAAACTGACGTTCGAACCATCCCGGTAGCGACGTTGGTACACGGCATTACTGGGCATGTCGGGCCACGGCTCGAGCGTCTGTTGCAGTTGAGAAGTCGCCCCCGTCCCCGCCGCCGTCACATTGCTGGTAAGAGGCGCCGTTCTTTCCTCAAAGACTTGACCAAATCCGACTCGCGGATCAAAGATTGAGGCCGCCTCAGCAACACGCGTCTCCCATAATGCTGGGCGATAATTCAAGACATTCAGATACTTGTTGTTATCCATGGCTAACAACATGGCTTCGTCGATACCAATCGGATAAGACGCATAGCTTGGTGAATTCGCCGCGGCAGGATGCTCAATCAGATGGCGAGCCCCCTCGCCTGGGGCACCGTTTCTTCATGCGATGTCGGAGCGATTTCCTCAACCGAAGCGCACGTTGGGCCGCGACGACGGGACACCGTCGCGGCCGATTCGTTCGAAGATAATCTCGTGTCCGGAATGGATTGGAAGGCATCGTTTTGCCCGTCGGCGACACCAGCAAAGATTACCAGTGTTAGGACAAGGACTACGATCCGCCAACCTTCCGCGGCACGCTTGGACGTAGCCAACATGTCGCAACCGTTGCTAGGATGAGTAGCATTAGAACGGAGTGTTCTGTGTCTTAGCATCGTCACCTGAAGTGATGACCAACATTATTCACTCGCTAGCTGGTCGTGCTTTATCACGGGAATCGCGCAAGTCGACCGTTCCTCTACAGTTTGCCTGCGACGCGCGCCAGTGTTGCTGGCGTGACCTACAAAAAAACAGGCCGGCAAATGCCGGCCTGTAGTATTTCGCTAGGAGGTTGGTGAGCGTGACTAGGCGCTCTTCGATTTAGGGACCTTGAAGAGTTGGTCCTGCCCGTCAACGATCTCCTCGGTCACAACGTACTTCTGACCCTGCGATTGGTCAGGCAGTTCGAACATAATGTCGAGCATGACTTCCTCGATGATGGAACGAAGCCCACGAGCACCGGTGTCTTTCGTCATCGCTTTGCGGGCAATGGCTTCCAGGGCACCCTCGGTGAACTCGAGCTCACTGTTTTCCATCTCAAACAGAGTTTGGT
>CAYYHV010000405.1:0-3278 GCA_964471695.1 uncultured Pirellulaceae bacterium
GGCCAAGACCCGGGGCAGTTGGGTGGTGCGAATCGCGTTACGCAAAACGAAGTTCGGTTGTCCCTCTGTGCTGGTGGATTGGGAAGCGTGTACATCGTTTCCGACATGATGGGCGTGGGCGATAAGCTGAAGAAAGTATCCAAGGAGGAAGCGACGCTCCCTGCGGCTTTTCAGTTGTGGGTTGATCCTGCGGAGAAGAAGGAACGCGTAAAGCGTCGCGGATTGAGTGCAAATTTACTTCCGCATGTTCGTCGCGCCATGGACGATGGCAACGGCTACTTTGCCGAAAACCTCACGGTGCCCATGCCGGCTGGTCCCGACTACAACTGTTATTTCCTGTACGGTTTAGAGCGATACAAATCGTTTCAGGAGCAGATTGACAAATCAAAAGATACAAGTGGTTGGTATGACATGGGCGTCCGCTGGTTGCAGACAGTGCAGAAAGCAGACGGCGGGTTTCCCGGAATTCACGCTCCATCGGACACTGCATTCGCTGCTTTGTTCATGATGCGTAGTACCAAGAAATCGATTCAAGCCAGCCTGGGGCAAGGCTTGTTGACGGGTGGCAAAGGGCTGCCGAAAGATACTTCAAAGGTTCGCTTGCGACGCGGCAAAATCGTGACCGAACCACTAACGGCTTCGCCTGATGAGATCATGTCGATCATGGAGGACCCCGATCATCCGGACTTTGCGGCTTTGGCGGACAATCCAGGTTCGGTTTTGCTGAGTAGCGACCCGGGGCGACGCCAGGGTGAGATTCAGCGGCTTCGAAGGTTGGCTCAAACCGGTGACACCGAGGCTCGCCGCCTGGCGGTGCAGGCACTGGCGAAACATCGAGACTTTAACAACGTACCGGTTCTGATTTTTGCACTGGGCGATAACGATTCCAAAGTCGTCCACGCAGCGCGGGACGCATTGCGATTTATCTCGCGAAAGTTCACCGGGTTCAAGTTGCCCAACTATCCGAATAACGATCAGAAGCAAGCCGCAATTCTCAAGTGGAAGGAGTGGTATCGGTCGGTTCGCCCGGATGCCATGTTCCTAGAGTAATGGCGTCCAATCGCTTTGTATTTGTCCGTCCCCTGCCCTTTGCATTCCGCCTTTTTTGAAACGAACTTTTAACGCGTGAGTCAAACTTCGCCCACTGCCGAAACTACGAATGTCCAGCGTCCACCATCGAGGGCGTCGTTGTCGGTTTCGTCTTATGACCGCGTCGCCAGCCTGCTGATTGCATTGCTGATTCTTGTCGGCGTATCGGTGACGATGCTTTTCATTGTTTGGTACAGCAATCAGGTTTGGGTGGGGCAGGAAGATGTTGCCATCGAGTTTATCGAGCCATTGCCGGCTGGTGGGCCGTTAGGCGAAGGTAATGATCTCGAGGAACCTGGGGACGAAGAAGTCGAGGATCTGCAGGAACCCGAAGTTGAAGAAATGTTGGACGCGGTCACGGATGCCATCTCCAGCCAGACAGCGACTCTCGAGGCGCTGGAAGGTGATGCTCGCGCATCGAACAAAGGTAAGGGAGGAGGCGGTGGCGGCGGACCTGGTGGAGCTGGAACAGCCGACATTATTCCACGCTGGGAGCGGTGGCAGATTTTATTCACGACTTCGACATTGGACGTGTACGCCAAACAGCTGGATAGCTTTGGAATTGAATTAGGCGTTCTCGGGGGCGGAAGCCCTACGATTGACTACGCCTTTAATCTCGCCAAGCGTCGTCCTGAGACGAGAAAAGGCAAAGGTGAAGACGAAGAGCGAATCTACATGATGTGGAAGCAAGGAGCCCTGAAGGCTGCAGACAAACAGCTTTTGTCTCGAGCCGGCATATCGACATCGGGAAAAACCCACGTACAGTTTTATCCGCCTCGCACTGAGCAGCTTCTTTTCAAGGCGGAGCACGATCACAATCCGGAGCTTTCGATTCTGGATATTGAAAAAACAGTTTTTGGCGTCAAGCTTCAGGGCGGGAAGTATATCTTCCATGTTCTGGAACAGCGCAAGAGGGCTGGACGCAGATAGAGTCTCTTAAGATGGGGGCCAACCACAGGCATGCCGTTGAGTTAAGATGGGTGGTTGGATGGTATTAGCAACGAATTAGCTGAGAATTACGAGGCCATAATGGTTTTTAGCGGCATTGAACAAATGCTCAGCCCGCTACTCGCACAATCGAGTGGCATGGGGGCTTTGACTGGCTATATCGCGAACGCAATCTACTTTGTGTTGGCGGGAGTCGCATTGTGGGGAGCATTCTGCGTCATCATGGTTTGGACTCGTGTATCGCAGAAGCGATTTCGCAATGAGGAAGAGCAAGATGCGTTGCTTGATCAAATTGAACCCCTGATGAAATCCGGAGACTTTGGGAGTGTCGAGGCGCAGTTGGATGGCGACTTGCGCGCGGTTCCCCAGTTGGCGCTGCTGGCGGTGAAGAACCGCAGCCTTGGATATGCGAATGTGCGACATCTGGTGATGGATCGGTTTCAACGTGATGTACTCGCTGATCTCGAACATCGATTGAGCTGGGTGAATACTGTGATCAAGAGCGCACCAATGATCGGTTTGCTCGGGACGGTCATGGGGATGATGGGTGCCTTTGCCAAACTGGCGGGTGCGGAGAACGTCCGACCCGATGCGCTGGCTTCGGACATTATGGTCGCGTTGATTACCACCGCGGCTGGATTGTCGATCGCCATTCCATTAGTACTTTGCACGGCAAGTATCAACATCCGTATTCGGAAAATGGAAGATCTGGTCGGCGCCGGATTGACGCGATTCTTCAATACGTTCAAACGAACCTCGGAATCGTAATCGTGAGTACAGGACCCGACGTTTTCGATATCAACGCACCATCGGATGATGAATTCCAGATGCCCAAGCGGCCGCTGGAGGATTCTGAGATGGATATCACTCCGATGATCGATATCACCTTCCTTCTGCTGATTTTCTTCCTGGTCGCATCCAAAATGGATTCGGATTCGGAGATTACGCTTCCGAAAGCCAAAAACGGTACAGCAGTTACGACGAAGA
This sequence comes from uncultured Pirellulaceae bacterium, assembly GCA_964471695.1. Lineage (GTDB taxonomy): Bacteria > Planctomycetota > Planctomycetia > Pirellulales > Pirellulaceae > CAYYHV01. The sequence continues at coordinate 3,025 of CAYYHV010000405.1, forward strand.
GTTCGGCCTTTGTCACCATTACGTCTGGCAAGGGCGAGATGATCAACGTCTTTCTTGGCAACGGTACGGACGACGAGTTGCGAGTCGCAGCGACAGATTTGGCTGAACAAGAAGCCGCCATAGCCGACTATATCGACAAGATGCTGCTCGAAGAAAACAAGGAGCAGGTGGTCATCAAGGCCGGCAAGGATGTCAAGCATCGAGAGGTGGCTCGGGTGATGCAAGCCATTGGGCAAGTGCAGGATGCTAAAATC